>NZ_JBYSYM010000025.1:0-113437 GCF_058783375.1 Acidovorax sp. FW305-C-20-28 | reverse complement strand
CTGGGCGCGCTGGCCGGGCCAGGGATTCTGGCCAACAAGGGCATCGTGGGCGAGGTGATTCGCCTGCTCGATGCCGGCGCCAGCAGCCAGACCATTGCGGGCCTGGGGCTGCAACTGCTGGGGGCGAGCACCCCCACCCAGATCGCGCAGACCCTGTGGACCAATGTGACGGGCCGGGCGGGCACCAGTGGGGAGCTCAAGATCCTTACCGACATCATGGCCGGGGGCACCAGTGCGGCTGAGCTGGTGGTGATGGCTGCCAACCTGGACCTCAATGCCACCCGCATCGATCTGGTGGGTTTGGCAGCAAAGGGCATTGAGTTCGCCTGAACGGGTTCACCGCCCAGATGACAAGGCCCGCGCATGCGGGCTTTGTTGCCTCTGCATGCGCGCGTACGCACCGGCAGAGTGCATGGCACACATCGCCTTACACAGATCGCTGCTTCGTCGCCTTTCTTGCAAAGACTTACCCCGGTTCATGCGTTGGAACATCGGGTGTGGATTTGTTATGCCATAGCCTCGGCAGGGCCATTTTCCCCAGCCCGCCACGTGACATGACCACCCCGCCGCAGCCCTACGGCGCTTCCAGCACCCTGTTCACTGCGCCCCTGTTCAGGGATGCCGGCGCCGCCTCGCTGCAACGCCAGCTGTACCACCGCATCAAGGATGCCATCCTCGATGGCCGCCTGACGGCGGGCAGCAAACTCCCCAGCTCGCGCCGCCTGGCCGATGAGCTGCAGATCTCGCGCAACACGGTGGTGATTGCGCTGGAGCACCTGGCCGCCGAAGGCTATGTCGCGGCCGAACGCAAGAGCCTGCGCGTGTCCCAGGTGGCCGCGCCGGCCAGGCCCTCGCACCCGGCGCCGCAGGCGACCAGCCCTGCGGGCCCGGTCGCTGCGCCGCCTGCACCCGTGGCCATTTCACGGCGCCTGCTGGGCATCGCCCCTCTGGTACCCCGCATGGACATGGGCGCGGCGCTGCGGCCCGGCGTGCCCGCACTTGACCA
This sequence comes from Acidovorax sp. FW305-C-20-28, assembly GCF_058783375.1. NCBI lineage: Bacteria > Pseudomonadati > Pseudomonadota > Betaproteobacteria > Burkholderiales > Comamonadaceae > Acidovorax > Acidovorax sp. FW305-C-20-28. Next base: position 112,431 of record NZ_JBYSYM010000025.1, on the reverse strand, counting down.
CTTTCCGCTGAGCCAATGGCATGCCACGCTCAGCAAGGTGATCAGGAGCACGCGCCAGGACAGCCTGAACTACGGCAACCCCGCCGGCCACATGGCCTTGCGCAAGGCCATTGCAAGCCACCTGGCGCTGTCGCGCGGGGTGCGCTGCGACCCGGCCCAGGTCATTCTGACCGAGGGTGCGCACGAGGCACTGGGCCTGTGCGTGCGCCTGCTCACCAACCCCGGTGACACGGCCTGGATCGAAGACCCCGGCTACCGCGGCGCGCGCACGGCCCTGAGCGCGGGCGACCTGCACATCGTGCCGCAGCGCACCGACGCCCAGGGCATGGTCTGGAGCCCGCAAGACTGGCTGGCCCACCCGCCGCGCCTGGTCTACACCACCCCCTCGCACCAGTACCCCACGGGGGTGGTGATGTCGGTGGCCCGGCGCCTGGCGCTCATCGCCCAGGCGCAGGCCCAGGGCGCCTGGATCATCGAAGACGACTACGACAGCGAGTTCCGCCACAGCGGCGAGCCCGTGGCTGCCATGCAGGGCCTGGTGGCCGGTGCACCGGTGGTGTATGTGGGCTCGTTCTCCAAGACCATGTTCCCGGCGCTGCGCCTGGGCTTTCTGGTGCTGCCGGGCCCCCTGCTCTCGGCCACCCAGGGCTCGCTGCGCGAAATGCTGCGCGGCGGCCACGTGCACGAGCAACTGGCCATGGCCGACTTCATTGAATCGGGCCACTACGCGCGCCACCTGCGCCGCATGCGCCGGCTCTACCGCGACCGGCAGGCGGCCCTGCGCGCCACGCTGGCCGAGCACCTGCACGTGCCCCATGTAGTGGAGGGCGGCCATTGCGGCATGCAGATCGCCGTGCGCCTGCCACCAGACTACTGCGACATCGACATCGTGCACGCAGCGCAGGAGCACGGCATCCTGCCCACGCCCCTGTCGCTGCTGAGCCTGCGCCGCCAGCCCCAGGACAACGGGCTGCTGCTGGGCTACGGCAACACCTCGGCCGAGGTCTTCGAGCCCGCCGTGCGCAAGCTCTCGCAATTGATGCAGGCCCCCGTAGCGCGGCAGGCAGTGCGCCGTTGAACGGCCACTGCGGCCGTCACACCGTGCCGGCAGTCGTCAGCAACTGCCGCACCTGGCTGGGCTTCATCGCGCATTCACCGCGCCCGAACCAGGGGCCCCAGCCCTGCAGGATCTTGCGCGAGAACCAGCCCCCCTCAGTACTGTAGGCCTTGACCGATGCGGCCACGGCGCCCGTCCTGCGGTCCAGGTAGTCGGTCTGCTCCACGCTGATGGGGATCCACCGATCCGCCACAATCCCATGCCCCTTGTGCACCTGCCGCAGGTCGCGCGGGTGGTCCACCTTGAAGTGCACCTGGTAGGCATTCTCGGGCCGGCACAGCGCCTCGAACTGCCGCGCCCCGGCGATCTCGTCGGCCATGGGGGCCACGAGCAGCAGGGGCATGAGCGCCAGCCACAGCGCGGTGCGCAGCCCGATGGAAACGGGAATCCGCTTGACCAGCTTGAACGCCAGTGCCGACGCAACGGCCGCCCAGAACAGGACGACCAGCAGGAACAGGATGGCGGACATGAGATAAGGCAGAGGCGTGGTGAGGGCAGTCTGGAAACGGCTGCTCAGCTTATCAAGAAACCGGCGCTTCGCCCTCGCGCTACAGCACTGTCTTGGGCGTTCGCCTGCCTTTCCGTCGCACCGTGGGCCGCGTCTGCGAAGGCAGCACTCAGGCCGTACCAGCGCCGCTCACCCGTTCGCGGAACTGATCGGGCCGAGGGGCGCATTCAGGTCTGCCGAACCAGGGCCCCCACCCTTGCAGCACATGGCGGGAAATCCACCCTCCATGGGTGGTGTAGGCATTGATGAACCCTGCAGGGGCTCCTGTCGATTTTTCAATGAGGTCTATGCGGCGCACGCGGATGGGCATTGCTTTACCCGCAACCTCTTCAGACTGTCCGTGGACCAACTCCAGATCCGCCGCACTCTCCACCCGGGAATGGACGTGGTACGCATTCTCCGGCTTGCAAAGCGCTTCGAACTGCCTTGCTCCGACCACTTCATCAAGCACGGGAACAACCCAGAGTACAGGAACGATGACGAACCACAGGCCCACCCGCACTTCGGCAGAAGCGCCGATCGGCCTTACCAGGCGAAAAGCGAGGGTCGCCACGATGCCCGTCCAGACCAGGGCAACCAGCAAGAACGCAATGGCAATCATGAAGAGGAATGCACCAGACGCAAGACCAAATCAGGGAGCAAACCCGTCGCGCTGAGGGCCCAGCCCATCCACAAACCAACAACTGGCCTCATGAAGCATTGGCAGAGCAGCGGTCTGGCCATTCAGATATCCATTGCGGGCTTGTGTTCCTCGGGCGGCACGAACTTCCACCGCCCCACCAGCAGCGAGAACACGAAGGCCCCGGCCGCGAACAGCCCGAGCACGGCCAGCGCCATGCCCCAGTCGCCGCCCAGCGCACCGAAGGCGCTGGCGCGCACGGCCTTGATGGACCAGGTGAAGGGCAGCCAGGGGCTGATGTCGCGGTAGAAGGTGCTGGTCAGCTCCACCGGCAGCACACCGCCGGCCGACGACAGCTGCAGCACCATGAGGATCAGCGCGATGGCCTTGCCCACGTCTCCGAAGGCGCGCACCAGGGCCAGGATGACGAGCATGAAGGTCAGCGAGGTGACCGCCATCGACAGCGCCAGCCCCAGGGTGTTGACGGCCTGTATGCCCAGCATGAACCAGACCATGGCCAGCACGCAGGCGGCCTGCAGCAGGTTCACGCTCCACAGCACCCAGAGCTTGCCCAGCAGCAGCGAGATGCGCGAGTAGCCCGCGGCCTCGTCGGGCAGGCGGCGCAGGTGGAAGATGAAGGCCGTCATCACCGCGCCCAGCCACAGAGCGATGGGAATGAAGTTGGGCGCCAGGCCCATGCCGTTGTTCTTGACCGGTGCATCGATCTCGATCTGCGGCTTGACCGAGATCGCCAGGCCGCTGGCCGTGCCCTCCATGCCGGGGCCGCCCGAGGGCAGCGAGGCTTCGAGCGTATCGAGCCCCAGCACCAGTTGCGAGGAGCCGTCCTTCACCTTGAGCAAGCCCGTGCGCAGCTCGCCGGCGGCACCGGCCAGTGCCTTGCTGCCGTCCACCACCTGGTCCACCTTGGCATCGGCCGGCACCTTGGCCGCCAGCGTGGAGGCGCCGGCCGAATACGCACCAAAGCCGTCCGCCATCTGCGCCACGCCCTGCGACAGGGTCCCTGCGCCCTCGGCCAGTCGGGCCTGGCCCTGGCTGGCCTGCTGCAGGCCGCCATGCAGTTGCGTCGCGCCATCGGCCAGCTGCCCGGCAGCGCCCGAGACTTTGTCGCCGCCGAAGAGCAGGCCCTTGGACTCGTCGCGCAACTGCCCCGCCCCATCGGCCAGGCGCTGCGCACCGTCTTCGAGCTGCGGCAGGGCCTGGCGCAGTTCCTCCTGCCCGCTGGCCAGTTGCCGGGCGCCGGCTTTCAGGGCCTGCAGGTCCGCTGCCTCGGGCTTCTTCGCATCGAGTGTGCGCGCACCGGCACCCAGCTGCTTCATGCCATCGCCCAGTTGCGCCACGCCGCTGGACAGCTCGGTCGCCCCCTTGGCCAGTTGCGCCGAGCCGCCCTCGGCTTTGCCCATGCCGCTATGCAATGCCACCGCCCCTTCGCGCAGCTTGGCAACGCCTTCGTGCAGGCGCTGCAGGCTGTCGGCCGCCGAAGAGCTGGCACCGAGCACCACCTCCCAGCGCTTTTCGTTGAGCGATTCGTTGACCTGGTGCCCCAGTTCCTCGGCAAAGCGCCGGGCAAAGCCGGCACCCGCGTAGTTGTTGCCCTCGGAGGCAAACACCACCAGCTTGCCGGCCCCCGGCGAGCCCGCGGCCATGGCCCCGGCGCTGAAATCGGCCGGAATCACCAGCGCAAACAGGCTTTTGCCCTGGCGCACGGCACGCCGGGCCACATCAGGGTCGCCCTCTTCATAAAAGCCGAACTGCTCTTTGTCCTTGAGCGTCTGGGCCAGGTCCATTCCCAGGTTCACCGCCTGGCCGTTGGCCATGGCGCCACGGTCCAGGTTGACGATGGCGGCCGGCAGGTTGCGGGTGTGGCTGGTGGGGTCCCACACCGATTCGAGGTAGATGAAGGCGTAGAACGCCGGGATGACCACCACGCCCAGCAGCGACCAGCGCAGCTTGGGAAAGGCGCGTAACAGCCGCGCCTCGAGCATCGAGACGCGCAGGGCATTGCGAAACAGTCGCATGGCAGGCAGCTTGGGTCTTCTGTTGTCTTTGTGGAGGCAGCGCAAAAAAACCATGGCCTCGCATCAAGCGCTAGTGCCCTGCCTCTTATCCCCCCGGAGTTTGCCCTGAACTGCCCCACCCCGCCTGTACGCCAGGCGCCGTAGGCCTGCGCAATTGTGTAAAGATTTATGTTGTAACAGGCCCTGCCGCCAGCCGCGCCCGGGCGGCGGGCGTGGCCAGGCAACTGGTCAGGGCCTCATAACCCGCTGCACCACCATAGGGCGCCACCACCTGCGGCAGCGTGTGGTTGGCCGGGCACAGCACGATGGTCTCGTGCGGGCCCACCAGCGCCAGATCCAGGATAGCGGAGGACCGCGTCATGATGAACACCGGCCCTCCCTCCCCTGGTGCGCCCTGGTGCCGCGCACGGCGGCGCAGCCAGTGCGCCAGCGCCTCCTGCGTGGCAGAGTCCAGCCCGTTCTCGATCATTTCCACCACCAGCGGCGGCCGGCCACCATCGGCGACAACTGCCTGCACCAGAATGCGCAGGGACGGCGAGTCGGTGGCGCCCTCCTCGCACAGCCAGGCCAGCTCAGCGTCGATGGGGCCATCGCATGGCCCAGTCCACCGCCGATCCTCGTCCAGGTAGATGCAGCCGGGCAGTGCCGCGGCAATGCAGTGCATCAGCCGCGTCTTGCCACTGCCCAGCGGGCCCACGATGTAGTTCAGGCGCCGCACCTCGGCCAGCTCGAAGCGCTCGCCATTCCACGGCCAGGGCAGCGTGAACGACAGCACCGGCGCAGCGCGCGGCTGCAGCGTTGCCGCCAGGTCCACCGTGCGCAGCGGCTGGCCCGCGGCCATGCCCGCACGCAAGGCCTTCACCTGGTCGATGGCGTGGCGGGTCTGGTGGAACTGCCCCTCCAGCTCGGCCTGCCGCGCGGCCAGCGCCAGTTGCAGGGCCGCGGCATCGCCCTGCAGCGCCGCGGCCACCTGGGCCAGCGTGAGGCCCAGGGCGCGCAGCTGCACCACGGCCCGCGCGCGCTCCAGATCGGCCTCGGCATACAGGCGGTAGCCCGCATCCGACCGCTGCGGCCGCAGCAGGCCATGCTCCTCATAGATGCGCAGCGCCTTGGCAGAAACGCCGAGGGCCCGGCTGGCTTGTGCGGCGCTCCAGCGCCTGGTGGAAATCGACATGCCCGTCATCCTTTCAAGCATTGTGAAGGAGGTGCATGCTCAGGCCGGCCCCAGGGGCCGGGTCAAGCGGATCCAATGGCCGGGCCCAGATGCGCCAGTGCCGCTGCCAGGTCATCGCACAGGTCGGCAGGCGCCTCCAGCCCGATGTGCAGGCGCACCAGGCGCCCGGCGTCGGGCTGCACCGGCAGCGCGCGCAGGTGGTGTGCAATGGCCGGCATCACCAGGCTCTCGAAACCGCCCCAGCTCGTGCCCAGCCCGAACAGCTGCAGCGTGTTGATGAACTGCTCGAACGCCGCCTCGCTGCAGGGCGCCAGCTCCACCGTGAAGGGCCCGGGTGCGCCGCTGAACTGCCGCCGCCACAGCGCATGGCCCGGGTCCGACGGCAGGGCCGGAAACAGCACCCGCTCGATCTGCGGCTGCCCCTGCAGCCAGGTAGCCACGGCCAGCGCGCTGGCATGGTGGCGCGGCATGCGCAGGCCCAGGGTGCGCATGCCACGCAGCGCCAGCGCACAGGCATCGGCCGAGACATGCGTGCCCTGGCGGTCGCACCAGGCCCGGGTGGAAGCCAGCGCCTCATACGAGCCCGTGACCAGCCCCAGCACCACGTCCGAATGGCCGTTGATGTACTTGGTGGCCGCATGGATCGACAGCGCAATGCCCAGCGCGTGCGCATCGAAGAAGAGCGGCGTGCCCCAGGTGGAATCGCAGGCCACCGGCACGCCCCGCGATGCCGCGAATTCGCAGACCGCCGCCGCGTCCAGCATGCGCATCGTGAGCGACGAGGGCACCTCGATGAAGACCAGGCAGGCCTGGTCGGTCAGCCGCTCGCGCAGGCAGTCCACGCTGTCGAAATAGTCGATGCGGCACTGCAGCGGCGCCAGCACCTGGTCGCACAGCACCTTGGCCGGCCCGTACACCCCCTCCTGCACCAGGATCTGCCCGCCCGGCCGGGCATGGGCACCCAGCACGGCGGCAATGGCCGCCAGGCCCGATGGCATGGCAATGCAGCTCTGCGCACCGCACAGCTGCGCCATGGCGGCCTGCAGCTCGAACTGGGTGGACGTGCCCGAGCGCCCGTAGCGCGCAGCCTCGAACACGGTGCCGCGGTACGAGTCCTTGAACTCCGCCAGGGTCGGGAACACGGTGGTCGAGGCCCGCACCAGCGGCGGGTTCACCGACCGGGCCGCCGTGGCGGAAGCGCGGCCCAGGTGCGCCAAGGCCGTATCGGGGTGCCAGGGAGTGCCGCGGGCGGTGCGCGATGGGAATGCAAGTGCAGGGGGGTGATTCATGCCGCCAGCGTAGTGGCGCAGGGGCAGTCCGTCTCCCGCCAACCGGCCAGTTTCTGTAGAGTACCGGACATGGCCGCCCCTGCCCTTCACCGCCCCGTGGACTGGGGACGCATCACGCGCCCCCTGGTGGCCATGGAAAACCGCTGGCCCTCGGGCCGCTCCACGGGCTGGCATGCCCACCCCCGCGGCCAGCTGCTCTATGCCACCGAAGGCGTGATGGTCGTGCACTCGGACGCCGGCTCCTGGGTGGTGCCGCCCCACCGCGCGCTGTGGATGGTGGCCGGGCTGCGCCACAGCGTCACCATGTCGGGCGACGTGCTGATGCGCACCGCCTATATCGATGCCGCCGCCATCGCGCGCCTGCCGGCGGCCAGCTGCGTCGTCAACGTCTCGCCGCTGCTGCGCGAGCTGCTGGTCGAGGCCGTGCGCCTGCCCATGGAGGGCGCCCTGTCCGCGCGCGACCGGCGCCTGCTCGCCCTGCTGGTCGATGAGCTACGCACCTGCGACACGCTGCCGCTGCACCTGCCCCTGCCCGCCGACGAACGCCTGCGCAGCGTATGCAGCGCGCTGATGGAACGGCCCGACGATGCGCGCAGCGCCAGGGCCTGGGCCTCCACCATCGGCGTGGGCGAGCGCACGCTGCAGCGCCTGTTCGTGCAGGGCACGGGCATGGGCTTTGCGCAGTGGCGCGAGCAGGCCCGGCTGCTGGCCGCCCTGACCGCCATCGCCCGGGGCGAGAAGCTCATCGCCGTGGCCCTGGGCTGCGGTTATGCCAGCCACAGCGCCTTCACCGCCATGTTCCGCCGCCACTTCGGCGTACCGCCCTCGGTGTTCTACCGGTAGCAGGGCGGCCACCAGGTGCTTGGGCGCCTAGTTGGAGGATGCCGTCCCCGGGCCGCCAGCACTGCCGCCCGCCCGGATCTTTTGCAGCTCTTTCACGAACCACTGGGCGCTGGGCTGAACGCTGCCGTTGCAGCGCACCTGGTAGGCCTGGCCCGAGGCGCTGCTCGACGAGGCGGCCAGCTCGATGAATTTCTCGGTGCTGGGCAGCGTGCTGCGCTTTTCGATGTAATCGAGCTTGCGCAGCAGGTGCGTCTTAGCCTCCGCGGCGCCGTGCCAGGAGCCATTGCGCTGGAACTCGCAGCCCGAGGACTGGAGCGCGGCGAGCAGGGCATCGATCTCGCCGCGCACCGGCGCGGCCGCGGGCGCGGCGAGCGCCAGGCTCGCAACCAGGCTAAGCCCCCAGGCAACCACGGCGCGCTGCAGATGTCGTCTTGTCATGGACGAAAAGGATACCCCGTGGCCCAAGGCCTCAGCACTCGTAGGGATCAATGCGGAGGACCCGCGGCACGCCCGGCTGGCTGCACCCCTTGGTGCACTGGTACACGGGCCAGCGCGGGTCATCACAGACCTTCTTGCGGCCGGGCACCCGGCGGTACGTGGCACCGGCCAGCACCGTGGCGCCATCGGCGCCGCAGGCAAACCCGGTCCGGCCGTCCGGGGTCCACTGGCATTGGCTGTCGAAGGCGAACATGCCCGGCGCCGAGGACCGCGCCACAGCGGCCGGCTGCGGCTTCGCGGGCCGCAGCATGTCCACCCCGATCATGAGCTTGCCGTACTCGCAGCCCCCGTCGGTGATGGTGACCTCATGCGTGCTGGAGCGCCCGGACAGGACCTCGGAGCAACCCGCATGCCCTGCCCCGCTTGCCAGCAAGGCAGCGGCCAGGACCAGGCATGCGCGCAGAGTCCTGAGCATGGCAGTCGATCAGATCGGTTGAGCGATGAGGTCGTGGCCGCGCACGCCCACGATGCGGGCGCGCGTGAACTCGCCCACCTTCATGGTCTTGCTGATCTTCTCGGGCGGCAGCAGCTGCACCGTGCCGTCGATCTCGGGCGCATCGGCGTAGGTGCGGCCCACGCCGCCCTTGCGGCCCAGCGCGGGGGCGGAATCAACCAGCACCTGCATGGTGGCGCCCACACGGCGCTGCAGGCGCGCGATGGAGACCTCTTCGGCCACGGCCATGAAGCGGGCTCGGCGCTCTTCGCGCACTTCCATGGGCAGCATGCCGGGCAGCTCGTTGGCGGCGGCGCCGTTCACATCGCTGTAGGCAAAGCAGCCCGCGCGGTCGATCTGCGCCTCGCGCACGAAGTCCAGCAGGTGCGCAAACTCTTCTTCCGTCTCGCCGGGGAAGCCGGCGATGAAGGTGCTGCGGATCACCAGCTCGGGGCACACCTCACGCCAGCGCTGGATGCGCTCCAGGTTGCGCTCGCCGCTGGCCGGGCGCTTCATGCGCTTCAGTACATCGGGATGGCTGTGCTGCAGCGGCACGTCCAGGTAGGGCAGCACGCGGCCCGTGGCCATGAGCGGCAGCACATCGTCCACGCTCGGGTAGGGGTACACGTAGTGCAGGCGCACCCAGGCGCCATAGGGCTCGGCGATCTCGCCCAGGGTCTGCACGAGTTCGAGCATGCGCGTCTTCACGGGCTTGCCGTCCCAGAAGCCGGTGCGGTACTTCACGTCCACGCCATAGGCCGAGGTGTCCTGGCTGATGACCAGGAGCTCCTTCACGCCGCCTTCGAACAGGGCCTTGGCCTCGCTCAGCACATCGCCGATGGGGCGCGACACCAGGTCGCCGCGCATCGAGGGGATGATGCAGAAGGTGCAGCGGTGGTTGCAACCCTCGCTGATCTTGAGGTACGCGTAGTGCTTGGGCGTGAGCTTGATGCCCGCCACACCAAAGCCGCCAGGCACCAGGTCGATGAAGGGGTCGTGCGGCTTGGGCAGGTTCAGGTGGACAGCGTCCATGACTTCCTGCGTGGCATGCGGGCCGGTCACGGCCAGCACGCTGGGGTGCATCTGGCGCACCATGTTGCCGCCGCCCTCGGCCTCGCGCGCACCCAGGCAGCCGGTCACGATGACCTTGCCGTTCTCGGCCAGCGCCTCGCCGATGGTGTCCAGGCTTTCCTTCACGGCATCGTCGATGAAGCCGCAGGTGTTGACGATGACGAGATCCGCCCCCTGGAAGGTCTTGGAGGTTTCGTAACCCTCGGCGCTCAATTGCGTGAGGATCAGTTCGGAATCCGTGAGGGCCTTCGGGCAGCCAAGGCTCACAAAGCCGACTTTGGGTGTTTTCGTGGGGGACAGTACTTCGCTCATAGCCCTCTATTGTCCCAGTTCTGGGGGAAAAGGGATATGGAGGGGGCTCTTTGGTGGGCTGACACCAGGCTCAAACCGGCTGCACAGCCCAGGCCAATCCCCGCATGTTGCTCATGGAGACAACTTTGACGTGGCTATCCACCGCAGCCAGTCTCTGCTTAAGTTTTTGCTTGATGTCAGCGGGGTCTACCAAGGGTTTGTGTGCCTGGGGCATTTCCAGGTGGGCGACAACCCTGAGCTCTCTGCAAGTCAGAATACTGGCAGCAAAGGCCTTCTCAGCCTCGTCGTTGGCACCAAGCTTGGCTGGAAGCAACGCCGCCAGGCTCATTAGCACTTTTTGTGCAATGGCATCAGGCAGGCCTGTGGGTTTGATGGTGTCTGGGTGGCGATAGTCCTTCACCTCGATGAAGTACACGACCCTGTCAGGCGCCTTGGCCAGAAGGTCAACCGCCTTGATGCCATCCATCTGCCTGGAAAAGCGGGATCGATAAAAAACCCAATCATCGAATTTTTCGACCTCCCAGCCATCAGGAAAAGTGAATTTCAGCCTTTCCACTCTTTTCTCTACGGGCATACGAACCTCACAGATCCATATACCGATCAGATTGGGCCAAACTTTCCTCCAGAGAAGAGATGGAGCCTATGCTATTGACGTCATCTGCTTGGTGAAGGGTAGCCGTCTCGCCATCGAAAGTCAGTCCAAAATAACGAACGGGGACCGAATTTTCATTGCCTTGGCTGCCAAGCAGAATCTCGAATTCACGCAGCAAGAACAAGCTGTGGGTCGCAATGAACACCTGAATTCCTTGCGCGGCAAGGTCCACGATGCTTTTCGCCAGCGTCTTGATCAATTTCGGATTGAGATTTGTCTCCGGTTCATCCCAGAACAAATATCCTTTGTCAAGCAGCACACCGGTGCTGATCAGACGGGCCAGCATAGCGAATTTGCGCAACCCCTCTGCGACCAACGGCATCTCCATGCGGCCCTCCCCGGCCAATCTCAGGTAGAAACGTCCGCTCGCCGCGTCCATTTCCACCCGTCCGCCCAAAGCCTCTTCCAGCGGTTTCAGCAGCTTTGCGGCGCGTGTCTCGCGAGGGCCCTTCACGGAAGGTGCGCCCAGCAGCGATACCGTATCTCGCCATGTCTCCTCGAATTCAAGATGGTAGTTGTCGTAGAGATTGAGGAACCAAGGACACAGGGTAAGCAATTCCCTCGTCGGGAAGTACACCGGCGACTGCGTGAGCACGGCATCTGGAACCTGCGTCACATCGACTTGGGATTTTGCATTGGTCGCAAAGCCAATTGCGCTGCTTATATTGGCTTGGCTCATGCCAACCCGAATTTCGCACCGGTCACGCCCCTGCTTGCGCTTGACCAATCGGCCCAGAGATTCAGGCCGCATCACTTTTACAAGCTTTTCTGCATAGGCTTTCTCAAGATGGGTCTTGGTCAGATCTTCAGCCTGAGCAGATTGCACCTTGAGCATCGAGTACAAAGTCTTGAGCACATGCGATTTTCCCAAACCATTCTCGCCAATGATGACGTTCAATCCATCAGCGAACTCCCAAACGCCATTGGGTACAGTGGTCAGACTTTGAAAAGCGGCTGTTTTGATCATTGGTATTCCTCACCCTTGCACCTGGAGCACGACCGCCATCAGCAATTGTGCAAAGTGTAAGGTGTCGGCGCCCCGGCAGATGGCTCGCAAAATAGGAAGCAACTGCAGCGACACCCACCATGCCCACCTCCCTCACCCTGCACTACCACCCCCTGTCCTCGTACTGCCACAAGGTGCTGATCGCCCTGGATGAACTCGGCATCGCGCCCGAGCTGCGCCTGCTCAACCTGGGCGACCCGGCCGAGCGCGCGGCCTTTCTGGCGCTGTGGCCCACAGGCAAGATGCCGCTGTTGGTGGACGCAGGCCGCCTGGTGCCGGAGACCAGCATCATCATCGAGCACCTGCAGCGCCACCATGCCGCCGCCGGCCGTGCGCCGCTGATCCCCCACGACCCGGACGCGGCCCTGCAGGTGCGCCTGTGGGACCGGCTGTTCGACCTGTATGTGATGACGCCAATGCAGGCCTGCACGGCCGACCTGCTGCGGCCCGAGGGCCAGCGCGATGCCCTGGGCCTGGCCCGGGCGCGCGAGGCGCTCTCTGCCGCCTACGCCATGGTCGATGCGCACATGGCCGGGCGCAGTTGGGCCGCGGGCGATGCCTTCAGCCTGGCCGACTGCGCCGCGGCCCCTGCGCTGTTCTATGCCGTGACCCATGTGCCGCTGGACGCCCGGCACACGCACCTGGCAGCGTACTTCGAGCGCCTGGTGGCACGCCCCTCGGTGGCGCGCGCCATCGAGGCGGCGCGGCCCTTCTTCCGCTTCTACCCGGGGCGCCAGGGGCTGGCGCTGCGCTTCTTCGACCCCGAAGCGCAGGGTTGACATGCCATCGCCCTCTTCCACCCCACCGGGCGATCTGGACCGCATGTTCTTCGCGCTGGCCGACGCGCACCGCCGCGGCATGCTCGAATTGCTCAGCCGCGGCGGGCCGGCATCGGTGTCGGAGCTGGCCGCGCCGCTGCAGATCGCCCTGCCCTCGGCCGTGAAGCACCTGGCCGTGCTGGAGCAAGGCGGCTTTGTCGCCTCGCGCAAGGCGGGTCGGGTGCGCACCTTCCAGATCGAGGCCCGCGGCTTCGACGCCATGAACACCTGGCTCGCACAGCACAAGGCCATGCTGCACGCGCAGTTTGACCGGCTGGGCGACTACCTCACGCAGCAGCAGGCAGAGCCAGCACAACAAGGAGATCCACCGTGACCACGAGCCACCAGCCCAGCATGCAGACCGATTTCGTGATCGAGCGCCGGTACCCGGCCGCGCCCGACGCGGTGTTTGCCGCCTGGGCCGACCCCGTGGCCAAGCGCCTGTGGTCTGATTGCCACCCCGAGCACACGACCCACTATGCGCTCGACTTTCGGCTGCACGGGCACGAGACGCACCGGGTGCGGCATGCCGATGGGCGCTTGCAGGAGATCGAGAAGCTGTTCTTCGACATCGAGCCCGGCCGGCGCATCGTGTTTGCCTACGACATCCGGCTCGATGGGCGCACCCTGTCGGTGTCGCTGGCCACCGTGGAGTTCTTCGCAGCACCAGCGGGCACCCGCATGGTGTACACCGAACAGATCAGCTATCTTGACGGGCACGAAGACCGCGCGCAGCGGCTGCAAGGCACCGAGGAGGGGTTGGACCGGCTGGGGCTGTACCTGGCGCAGCTTGGCGCTGCCTCATAGGCAAGGCGGCCGCCTAGCCGCTCACTTCCACGCGCGCCACATGCCCGCGCTCGATGTAGCAGGTGAAGTGGCGCCGCGCCGTGCCGTCCTGCAGGCATTCGAAAGACAGGTCCCAGGGCTTGAGTTCGTCGCCATCGGCCGGAATCGACAGACCCACCCATGCGAACGCGTCCCGCCACTGGGCGGGAAACTGGCGGCGCACCCAGTCTTCGTACTCGCCGACCAGCAGGTCCTCTCCCTTGTGGAAAGCTGCATCGGGGTAGTGGATGTAGCGCTCGAAAAAGGCCACCTGTGCAGGCACGGGTTCAGCCCCGCCCGGGGCCTCGATGGCCAGGGTCAGCGGGTGGCCCATAACTTGGGTCTCCCCCTCCCAGTACGAGCCATGCTTGGCGCGGATGAGCACCAGATCGCCGAAGACAGGGTGCGCGAGCCTGCGCTCCCCTCCTCCAAACAGGCGTTGCAGAAAGCCCATGGCGACCTCCGGTCGGATCAGCGCTTGAGTCCAAAGGCTCCCAGCATCTGCTCCGTCTGCTTTTGCATCTGCTCCTGCATCTGCGTGAGCATGGACTGCGACTGCTCGACGTAGTTGCCCATCATGCCCTTGAGCATGGGCGACTGCAGGTTCATGAACTGGGCCCACATCTCGGGCGTCACGCTCTGGCTCTGCTCGGCCAGCTTGGCCTGCACGTCGGTGAAGGCCTGCACATTCTTTTCGAGGTAGGCGCCCATGAAGCCCTGCATGGCATGGCCGTAGAAGCGGATGATGTTGGCCAGCACGGCCTCGGTGAACATGGGGGCGCCACCGGCTTCTTCTTCCAGAATGATCTGCAGCAGGATGCTGCGGGTGAGGTCTTCGCCCGTCTTGGCATCGCGCACCACCACGTTGTGGTGGGCCATCACCAGCTCGCGCACCTCGGCCAGCGTGATGTAGGTGGAAGTGTCGGTATCGTACAGACGGCGGTTGGGGTACTTCTTGATCACGCGCTGTGCAGACTTGCCGCCGGCGGGTGCAGATGCAGGCGCGGATGCGGCGGGGGCGCTCTTCTTGTCGGACACTACGGACTCCTCGGGCGCTCGGGCCCATGTGTGACTGTTCTGTGGCTATTGCAGTGCAACAGATTCTAGGCAGTGCAGCCCCCCGGCGCGGCAAAGGAATACCCTGATGGGGAGAAGTCGCGCATTTGACAGCAAAGCCCGATAGAAAACGGCGCCCAGAGCTGCCCTAAAAAGAAAAAGGCGGCACCATGTGCCGCCCTTGGATGACGCGCTTTTGGTCGCGTGTCAGCGGTAAACGTAAGTCGCGCTGTAGCGCAGGCCCGCGCCCGCGATGCTCAGCGTCATGCCGATGGTGCCCGTGCCAGCGATGACATCGAAGGTGCAGACATTGAGCGTCCAGTTGTTGGCCAGCGCGTTTTGCTGGCTCTGGGTGATGGGCAGGCGCAGAGACGCATCGCTGCAGAACTCCTGCTGGCTCATGGGGCGCGTGACGTTGACCAGGGTGATGGGGTTCTTCGCCGTGTTCACCTCGGTCACGCGCACTTCCAGCAGATGGCCGGTGGTTCCGGTGCCGCTGAAAGGGGGGGTGGTCACCACGCCGCCATAGCTCATCAGCGCAAACGAAGGGTTGCCCAGACTGACCTGGGTGAAGATGTCCTTGCCCAGGGCCAGCCGGGGCAGGTACAGCAGCTTGCCATTGCTGATGAACTGGTTGTCCTCGCCCACCACGGCAGGGTCGCCGGCCTTGAGCTCGCCCACGTCGAGCAGCTTGATCACCACATTGAAGTACTTGGCGTTGTCGATCTGCAGCACGGGCATGCTCAGCGTGCCGGCGGTGCCATCGAACACTGCCGGATCCGCTGCCTGGGCCCCTGCCATGGCACTCACGAGAAACGCCGCAACCGCGAGGTTTTTGGGGTTCGGTTTCACGTCTGATCTCTCCTGGAGAGCCCTGCGGGCCCTGTAACCGTTAACGTACATCGTAACCAACTGAGTCGGGCAACAATCTGCGCTGCCCGACCGGGTGCGTCGCGCATGCGCCACACCTTAATGGGTGTATTGTCCGCCACCCTGTCCCCACCTGCTGGTGACCGGGGGCACAAGCTCGTGCAGAAAAACGCCTCATTTTTCAGCAGAAACTGCCGGAATTCGCAGCATCAGAAATCGCAATGAAAATGATTTCGATACATAAATCACGTTTTTGGTACCAGTGGCGTGCTCAGCAGGGGGCGCAGCACGGCTTGTGCCAGAGCCTGTGCTCACCGGCTCTGGGTCGGGGCATTGGCTGGCATACGCAGCATGGACAGGGCGGTACGGTGGGCTTGTCGGGGCACACCGCCTCTTTCATTCCAGGAGTTCACCATGCCCGCACCCGCCCCCCAGCCCCTGCCGCCCATGGACATCCCGCCGCTTGAGCAGCCGCCACGGCCCGCCTGGGCCCCCGAGCCGCCCCAGGGCGACCCGCCGCCCGGCCCGGCAGAGTCACCGGTGCAAGACCCACCGCCCCATTTCTGAAAAAGGCCCGGGCCCCACGGCAAGAGGCCGCTGCGCACCCTTGCGGCCGGTGCCGCCTTGGATCCTTGGGGCGACACAGGCCCTAGCACGGCACGGCCTGTGGCCACACCCCCCGCATGGGGGAGTGCTTTGGCCTTGACAATCGGCGCCGCCCCAAGGGTTTCACACAACGGAGATGGGGCGACGGCAGGCCCCATCGGTCGTATATTCACCCCCACGGGTGATGACTTCAGGCCGGCATTTGCCGACAATGCCGAGCAGCCCCACGAAGCTGCCATGGCGGCTGCGGCCCGCCCCATGACCCCGCGCCAGCGATGCTGCCCAGACAGCCGGTGCGCGGGCCCCTTGTGTGACAGGGATGGATGAAAGGCAAGGCCCGGCAGGTGTTTTCTTTGCGAACCGACTCTCCCGCAGGGTCTGCCAAGGACCGCTCTTCGCTGCGGCTCGAACCGTGGCGGGTGTTTCTGTTTGTGTTCGCGCTGGCCGGGGTGGCCCTGGCCGTCCAGCTGTTCACCGTGCGCCACGCCATCCGCGAGGTCGAGGTGGCCCGCCTGCAGGACGTGAGCCGCTATGCCTCGGAAAACCTCACTCGCCAGCTCAAGGGCCTGAACGAGGCGCTCACGCGCATCAGCCGCGACTACCGCGCCTCGGCGCTCGCGGCGTCGAGCAGCGACTCCTCGCGCCAGTTGCACCTGCTCACCGACGTGATCCAGGCGGTGCGCGGGCTGGCGGTGTACGACGCCAACGGCACGGCCGTGGCCTCCGACCGGGCCATCGACGTGGGCCGCGACTTCTTTGCCAAGGAGTTCTTTCGCACCGTACGCGGCCGGCCCGACCCGCATGTGCTCTACCTCTCGCGCCCCTCGGCCTCGGACGACGACGGCGTGGCGCTGCACCTGTCGCGCGCCGTGTTCGACGCCGCCGGCCAGTTCACGGGCGTGGTCACAGCCACGCTGGACGACGAGTTCTTTGCCTTCACCCTGCGCGCGGCCCTGTTTGCATCGGACATGCGGGCCACCATGGCCCATGCCGACGGTGAGGTCTTCGTGACCGTGCCCGGCATGGGCTCCGAGCGCATGGCCAACCTCTCGCGGCCGGGCTCTGCGTTCGAGGCCCATGTCCAGAGCAAGCGGCAGAACACGGTGTACGAGGGCCTGGTGCCGGCCACCGGGCGCGAGCGGCTGGTGGTGCTGGCCAGCGTCAAGCCGCAGGGCCTGGGGCTGGACAACACCGTGGTGCTGGCCGTGAGCCGCGAGCGCTCGGAGGTCTACGCCCCCTGGTATGCCCAGGTGCGCCTGTACACCACGCTGTACGCCGCCGTGCTGGTGCTGGCCACGGGCCTGCGCCTGTTCGAGCGCCGGCGCCTGCGCCGGCTGCTGGCGCAGGAAGAAGCCTCGCAGGCCGCGCTGCAGCTCACCGCGGCGCGCCTGGAGCGCGCACTCGACGGCGCCCAGTTGGGCCTGTGGGAGCTGCAGGTGGACGCGCGCCAGCTGCGCATCGATGCACGGGGCGCGCGCATGCTGGGCTATGGCAGTGCCGAGGTGGTGCGCTCGGTCGAGGAATGGACGGCCACCCTGCACCCGGCCGACCGGGCCGGCAACACCGCGGCCTTCGCCAGCCACCTGCGCGGTGCCAGCCCCGCCTACGAAAACGAGTTCCGCGTGGGCGTGGGCAACGGCGGGCAGTTCGTGTGGCTGTTCAGCCGTGGCAAGGTGACCGAGCGCGCCGAGGGCGGCACGCCCCTGCGCATGATCGGCACCTTCATGGACATCACCGAGCGCAAGGCCAATGAGGCAGCGCTGGCCGATGCGGTGCTGCTGCAAAAGAAGTCCGGCGAGATCGCCCGGGTCGGCGGCTGGACGCGCGATCTGACCACCGGCCAGTCGCAATGGACCGACGAGGTCTACCGCATCCACGACCTCGACCCCGGCAGCGCGCCCGACCTGCCGCGCACGCTCGACTACTACACCCCGGCCTCGCGGCCCCTGATCGACGCCGCCGTGCAGCGCTGCATACAGGACGGCACGCCCTGGGACCTTGAGCTGCAGATCGTCTCCGCCAAGGGGCGGCTGCTGTGGGTGCGCACGCAGGGCGAGGCCATCCGGCGCGATGGCGCCATCGTGCGGCTGGCGGGGGCCTTCCAGGACATCACGGCGCGCAAGCAGGCCGCGCTGGAGCTGGAGCGGCTCAACGCCACACTGTCCGAGCTGTCCTACCAGGACGCACTCACCGGCCTGGGCAACCGCCGCCTGTTCGACGACACGCTGCAGGCCGAGTGGGCGCGCAATGCGCGCCAGGGCTCGGCGCTGTCGCTGCTGATGGTGGACGTGGACTACTTCAAGCGCTTCAACGACCTGCACGGCCACCAGGCGGGCGACGAATGCCTCAAGCGCGTGGCCCACGTGCTGCGCGATGCTCTGTGGCGCTCGCACGAACGCGCCATGCGCTATGGCGGCGAGGAGTTCGCCATCCTGCTGCCCGAGACCACGCTGGAGGGCGCGCGCCAGGTGGCACAGCGGCTGCTGGACGCCATCGCGGCCGCCCGCATCGCGCACGGCGCCTCGGTGCTGGGGCCCTGGGTCACGCTGAGCATCGGCGTGGCGTGCGTCATGCCGGCGGCAGACGGCCGGCCCACCCACCTCACCCAGCGTGCGGACATGGCGCTCTACCAGGCCAAGTCGCAGGGCCGCGCCTGCTTTGTCGCCGACGAAACGCCCACCAGTGTGCTTTGACTACCGGCTGGCGCTGCCGTCGAGCAGCGCGCGCACGCGGCGCGCCATGTCATCCACCTCGAAGGGCTTGGTGAGGATCTCCATGCCGGGCGAGGCGAAGGGCTGCGAGGCCGAGACCTTCTCGGCATAGCCCGTCATGAACAGGATCTTCATGTCCGGCCGCTCGGCGCTGGCAGCCTCGGCCACCTGGCGGCCGTTGAGCCCCGGCAGGCCGACATCGGTGATGAGCAGGTCGATGCGCCGCTCCCGCACGCGCAGCTGGTCCAGCCCCGACAGGCCGTCGTGCGCCTCCAGCACCTCATAGCCCAGGTCGCGCAGCACTTCGGCCACCATCTCGCGCACCAGCGCCTCGTCCTCCACCACCAGGATCACCTCGCCCCGGGTCGCGGCCGCCGTGGCGGCGGGCGTGGGCAGCGGGTGCGCGGGGCTGTCCTCGGCGTTGAAATGGGCCGGCAGGTACATGCGCACCGTGGTGCCCTGGCCGTACTCGCTGAAGATGCGCGCATGGCCCTCGGACTGGCGTGTGAAGCCGTAGATCATCGACAGCCCCAGGCCCGAGCCCTCGCCCACCGCCTTGGTGGTGAAGAAGGGCTCGAAGGCATGGGCCAGGGTCTCGGCTGTCATGCCCGTGCCCGTGTCGGTCACGCTGATGCACACATAGGGGCCGGGCCGCACGCCGTGCAGGGCGGCGGCATAGGCCGCATCGAGCTCGGCGTTGTGGGTCTCGATGGTCAGCCTGCCTCCGCCCGGCATGGCGTCGCGCGCATTGATGGCCAGGTTGAGAATGGCGCTCTCGAGCTGGTTCTCGTCGCACAGCGTGGTCCACAGGCCGGGCGCGAGCTGCAGCCCCAGCTCCACCTTCTCGCCGATGGTCTGGCGCAGCAGGTCCTGCATGGACAGCACCAGCGGATTGGCGCGCACGGCCTTGGGGCTGAGCGGCTGGCGCCGCGAGAACGCCAGCAGCCGGTGCGTGAGCCCGGCCGCGCGCGAGGTGGACGCCAGGGCCCGCGTGACGTAGGTGTCCAGGTCGGCGGCGGCGCCCTGCGCGATGCGCTTGCGCAAGAGCTGCAGATTGCCCATGATGCCCTGCAGCAGGTTGTTGAAGTCGTGCGCAATGCCGCCCGTGAGCTGGCCCACGGCCTCCATCTTCTGCGCCTGGCGCAGAGCCTCCTCGTGCTGGCGCAGCTGGGCGGTGCGCTCGGCCACCTGCGACTCGAGCGTGGCGTTGAGCGTCTGCAGCGCGGTCTCGGCCTTGCGCCGCTCCTCGATCTCGCGCTGTGCGGCCTCGAACAGGCGCGCGTTGTCGATGGCAATGGCCGCCTCGGCCGCCAGCAGTGCCACCGAGCGCTCGGAGCGCTCGGTGAACACCCCCGCCTGCGAGTGGCCGAAGAACAGCCCGCCGATCACCTCGCTGGCGCGGTTGACCACCGGCACCGCCAGGTAGCTGGTCACGGCCAGGTGGCCCTGGGGCATGCCATGGTAGGGCGCACTGCGGCCATAGCGCGGGTCGCGCCGGATGTCGTCCGAGCGCACGATGCCCTCGCCCGCGAAGGTGGGGCCGAACACCGCCGTGTTGCGCGGCATGGGAAAGTTTTCGAACGCCGCGCGCGGCGCGCCCGACAGGGTGTACAGGGTGTAGCTCTCGCCCGCCTCGTTCACCCGGTTGTAGAAGAAGGCGCCGAACTGCGCGCCCGTGACCTCCACGCCGGCATCGGTCACCGCCTGGACCACCTTGGCCAGGTCGTTCTCGCGCGCCAGCGTGGCGCCGGCGCGGTTGAGCACCTCCAGCGTGCGCTTTTCCTCGCGCAGCGCGTCCTCGGACACCTTCCACTGCGTGCGGTCGCGCAGCACCTTCACGAAGGCCACGGGGGCGGCCGCGGGGTCGGTCACGGGCGTGAGCTCGCCCACGGCCCAGAAGCGCGAGCCATCGGCGCGCATGCGCCAGCCCTCGTGGCCGCCGCGGCCCTTGGCCAGGGCGTCGGCCATCTCCTCGGTCACGCGCGCCTGGGGGTTGGTCTCCTCGGGGAAGATGCGCAGCAGGGTGTGGCCACGCATCTGATCCTCGGTCCAGCCCAGCAGGCGCACGGCACCGGGGTTCCAGCTGAGCACGGTGCCGGCGCTGTCCAGCGCGATGATGGCCGTGTCGGTGGCGCTGTTGATGACGGTGGATAACGCGGCTGCGCTCAGTTGCATGGGCTGTGTCTCGTTGAACACGTTCTTCGGGGCCGAGGGCTCCCTGCTCGGGAAGGGCCCACTGTAACGTCTCCCACCCATTTGAACCACCGGGTGTTCATGGGGTGGGCGGGCCCCGCCGGCCTTCAGCCGGGCCCGGGGTCGGGCAGCCCCATGCAATGCTCGAAGAAGGCATCGAGTTCGGTGGACTTGTCGAACACGCCGTCGGCACCCAGCGCCTGGCAGCGGCGGCGCATGTCGGGCGTGGCGTAGTTGGACAGCACATAGACATGCTGGCTGGCATCGCGCTGGCGCACCGCCTGCAGCACCTCCAGGCCCGAACCGGCGGCCAGGAACAGGTCCACCACCATCAGCTGCCACTGCCCGCGCCAACGCTCCAGCGCCTGCCGGGCGCCCGTGGCCGTGGCAGCAATGGCAACAACGCGGGCATTGGCCAACTCCTCCAATGCCGGGACCAGTGTCTCGCTGATCATTTTGTTGTCTTCGACAAGGATGGTGATGAATGGCATCGTGGACCGTGCCGGTTACACCGGTAATGGGCAAGCTGCCTACAATCTAAGCTTGCAGCCGGATCCGGCGTGTAGGCGGGCGCCCCGCGTGTAGGGCCTGCTACACCGGAATGTGTGATTTTTTCCACCATCAGGCGGACATCTATGCCCAGCGACCCGAAGACGCCCCCGGCCTCCCCCGAGATTGCCGAGGTCTTGAGCCAGAACGAGGAAGCGGCCGAGCAGATCAAGGCCACGGCCAGCGAACTCGACGTGGTGCACGCCGTGCTGTCCACGCAGATCCCGCCCGAGCACCTGGAGGGCGACCTGCAGGCCGCAGTGGAGCGCACGGACGAGCTGGAGCAGCAGCTCAGCGAGACGGCCGAGGCGCTCGAAAAGTCCAACGACCTGCTGCGCGAGATCGACGCCAGGCACAACGGCGGCGCCGCCAAGGCCGGCAAGTAAGGCCTGCCCGCTCGGCGGCATCGTCCTACAACCGCGCGGCCACCGCGTGCGCACACTGGGCTTTTGCGCCACAAAGGCCCCACCATGGCCACACAGCCGCCACCACCAGACAGCAAGCCCCGCCAGGACCCTGACCGCCCCACGCCGGCCTTCACGGAAACCGAGGCTTCCGGCAGCCGGCGCAAGCCCGCCGACGCAGCACCAGAACGCGGGGAGCAGGCACCCACGGCCCCCGCACCCCATCCGCCCGAGTCGGATGTGAACCCCGAAACCCCGGCCAGCATCAACTCCCCATGATGGGGCGGCGCGAGCCAGCGAAAGGCATGGCGGCCGCGGGCCTCACAGCGGGGTCAGCGCCTCGGGCAGGCACGATTCCTCATGGCCCACGAGGCGTATCCACATACCGGTCTTGCGGATGATGATGTAGTCGACGGTGACGACGCGGCCTTTGTAAAGGAATTGGGAGCCGGGTTTGTACAGAACCATGGAGCAGGCGAAGAAGGCGGGTTGCAGATGGCGCATGGACCACCTGCAAGAAACAGGCCTTCGATGGTGCCTGCACCGCCCCTTGCGGGTTGTGACAGCCGCAAAAAACCCGGGGGTACGGCGGGCTGTTGCTTGACTTGCTCCGGCATGCCAGCTCCACCCTGCGCGGGGGCAAAAAAAGTGGCTGCGTGCCGGGCGCTCAAGGCGCTCAGTGCTCGCCGATGGCCAGGCCGTGCGCTGGCATATCAGCCCGCGGCGAAGAGGCTGAGGCCGACGATTGCGCCGACATGGACTGGGACGCGACGGGCAGGTGGCTCAGCACGGCAGCCTTGATCTCGGGCCCGGCCATCTTGAAGCCCACCACGGCCCAGACCACGAGCACCGCAATGGTCGCTGCCACGCCGAACACCCGCGAATCACCGGCAGCGTCGGCGCCCTGCAGCATGCCGTAGTGGCCCGATGTATTGCTCATGCTTTTCATGGTGTTGCTCCTGGCTGTGTGGTGCAGTGAAGTTAACGGCCAGACAGCGCCCGGACTGTCGGACAAACACCCTTCCTCGCTGCGAAAAACCCGCAGCCCCCGCCCTGCCCCGCCCGCCATGAAAAAAGCCGCCCGGCAGGGCGGCTTCAGGACCTTTTCACGGTCTCTTGGGGTGCCGTCACATGCGGTTCCAGGGCCATTCACCGCACTTGGACTGCGATACCGTCACATGGGCCAGGCGACGCATGGAGGTGTCATCGTAGATGTAGCTCAGGCGCACGCCGGCCTGCAGGTCGGGCGCCACATGCGGGTCGCGGCACAGCGTGCCCATCAGTTCACGCTCCACCATGGCCTCGAAGTCCGGCCGCACGCCGGCGGGGCTGACCAGGAACTTCACCGTCACATGCCGGCCCGCATGCGTGGCCGAGGTGTTCAAGATGCGCTCGTCGCGCCGCTCGCGCGCTTCGCCGTTGTACTCATCGGCCAGGCGGGCCGCGCGGGCCTCGGCGCTCATGCGCGGCGTGCGCTCGCCGGGCGCCACCCGCGCCATGAGGTAGTTCTCGTCGCACACCCGGAGCGCCACCTGGATGCCCGTGGGCGTGGGCTTGTTGGTGGCGGCATCCACACAGCGGTCGTATTGCGCACGCGCCCGGGGGCCGAGTTCATCGCGCGAACGCAGCGGATAGTCCTGCGCCATCGCGGCGCAGGAAAACAGCAACGCCGCGCCGAGCGCGGCAGCGCGTGCCAGTGGTGGTGGTTGCATGGTCCGCATGGTGTTTCCCCCGGTATCTTGTTGGTTCATTTCAGCGAAAACGCAGTGTGCGCGCGGGCCAGCCCTGCGGCAAGTGGCGTTGCCTGCGGTAACCGGCGGCACGGCGCCGGGGCATCCTTCAGCCTGCGGCAAAAGTCACCACGGCCACCAGCAGCATCACGGCGGCGGCGGCCAGCCACATCACGCGCGGGCCGTACTGGCCGAACTCCAGCTCACCGCCATCCGCCAGGCCGGCATCGGCAAAGGACATCTGGCGCTGCAATGGTTTGCTGGTGTTCATGGTGCTCTCCCGGTGTGGATGTGTGCAAAGGTAAGTACAAGGTAGCTGGCAGGCCCGGCCGTCCGTGTCAGACAAGGCCCCATCCTCGCAGCAGATGAGGCCGCCAGCGCAGGCGAGGTGGAAGGGGATGTGACATACCGCACGAAGAGCGCGCGAAAGTACCTCCGCAGGGGCGCCCGCAGGACAGAACGGGCGAGACGGCTGCCCGCTACTCGAAAACCTTGCCGCTGTGGTCGCACACCCAGCTGCGCGCGTGTTCCAGGGCCTCGTCCTCGGTATTGAAGGCCTCCTCGGGGCCGACGTTGAGCACCTCGCCCCCCGACAGCTCCACCGACACGACCGACCACTTCTCCCGGCGCTCCAGGGTCACCCAGCAGCTGTCCGAATCACTGCACCGCAAACGGTGCTCCGTTGTCACCATGGCCATCGGCATGTCCTTTTCTTCCCGCTGGCAGCCTCCAGGTTCACGCCCACCAGCACATCTATGGACCACTGTACGGCCCGGGCGCCAGGGCACACGTCAGCCAATGCCGACAGAATCAGACCTGTCAGGACAGCGCTTCCGTGTCGAGCCTGAGCT
Organism: Acidovorax sp. FW305-C-20-28; assembly: GCF_058783375.1. Taxonomy (NCBI): domain Bacteria; kingdom Pseudomonadati; phylum Pseudomonadota; class Betaproteobacteria; order Burkholderiales; family Comamonadaceae; genus Acidovorax; species Acidovorax sp. FW305-C-20-28. The sequence goes on along the minus strand of NZ_JBYSYM010000025.1, from coordinate 88,260 downwards.
TGTGCGCCATGGCATGCTGCAAGGCGCTGGCCACCCCGCTGCGCTGGTAACGCCCGCCGGAAAACGGAAAGGGCTGGCCCCCTGGCAGCAGCCATTGGTTCGATGCGGCCTTGAAGCGCACGAAGCCCAGCACCACATCGCCCTGCAGCGGGGCCCGCGATGTGCAACTGAACACGGCGGCCCGGTCCATGTAGTTTTCATCGCCCAGGATCCAGCGCCGGGACAGGTCGATGCCACCCAGGGGTGTACCGAAGGTCAGCAGCTTCTCGCCATCGCCGCTGTGCTGCACCACCGTGATGCCCTGGGCGGCCAGGGCACTGCGGGTTTCGTCGACCAGCGCCAGGAACTCGCGCAAGGCCGATCCCGACTCCTGCGCGGAGTACGCGATCCGGTGCGGGGTGACTGCGTCCAGATAGTCGGTGAACTTCGCTGCCATGGCTTCTCCGGTTGCCCCCTGAGATTGACGCACCCGGCGTGGATGGAGCAAAGGGTTTACCCCAGGGTGCGGTGACGCCGGCCATGGCCTCCACCGTGCGGCGCTGCCTGTAACCTTGGGCCCATGGCTTCCATCATCCATTTCGGCGAATGCAGCTTGTTCGTGGGCGAGCGCCGGCTCGAATGCCGGGGGCAGCCCATCAAGCTCGGCAGCCGTGCCCTGGACCTGCTGACCGCCTTGGCCCTGCGCAAGGGCGAGGTGGTTGCATTGCAGGACCTGGTCCGGCACGCGTGGCCCAAGACCATTGTCACCGAGTCCAGCCTGCGCGTGCACATCGGGCAATTGCGCAAGGCCCTGAACGCTGCCTCGCCCGAGAACGCCCGGGCCATCCTGAACATTCCCGGGCGCGGCTATCTGCTGGCCGACATGGCGGCTTGCCCCGCCGAACCGGCGGGCCAGGTGGTGACCAGCGCCGCAACGCCTGCGGCTGCCCGCTCCAGGGTGCCCTGCGCCATCGGCCGCGTCTTCGGGCGCGATGCCGTGGTACGGCAGGTGCGGGAGCTGCTCGCCCCTTGCGCCATCGTGACACTGGTGGCACCCGGGGGCATGGGCAAGACCACCGTGGCCCTGGCGCTGGCGCAGGCCAGCGAGGGGGCAGGCACCCCCACGCTGTGGGTCGATCTGTCGGGCACCGCGGCCGATGAACTGGTCGCGCACGAGGTGGCCCGCGCCGCGGGAGCCGCTCCCACCGGCGACCCGAGCGCTGCGCTGGTGCATCTGCTGCGGGGGCAGGGTCGCCAGGGCCGTTGCCTGCTGGTGCTGGACTGCTGCGAATGCGCCGTGGCGGGCGTCACCGCGCTGGCCGAATACCTGGTGCAGCAGCTTCCCGGCCTGCGCATCCTGGCCACCAGCCGCGAGCCCCTGCATGCCCAGGGCGAGCGCGTGCTGCGCCTGCCGCCGCTGGGCATCGGCGACTGCGCTGCCACCAGCGCCGATGCTGCCGCCCACGGCCCGGCGGTGGAGCTGTTCGTCGAGCGCGCCCAGGCCGCCGATCTGCCCTTGCGCCTGCCACAGGACCTGCCCCTCGTCGCCCAGATCTGCCGCGGGCTGGACGGCATGCCCCTGGCCATCGAGCTGGCGGCAGCCCACCTGGTCGGCTTCGGGCTGCAGGATCTGGCGGCCATGATCGACAGCGGTTTCCAGCTGGGCAACCTGGGCCGGCGCACCGCGCCCGCGCGGCACAGGACGCTGGAGACTGCCTTTGAATGGAGCTACCGGCTGCTGGACCCCATGGACCGCCAGGTTCTGGAATGGCTGTCCGTGTTCGAGGGCGGCGCCTCGCTGCGCGCCATCCTGGACGTGCTGGCAGGCACGGGGCTCACGCCCACGCAGATCGCACACAGCCTGGCCCGTCTGACCGACAAGTCGCTGGTGAAGTGCGTTCCTGCCGGAGATGGCGGGGGCGCCGGCTTCCACCGCCTGCTCGACACCACGCGCAGCTTTGCCGCCCGGCGCCTGTACGGGCGTGGCGAGGTACAGCACGCGCGCCGCGCGCATGCGCAGTACCTGCTGCGCGCCGTCTCTGCTTCGCAGGTCGAGGGCCAGGGCAACTGGGCCCTGCAATGGCTGGGCCCCTGCGCACCCAACCTGGCCAACCTGCGCGGAGCGCTGGCGTGGACCCGTTCCGAGCCGCCCGAGTGCGCGCTCGCGCTGGCCCTGGCGGCTGCATCGGCCCCCACCTTCCTGCAGCTGTCGCTGCTCGAAGAGTGCGAGCAGCACTGCGAGCGCGCGTTGGCGCTGCTGCCCATGCACAGCGACACCTCGGGCCAGGAAGCCACGCGGCTGATGGCCTACCGCGGCGCCGCCATGCTGGGCACGCACGGGCCTGTGGATGCATCGCTCCAGGCCATGCGCGCCGCCCATGCCCGCGCCGAGCAGGCGGGCGATGCACCTTCGCGCGCGCTGGCACTGTCGGGTCTGTTCTGGCTGTGGATCTACCGCGGCGAGCCGGCGCCAGCCATCGAGGCTGCCCAAGCCCTGCACGAAGCCGGCAACGGCGACACCGCCAGCACCCTGCTGCGCGACCGTGCCCTGGCCTATGCCAGCACGCTCGCCGGCGACCAGAATGAAGCACTGAGCCGGTTGCTGGACGTGCAGGAGCGCAACCTGCGCCTGTCGCACGGCCAGTTCATGCGCATCGGCAGCGACCCCAATGTCTTCAGCCATGTCTTCCTGGCCAAGACGCACTGGCTGCGCGGTGGCATCGACCAGGCGCGCAGCCTGTACCAGCGCCACCTGGCTTCGCTGCAAAAGCCCGAACACGGGCTGTACCACTGCTGGGCGCTCAACGAACTCATCATTCCCCTGCATTGCTTTCTGGGGGAATGGCCGGCGGCGCGCGCCGCCGCGCAGGAGCTGGCAGACGCCGCAACGCGCCAGACCATGCGGGTGCGCCAGCATGCCGCCATCTGCGCCGCGCAGGCCATCGACCTGCTGGAAGGCCGGGGCGACCTGCAGGCCTACCTGGATGCCGTGGACGTGCTGCGCGCAGGCCACTTCGCCAGCCTGCTGCCCTGGCTCGACGGCGTGGCCGCGCAGGAGGCATGGCGCCGCGGCCACGCCGCGCAGGCCGGCCTGGTGATGGACCGCGCCATTGCGCACTGCACGCGCACGGGCAACGCTTGGTGGCTGCCGGAGCTGCACCGCATCCGCGGGCAGGCCATGCTCACCGGCCAGGAGCCTGGCGATCCGCAGCACGGCGTGTCAGCACTGCGCCTGGCCTGCGAACTGGCGCAAAGCCAGCACGCGGCAGCGCTGTGGCTGTCGGCGGCAGTCGGCTGGGCGAGCGCCGTGCCGCCGCAGGACGATGGCGCGAGCGGCGAGGTGCGGGCGCACCTGCAGGGCGCACTCGCCGCGGCGCCGGCCATGGCGGGCCATGCGCTCGGCCAGGAGGCCCGGCGCCTGCTTGCCACTGCGTCGGCTGCTACGGCCCCCACGCGGGACGGGACCACTGGCGCGCGGCGTGCCGACCGCCCTTCGCGCGCCCTGGCCGGAGCAGGCGCGCCCGCTACGGGCGCATCCGCGTCCATTCGCGGTGCATCTCCTGCAACAGCAGCCGCGCCAGAAAGTCCGGGTTGTCCTTGACCAGTGCACTCTTGGGCGCCAGGCCCATGGTGAGGCAGGTGACGGTGAGGGTGCCGTCCTTCACCTTCCAGGTGCCGACATGCCCCGCGTGTTCCAGTTGCCCACGGTCACCGCAACCGCCTGGAGTGCTCTCGATCATGGTGTCGCCTTGCATGGAAGATGGTGGATGACAGACGCTGGCCCTCGGCCGGCTACGCCGACGGGCTGGCCGGATGGTTGCGGATAAGCTCCGCCACCTTCGCGAATTCGTCCAGGGCGTGCGGAACGAAATCGAGCACGGGGTTGCTGGCGTTCCAGGCAATCCGGTTGAAGCTCTGCGCAGTCTTGCTGGCCGTGCGCTCCGCGGATTGGGCCGCCTCCTCGCGGATCTCCGCGGCCAACGCGCGCACCTGCGCCGTGGCGAGCAGGCGCTGTTCGAAATCATTCATGTCGGTTCACTTTCGCAGGGAGAAAAGCAACCCCCGCGGAAATCGCACAGGTGCAGGCCATTGTGCGCCACAGGCCACAGAGACCGGTTCAAGGGCTGTCCTTGCTGCGCGGCGGGTCTTGCCGCCCGGTGTGCCTAGGGCCTGTTAACACTGTTTTCGGGGATCGCGTTGCCCGGCCTGGGGGCTGGGTGCAAGGCGCCCGCGCTTGCAAGGTAGGAACCTTGCAAGCGCGGGCAACGCCGCAGACGGCCCCCCAGGCCGGGCAACCCGAAGGGAAGGCCCTAGCGCCGTACCTTGCACAGCGATTCCCACAGCGAGGTCGCCGCGCTCGGCTGCGCACCGCACTCGAACGCCAGCTTGAGGAATTCCTCCGCCGACTGTGCGATTTCCTGCGGCAGCGCCCTCACCACCTGCATGGCGCGGGGCTTGAGCCGCTCGATCTCCCAGCTGGAGAGCCGGCCATCGGACAGTGCAGCCTGCCGGAACGCTGCGACGATATCGGCCGGCAAGTGGGGCCCGTACAGGTAGTACTCGAGCCGTGGCAGAAAACTGGCTGCGAGGTGCGCCCCCTCCACCGGGCCGCCATTGGCCTCGAACCAGGCCTCGCGCGAACGCCCGCGCCCTGCGGGGTAGCGGTCCGGCACGGTGTAGTAGCGGATGCGCTCCACGGGGATGGCGCCCCGCACCGACAGCGACTCGAACAGCTGCGCCATGGGCTCCAGCGAGCGCATGGTGGCATCGTCGTACCGGCGGCTGAAGTCGATCTGGCCCAGCCATGCTTGTTCCTGATCGGTAAGGGCGATGTCCGGGCTGCGTGTCATGCACCCCATTCTGCACGTTGGCAGGCGCAGCGGGCCACCGGTGGCGATGCGCGCCCCATCACGCAGGCTCCGCCGTTGCACGCCGCGTACCCCACACCACCAACGGCACCGCCGCTGCATGGACCAGCACCACGGCCAGCCAGATGGCGCCCGGCCAGTCGGCGCGCACCGCGTAGTAGAACGCCGAGAAGCCCAGCGGCGCGATGATGGACGCCAGGCTGATGGCCGAGGCCAGCACGCCCTGGAACTGGCCTTGCAGTCCCGCATCCACCTGGCGGCTGGCCAGTGCCTGCAAGGCCGGCGTGCCAATGCTGCCCAGCGCGAACACCGGCATCACCGCAAAAACCACCCACCCCTGGCGGATGAAGGCCATGGCCACCAGGGCCAGGCAGGCGCAGGCGATGCCCGTGAGCACCGCGCCACGCTCGCCCAGCCAGCGGCTGGCCGGCCCGGGCGCGAAGGCCTGCACGAGCATCTGGCACAGACCGAACGCGCCCAGCGACAGCCCGACCCAGGTGCCGTTCCAGTGGAAGGCATCGCCGCCCCACAGGGCCCAGCAGACCCCATAGGCCTCGCCGGTCGCGGCGAGCATGAAGAAGGTGAACACCAGGGGCAGCAGCCGCGGTTGCGAGAACACCCAGGCCAGCGGCCGCAGCGGGTTCAACGCGGTCAGATCGATGCGCCCCCCGCTCCCCTGGCGCGACTCGGGCAGCGATACCCATGCCAGCACGAAGTTGGCGCCGTTGAGCACCGCCGCCGCGATGAAAGGCAGCCGCACCCCATGGTCGCCCAGCAGGCCGCCCAGTACCGGCCCGGCGATGAAGCCCGCGCCGAACATGGCATTGAACAGGCCGAAGCGCCGTGCCCGCTGGTCCTCGGGCGTCACGTCCGTGAGGTAAGCCGTGGCGACCGACATGCTGGCACCGGTGAGCCCTGCAACCGCGCGGCCCAGCAGCAGCAGCGGCAGGCTGCCCGCACAGGCCAGCAGCAGGTAGCTGGCACAGGCCCCGGCCAGCGACAGCAGCAGCACGGGCCGGCGCCCGAGCCGGTCGCTCAGCGCACCGAGCACCGGCGCGCACACCAGCTGCATGGCGGCATAGAGCGCCGCCATCACGCCGATGACCGGCGCCACGTTGGCAGCATGGGTGACGTCCTGCACCAGCGCGGGCAGGATGGGAAAGACAAGGCCGATGCCCATGGCATCGAGCGCGACGCACAGGTAGATGGCGAAGAGCGAGGGCGTACGGTAATGCATGGCGGCAAGCGTTCCAGTGAGTGCGGGCACGGTGCAAGGTGCTCGCAACAAGGTCCGACGGATGTCGGGGGAAACGCTGGCCGGATCACCCCCTAAGGGGGCCGATGGCGTGTGCGCGGCTGCTGGCTGCCGGTGGTTGATGTACCCACCTGGCGAGGACCAACGGCCGTTTTTCGCGGTTGTTGTGGGCCACAGTATGGCACAGCGGGCGCCCGCGCAAAAAAAGCGGGCTGCCAGCCCTGCATGGCCGGCAGCCCCAACACCTTGGAGATCGGAAAGCCCGTACGCGGGCCGTGCTCAGAAGCTGTGGCGCAGGCCCACGTCGAAACCGCTGGAGCTGCCGTTGGCCGCCGGGCTGCCCGCGCCCTGGGTGACCGTGGCGAAGGCACCGCCGCGGTTGTTCAGGCGCGCGTAGGTGGTGTAGACCGACGTGCGCTTGGACAGGTGGTGCACATAGCCCAGCGCCAGCTTGCGCGCCCGGTTGTCGGCAGCGGCAAACTCCTGCCGGTACTGCGAGTACGAGATGCGCACCTCGCCCGCGCCCACGGGCACCAGCGCGCCCAGCAGCCAGCCATGGCCGTCGGCCGCCAATGCGGGGCCGCCCGCCACGGCGCTGGCAGAACCCTTGTCGCTGGTGACCTGGCCCATGAGCCGCGCCACGCCCAGGTCCCACTGCGCGCCGATGTTGGCCTGCCGGATGTCGCCCAGCGCCCCCGCGCGCTGCGTGCGGCCCAGGGCCAGCGCCACGTTCACCGGCCCGCTGGCGTACCCGAAGCGTGCTCCTGTGCCCGTGCCATCGCTGGCCGTGCCGCCCGCGGCGTTGCTGGCGTTCTCGCCGCGGTAGTGCATCACCTGGCCGTAGAAGCCGCCGAGGTTGCCCGGCAGCAGGTAGCCGATGCTGTTGGAGGCACGCGCCGCGGTGAAGGGCGCGCCCGTGACGATGCTGCCGAAGGTCAGCGTGGCGCCCACGCCCACATTGCCGTACGGGTCGAAGATCGTGAGGTTCCAGAACTGCGGCGTGTAGTCACGCCCCAGGCGCACCTCGCCCCAGGGGCCGGCCAGGCTCACGGTGGAGCGGCGGTTGAAGGTCAGGCCCTGCCCGCCGGCTGCCGCCGGGGCCGCGCCCGAGGCCTGGTTGTTGGTGTTGGTGGCCAGGCCGGTGCCGTCGTCGTTGTTGAGGCCGGCTTCGAGCCAGAACGATGCGGACAGCCCGCCGCCCAGGTCCTCCACGCCGCGAAAGCCCAGGCGCGAATTGCTGAAGCCCGAATTGGTCAGCCGGCTCACGCTGGCGCCGCCCGCATTCGAGATGTGCTGCAGCGTGGCATCGACCACGCCGAACAGGGTCACAGACGATTGCGCTGTGGCCGTGCCGGCAGCGGCCAGCGCCGCAAGCAGTGTGATGGTCTTCTTCATGAAATTGCCTCCAGTCTTGGTTGTGAATGCGGCGGGGCGCCGCCCTTGCTTCAGGCATGCGGCGGCCCAGCCTGGGCCAGGCCGCACATGCAAAAAAATCGGGGATGCAGATCCCCCGCGCCGCACGGATGCCGTGGGCGCTACTGCGCTGGCGCAGGTCCAGCGGTCAGGGAACGGGGGGCTGCGTAAGAGCCGTCAGAACATTCCGTTCTGGTTGGCGGCGGTCTCGGGCACGGGCTGCATCACGTCCCAGTGCTCGACGATCTTTCCCTGGTGCACGCGGAAGATGTCCACCAGGGCCATGCCCCGGTCCTCGGGCCCGCCGCGCTGCGCGTGCGAGTGCAGCACCACCAGGTCGCCCTGGGCCACCACGCGCTTGACGGTGGAGCGCGCCTGCGGCGCACTGCGCTGCAACTCGCGCACAAAGCCCTGCAGCGGCGCCAGGCCCGTGGGCACGCGCGGGTTGTGCTGGATGTAGTCCGCCGCCACATAGCGGGCCGCGGCATCGGCGTTCTTGCCGTTGAGCACCACCTCGTAGAACTCCAGCACGAGCTGGGTGTTCGCCTGCTCCACCGATGGGGCCGGCGCGCCCGGCCCCTGCGATGAGCAGCCCACCACCAGCAGGGCCGCAGCCCACAACGCAAACAGTTTCTTCATGGTCGATTTCCTTTTCTTCGGCATGGCATCAAAAACGGGGATATGCATCGGCCTTCACGACCTGGTTGCGCAGCGTGCCCAGGCCCTCGATCTCGGCCTCCACCACATCGCCCACCTGCAACAGGCGCTCGGGGAACTTGCGGTGAAAGCCCGCGCCACCGCCCGGCGTGCCGGTGGTGATCACATCCCCGCACTCCAGCCCCAGCCGCGACCAGTACGCAAAGATCTGGCCGCAGCTGAACAGCATGCTGCGCGTGGAGTCGTCTTGCCGCACCTGGCCGTTGACACGCAGGCCGATGCGCAGGTTGCCAGGGTCGGCGATCTCGTCGCGCGTCACCAAAAACGGGCCCATGGGGCAGGCCGACTCGAAGTTCTTGCCCGCGAACACGATGCCCGAGGCCTTCTCCGCAAGGATCACGTCGCGCATGCTCAGGTCGTTGACGATGGTGAAGCCGGCCACGCAATCGAGCCAGTCCTCGGCCGCCACGTCGCGGCAGTTGCGGCCCACCACCATCGACAGCTCCACCTCGTAGTCCAGCTCCTGGCCGAAGCCGGGGTAGACGATGGGCTGGTCCGAGCCAACCACCGCGGTCGACATCTTGAGAAAGGCCGGCGGGTAGCTGGGCAGGTCGGTGATGGCACCGGTGCCCCGCCCCTCATCGATGTGGGCGCGGTAGTTGGCCCCGATGGCCACCACCTTGCCGGGCCGCGGTATCGGCGCCAACAGGGTCACGCTGCTGCGCCCGTGCAGCAGGCCGCACTCCAGCAGCTCCTGCACGCTGCCCGGGCCCCGGCCCAACCAGCGCCGGGTCTGGTCATGGGCGCGCTGGCAGGCGGCCATGGCCGTGGCACCGCCCGCCAGCAGGGTCTTCATGTCGTGCGTGATGAGCGCCGTGGCCGTGGCGGCCGCGCCGGGCTCGCGGTCGATCTGCGACAGCACCTGGGCGTAGGCGCGCACGGCATCGACCAGGTAGGCGCCGCCCGCATGCTCCAGGTAGATGCCGATGCGCGGCTCGCGCCGGCCGGCAGGAAGGTAGGTGGCCAGTTTCATGGAGGTGCAATCCTGTTGTCGTGTTCGATCTGCCGCACGATGCGCACCGCGCGCTCGCGCGCTGCGGTCTGGTCCAGCGTGGCGCCGATGCGGGCGCTGGCGGCTTCGGAGATGCGCGGCCCCGCCACCGCGACGGAGGTGACGCCCGCCACATCGAGCAGCGCAGGCTCCACGGTGCCGGCCGTGGTCACGGGGCGGTAGTCGCAGCCCGCGCACATGCCGGTGTAGCGCACGGTGACGCGGCCATCGCCGGCCACGCCGACGAGTTCGATCTCGCCCGCATGCGAGCGCACCAGCACGTTGACCGAGGCGATGCGCGCGTGCAAGGCCTGGGTGTCGATGGCGGCGGCCATGTCAGCGCCCCAGGGCATCGAGCTCGGCCCGCTTGGCCGCGATGTCCACGCCCATCAGCCGCGCGAAGTTCTCGCCCAGGATGGCGCGCTTGTCTTCGTGCGTGATCTGCGGGTAGCCGTAGCCGTCGCGCAGGTCGTCCGGGATCTGCATGCCCATGAACGCATCCAGATACGGCCTGGGCCCGCCGGCCAGCGCCGCCTCGGAGCCCCACAGCAACTTGCCCGCCCCGCCCACCTGCAGCAACCGGCCGATGTGGTGCTGCACGCGGCGCGGCGCGATGCGGTACATCGCCATGTAGCCGGCCAGCGACAGGTAGACATTGGGAAAGCGCGCGGTGATGGACACCATCTCGTCGAAGTACGGCAGCGCGAAGTGGTGCACGATGAAATCCATGTCCGCAAAGTCGCGCATGGGCGCCTGCAGGTCGATGGGGCTCAGGTACTCCATGTTCTGCAGGCCATGCGGGTTGCCCTTGTGGAACTGGATCACGCGAATGCCCAGCTCCCGCGCACGCTCGTACAGCGGGTAGGCAATCTTCTCGTCGTCGCAGCGCCAGCACTGGCTGGTGCTGACATCGCCGTTGTAGAACTTGAGCGAGCGCGCGCCGAGCTCCTTGACCTGGTACTCCATCTGCTCCAGTGCTGCGGAGAGTCCCTGGTAGGCCGGGTCCACCCCGCCGCACAGCAGCACGCGCCCGGGGTGGGCCTTGGCCATGGCGTGCTGCGATTGCACGGGTGCATACCAGTCCTTGAACCAGTCGAACATGGGCACCACCTGGGCCATGGCCATGTCGGTGGGTGCCTTTTTGAACACCAGGTCGTACATGTCCTCCACGCCCCAGCGGCGGCCCCAATCGAAGGCCTGGTCCTCGTGCAGGGGGTAGCCCGTCCAGCGCAGCCGGGCGACTTCTTCGAGCGTGTGGTCGCGCGCGCCTTGCGCATCGGCCACGTCCTGGCGCACGTTGGCGTTGGACAGGTCGTACAGGTGGATGACGTTGTCGAATATGAAGCAGTCTTCAATCATGGGGCACTCTCGGGGACAGGGGAAATCAATCGGGCTTGACGCCGGTGCGGCGCACCAGGGCCGCCAGGCGCGTGGTGTCTTCCTGCACGCGCTGCTGGAACTGCTCGGGCGTGGTGTGGATGGGCACGAAGCCCAGCTCGGCCGAGCGCGTCTTGAACTGCTCGGTGGAGATGATCTGGTCGATCTCGCGCGCCAGGCGGCCCACGATGGCCTTGTTCACCCCGGCCGGCGCGAACACGCCGAACCAGACCTTGAGCTCGTCCACCAGGTCCACGCCCTGCTCCCTGGCCGTGGGCGTCTTGGGCAGCAGGGCGTAGCGCTGGGTGCCCGACACCGCCAGCGCACGCACGCGGCCTGCCTTGTCCAGCGGCACGGCATCGAAGCCCGAGGTGATGATGGTGGTGACCTGGCCGCCCAGCAGGTCCTGGATCGCCGGGGCCGTGCCCTTGTAGGGGATGTGCGTGAACTCCACACCCGAGCCGCTGGCCAGCAGCGCCCCCATGATGTGCGAGGCCGAGCCCGAGCCGGGCGTGCCATAGGTCACCGAGCCGGGCTTGTCGGCCGCCATCTTCACCAGGTCCTTGTAGCTCTTGGCCGGCGAGTCGGCGCGCACCAGCAGCACCAGCGGCATCTCGGCCACGATGGCGATGGGCAGCAGGTCCTTCTGCGGGTCGTAGCCCAGCCGGGCGTGGTAGTTGGGCGCCAGCGCCACGGCATCGCTGCTGCCCACGCCGAGCGAATAGCCATCGGCCTCGGCCTTGCTCAGCAGGTTCAGGCCGATGGTGCCGCCGGCACCCGCGCGGTAGTCGAAGTACAGCGGCTGGCCCAGCCGCGCGGCCAGCGGCTCGGTGACCAGGCGGAACACCGCATCCCCGCCGCCGCCCGCCGCATAGGGCACCACCAGCCGCACGGGCTTGGTGGGATAGGCCTTGGCATCCGGGGCCTGGGCCCAGCTGCCGGACAGCGCCGCCAGGCCGATGGCCAGGGCCGCCACGCGAATCACCAGTTTCATCGCTCGTCTCCTTGAGGGGTTCGTGCCCCGTTCTGCATCCACGCCAATTGGTTCGATGCAAAACTAGTTTAGGTGTGATATCGTTCGACGTCAAACCAATTTGCCCTGGGGTTTACCCGTGGCCTCGAACCTTCACACCCAGACCCGGCCGTCCATGAGCACCAGCCCCGCACCCCAGGATGCAGACACCCCCGACAGCGACGGCAAGGGCGCGATGCGCATGGGCATCCTGCCCAGCCTGGTGGGCCGGCAACTGCGCCTGGCCTACCTGCGCACCTTCAAGGACTTTGCGATGCAGGTGGAGGGCACGAGCCTGAGCCCGGGCAGCTTCGAGATCCTGGAGCTGCTCAGCTGCAACCCGGGCCTGAGCCATTCGCGCCTGGCCAGCGCCATCGGGCTGGAAAAATCCAGCCTGGTGCCGGCCATCGCGCGGCTGGAAGAAATGGCCCTGGTCCAGCGCAAGCAGTCCGCCACGGACAAGCGCTCCAACGAGTTGCGCATCACCCCCAAGGGCGAGCGCGTGCTGGCCGAGCTGCGCAGCTATGTGGTGCAGCGCGAGTCGGAGATCACCGACGGCATGGCGCGCGCCGAGGTGGATACGCTCAACCGGCTGCTGGCGAAGATGGCGGGGATCAACGGCTAGGGGCGACCCAGGGGCGCGGGCCGCGGCAGACGCATTGCACGGCCCTCTTTTCATTGGAAGCATCGGGCGCCAGGTCCACAATACGGAGCCTGCAACCACCCTGCCCTCCTGTGCCCAACTTCTACCTACTCTTTGGCGTGATCGCCGTGGCCGCCGCCATCCTGTGGGCCTCCCGCCAGGGCAAGCCATCCGAAACATCCACCCCCAAAGACAGCCGCAGGCCCGCCGACGCCAGGCCAGCGCACTCCATGGCCTGGATCGTCTTCTCGGTGGTGGGCGCTGTGCTGCTGGCAGCAGGGGTGGTGCTGGGCTTCTCGCCCGGGGAACCGAGCGGCGGCGGCGGCAAGGGCGGCGCCCTGCTCGCCTACGCCGCCTACTGGCTTTTGGGCGACTATGGGCCGGCCATCACCTTGCTGGCCCTGGGGGCAGCGTGCCTGCACCAGGCCTACAAGCTGCTGCGGGACGATTGACCACCGTCGCCGCTACTCGCGCGTGGCGATGTCCCGCCGCACCCGCTTGAGGTGGCACTCCACATAGAACGCTGCAGCGTCCTCGTCGCCGGTGACGATGGCCTCGTAGATCAGCCGGTGCTCGGCCACGTACAGCTGGATGCGCTCGGGGTCGTAGATGCCGTCGTCGCGCAACCGGTTCCACAGCGGCTGCTCCATGCTCTTGGCCACCTCGTCGGCGATCTTCACCATCAGCGCGTCGCCGGTCATGAAGGCCAGCTGGCGGTGGAACAGCCGATCGCACTCGGACCACAAGGCCTGCTGGGCGGGGTCGGTGATGTCCTTGACCGCCGCCATGCGCTGCAGGTGGCCCTCGGCCACGGGGTCGCGCCGCGCGCGGCGGGCCGCCAGGCGGGCGATGGCGGGCTCGATCAGCAGGCGCACCTCCAGCGTGCTGGTGGGGCTGAAGTCGGCATCGGCCTGCGCGGGTGCCAGGGGCGCGGCCGGCACCTGCTCGGTGACATAGGTGCCCGAGCCATGGCGCGTGGCCACCAGGCCCTCGTTCTGCAGCGCGCCAATGGCTTCGCGCACGGCAGGGCGGCTCACCTTGAGACGGGCGGCCAACTCCCGCTCCGCCGGCAAACGCGTGCCGGGCAGGTAGACCCTCGCCACGATGGCGTTGCGGACCTGCTCGGCCACCTGCTCGTACACCTGCTTGGGGCGAAAGCCCGGGGAGGGTTCGAGATCTCTGTGCATGGGCCGGGTGCCTGTCGTTCGATGGGGTGCGTGCAGTGTAGACCACAACAGGTTGCCTGCATGACCACTTTTCGCCAACATAGGCAAAACATGCGAAAAATTCAACCACTTTGGACAATTCAACTATCCAATTTTCGCGAACAAGGCTAATATCGCGCCTTCTGACAACCACCTCAGGCACCCCTTCGGCAAAGTGGTCACCGGTCTGACCAGATTCTGTCACCCACCCGCCCTCAATCCTCCACCCATCGCCCGCAACATGAACACCGCCCCCACCCTGCATGGCCCACAGCAGACCGCTGCCCTGCTGCCCTTTGCCGCGCTGGTCGATGCCATCGCCGCCGCTGCGCTGCAGTACGCCGATGGCGGCATCACCAGCCCCGAACGCATGGTCGTGCCGCTGGGCGATGGCGGGGTCATGCTGAGCATGCCCGCCATCGCAGCGGACATCGCCATCCACAAGCTGGTCAACGTGCAGCCCGCGAACGCGGCGCTCGCGCTGCCCACCATCCATGGCATGGTCACCGTGTGCGATGCCGCCACGGGCCGGCCGCTGTGCCTGCTCGACGGCCCCGAACTCACGGGCCGGCGCACGGCCGCCGTGTCGCTGCTGGCCCTGCGCACCCTGCTGGGCGCGGCCCCGCGCGAGCTGCTGCTCTACGGCACGGGCGTGCAGGCGCGGCACCACCTGAACGCGCTGCAGGCCCTGCACCCGGGCTGCAAGCTCTGGCTGCGCGGGCGCAATACCGGCTTGGTGCAGCGCCTGTGCGAGGAGTTCGGTGCGGCGCCCTGCCCTGCGCAGATCCCCGACACCGTGGACGCGGTGCTCACCCTGACCACGGCCACCGAGCCGGTCTACGACGAGGCGCCCCGCCCAGGCCGCGTGGTGGTGGGTGTGGGCGCCTTCAAGCCCGGCATGGCCGAGATCGGCAAGACCACGCTGGACGGCAGCGCCCTGTATGCCGACGACCCCGCGGGCGCGCGCCACGAGGCCGGCGACCTGCTGCGCGCGGGCATCGACTGGGCGCGCGTGCAGTCGCTTGCCACCCTGCTGCGGGGCGGGCATGACGCCCGCCGCCCAGCCGTGTTCAAGAGCGTGGGCACGGGCGCCTGGGACCTGGCCGCCGCGCGCATCGCACTCCAGCACCTCTGAAAGCAACCACAGCATGCAGATCACCCGCACCATCAGCACCGTCGAAGTGCACACCGGCGGCGAGCCGTTTCGCATCGTCACTTCGGGCCTGCCCCGGCTGCCCGGCCACTCCATCGTGGAGCGCCGCGCCTGGCTGCGCGAGAACGCCGACGACATCCGCCAGGCGCTGATGTTCGAGCCGCGCGGCCATGCCGACATGTACGGCGGCTACCTCACGCCGCCCATCTCGCCCGAGGCCGACTTCGGCGTGATCTTTCTGCACAACGAGGGCTACAGCGACCACTGCGGCCACGGCGTGATCGCGCTGGCCACGGCGGCGGTGGAACTGGGCTGGGTGCAGCGCACCGAACCGGAGACGCGCGTGGGCATCGACGCGCCCTGCGGCTTCATCGAGGCCTTCGTGCAGTGGGACGGCGCGCATGCCAATGGCGTGCGCTTCGTCAACGTGCCCTCGTTCATCTACCGGCGCGACGTGACGGTGCACACCCCAAGCTTCGGCGCGGTGACGGGCGACATCGCGTACGGCGGTGCCTTCTACTTCTACACCAGCGGCGCGCCGCATGGCCTGGCCATCCGCGAGTCGGACATCGACCGCCTCAAGCAGTTCGGCGCCGAGGTCAAGGTGGCCGCCAACCAGGCCTTCCCGGTGGTGCACCCCGACATCCCGGAAATCAACCACATCTACGGTACCATCATCGACGGTGCGCCGCGCCACCCGGGCTCCACCCAGGCCAACTGCTGCGTCTTCGCGGACCGCGAAATCGACCGCTCGCCCACCGGCTCGGGCACGGGCGGGCGCGTGGCCCAGCTGTACCTGCGCGGCCAGCTCGGCCAGGCCGGCGTGCTGGTCAACGAGTCCGTCATCGGCACCGTGTTCAGCGCCCGCGTGCTGCACGAAACCCGTGTCGGCGACTTCGACGCCGTGGTGCCCGAGGTCTCGGGCTCGGCCTACATCTGCGGCTTCGGCACCTGGGTGCTGGATGCACGCGATCCCCTGCGCAACGGCTTTCTCGTGCGCTGAGGCGCCTGGCCATTCCCTTCCACCTCTTTTCCTTTCCTTTCTCTCTTTCAGGACATTTCTTCCATGAACAAGCTTGTTTTGGGCCTGGCCCTCGCCGCCCTGGGTTGCACCGCTGTGGGTGCCCATGCACAGGAGCGCATCCGCATCGGCTTCATGAGCCCCGTCACCGGGCCGCAGGCCGCCAACGGCGGTGACAACCGCGACGGCGCGCGCCTGGCAATCAAGGAGCTGAATGCCCGGGGCGTCAAGCTCGCGGGCAAGCCCGTGGTCTTCGAGCTCGACATCAACGACGACGTGGCCGACCCCAAGCAGGGCGTGCAGGTGGCCCAGACCCTGGCCGACAAGAAGGTGAAGTTCCTCCTCGGGCCCTACAACTCGGGCGTGGCCATGCCCGCTTCGCGCGTGCTGGCCGAGGCCAATGTGGTCACCCTCACGGTGGCATCCAACCCCAAGATCACCGAGCAGGGCCATGCCAACCTGTTTCGCATCGGCGCCAGCGACAACCAGCTGGGCACCAAGATGGCAACCTATGCCGCGCAGGACCTGAAGGTCAAGACCGTGGCCGTGATCGACGACCGCACGGCCTACGGCCAGGGCGTGGCACGCGAGTTCAGCGAACAGGCCAAGCGTCTGGGCCTGAAGATCGTGGCCAGCGAATTCACCACCGACAAGGCCACGGACTTCAGCTCCATCCTGACCAACATCCGCGGCGCCAAGCCCGATGCCGTGTTCTACGGCGGCTACTCGCCCCAGGGCGGCCCGCTGCTCAAGCAGATGCGCGCGCTGGGCATTGCCGCCCCGCTGCTGGGCGGTGACGGCATCTGCTCGTCCGAGACGGCCACGCTGTCGCAGATCGCGGGCGACCTGAACACCTTCTGCACCCAGGGCGGCTCCATGCTGGACAAGAGCGACAAGGGCCAGAAGTTCGCCGAGCGCTACCGCGCCGAGTACAAGCGCGACCCGCTGACCTACGCCGCCGCCTTCTACGACGGCATGCACCTGCTGGCCAACGCCATCGAGTCCACCCAGTCCACCGACGCCAAGAAGATCATCGACTTCATCGCCGCCGGCAAGTACGCGGGCGTCACCGGCGAATTCGCCTACGACGCCAAGCACGACCTGAAGTCGTCGGCCGTCACGGTCTACACCTTCAAGGGCAAGGACGTGGTGCCGCTCAAGAGCCTGTGATGCTGCAACGCGGGCCCGGCAGGCCCGCCGGGCCGCCCGCTGGCGGCGGCGGACTCACGCCAGCGCCTGCGACAGAAACTCCGCCGTCGCCCGCACCCGTGCCGTGCGCTGCAAATCGGGGTGCATCACCAGCCAGACCTCGTGGTCGTGCGCGCGGCGGCGCTCGGGCCAGATGCGCACCAGGCCTTCGCGCTCGCCCAGGTGCACCGGCATCTCGCCCAGGCCGATGCCGGCCGCCACGGCCTTGCGCACCAGCAGGCCCGAATTGACCGCCATGGCAATGCGGGCCTGGCGCGCGGGCACCTCGGCGGCAGTCGGGAAGGGCCGCTGCTCCAGGGCGGGGCCGTAGACCACCAGGTGGTGGCCGCGCAGCTCCTCCTCAGGCACGGGCGCGCCAAAGCGCGCCAGGTAGGCCGCGCTGGCGAACAGGCCCACGGGCCAGGCGACCACACGGCGCACCACCAGGTCGGGCGACTCGGGCCGCACATTGCGAAACGCGATATCGGCCTGCCGCCGGCCCAGGCTCAGCACCTGGGGCGACATCTCCAGGTCCACCCGGATGCCGGGCCAGCGCTGCTGCAGTTCTGCGATGGCGGGCAGCAGGAAATCGATGGCAATGGAGTCGGAACAGGTCACGCGCACCAGCCCGGCATGGCTCTCGTCCTGCCCCTCGATGCGTGTACGCAGATCCGTGGCCGCAGCCTCCATGCGCCGCGCCGCGCCCAGGGCCGCCTCGCCCGCGGCGGTGAGCAGGTAGCCGCCCTTGGCACGAAGGAACAGCGTGGCGCCCAGCTCGGCCTCCAGCGCCTGCAGGCGCCGGCCCACGGTGGCCTGGTCCACGCCCAGGCTGCGGGCGGCGGCACGCAATGAGGGGCTGCGGGTCAGGGCCAGAAAGATGCGCGTGTCGTCCCAGTTCATGCGATGCAATTTTGCATCACTGTGACGCATAAGTGCTGCATTTAACAGGCGGCTTTCCGCCCTAAGCTGTGGGCCATTCTGGACAACTCCCCAAGGAAACCCCCATGCAAGCCATAGTGTTCGATGAATTCGGCGGCCCCGAGGTGCTCGTGGCCCGCGACCTCCCCCGCCCCGAGCTGCGCCCGCATGACCTGCTGGTGCGCAACGCCGCCATCGGCGTGAACCGCGCCGACCTCTCGCACCGCAAGGGCGCCTACGGCCGCGCCTACTTCGGCGACTCGGACCTGATGGGCCTGGAGATCGCCGGCACCGTGGCCGAGGTGGGCCCCGAGGTACAGGGCTTTGCCCTGGGCGACCGCGTCATGGGCATCGTGGGCGGCGGCGCGTATGCGGAGTATTCGCGCATCGACCACCGCATGGCCATGCACGTGCCGCGCAACCTGTCGCTGCAGCAGGCCGGCGCCGTGGCCGAGGTCTTCGTCACCGCGCACGAGGCCACGTTCCACCTGGCGCGGCTGCAGGCCGGCGAGTCCGTGCTCATCCACGCGGCTGCGGGCGGCGTGGGCTCGGCCGCCGTGCAACTGGCCCATGCCGCCGGTGCGCGCGTGTTCGCCACCGCCAGCGCCGACAAGCGCGATGCCGTGCGGGGCTTTGGCGCCGACCGGTTCATCGACTACCGCAGCGAGGACTTCCAGGCCGTGGTCGCGGAGCACACGGGCGGCAAGGGTGTGGACGTGGTGATCGACTTCATCGGCGCACCCTACCTGCAACGCAACGTGCGCTCGCTCGCCGTCGGCGGGCGCATGACGGTGGTGGGCCTGCTCGGCGGCGCCATCGAAAGTGCACAGTTGCCCATCGACCTGCTGCTGTACCGCCACCTGCAGATCTACGGCACGGTGATGAAGTCGCGCCCGCCCGAGGTCAAGCAGGCCATGACCCAGCGGTTTGCAGAGCGCTGGCTGGGCGCGCTGGCCGACGGCACGCTGCGCCCGGTGATCGACAGCACTTACCCGCTGGCCGATGCGGCTGGCGCGCACCGGCGCATGGAGACGGGAGCGAGCGTGGGGAAGATTCTGCTGGTGCCGGGCTCGGCGCGACCATAGCGCTTAGCGCATCACCAACCCACCATCGACGAACAGAACCTGCCCGGTCATGAACCCGGCCCAGTCCGATGCCAGAAACAGCACCGGCCCGGCCACATCCTCGGGCCTGGCGATGCGGCGCAGCGGTGTGGCCGCCATCAGCGATTCGCGGAACGACTCCTGCGTGGACTCGCTGGCCTGCGTGGGGTAGACCAGCCCGGGCGCCACGCAGTTCACGCGGATGCCCAGGGGCCCGAGTTCCGTGGCCAGGTTGCGGCTGAAGGCGACCAGCGAGGCCTTGGCCGTGGTGTAGTCGTGGTAGGCCACGACCGGGTGCTCGACCAGGTTGCTCACGATGTTGACGATGGCGCCCTGCGCGCGCTGGCGCATCTGCGGCAGCACCGCGCGGCAGACGTGGAAGGCGCCGCCCACGGCGCCATCGAACTGCGCCTGGTAGTCGCTCCACTGCAGGTCGTCGAACAGTGCGCGGCGCCGGGGGTCGAAGGCGTAGGGCCTGAAGGCATTGTTCACCACGATGTCGATGGGGCCGAGCTCGCGCGCCACCGCATCGACCATGGCCTGCACCGCGGACGCGGAGCCGACATCGGCCTTGGCGGCCCAGGCATCGCCACCGGCCGCCTGGCAGGCCGCCACGGTGGCGGCCGCGGCCGCATCGTTAGAGAGGTGGTTGATGGCGACCGTCGCGCCCTCCCGCGCGAACGCGGTGGCAATCGCGGCACCGATGCCGCGGCTGGCGCCCGTGACCAGCACCACCTTGCCCTGGAACTTCATGTTCAGCCCCCTTAAGCAGGCAGCAGGCTGGTGTCCACCACGTCGGCCACCTTGATCTGGCGCTGCACCAGGCCCAGCGCGCGGTAGGCGTCGGCGGCCTTCTGCAGGGAGGCGAGGTCGAAGGCACCCAGCTTGGCGCCTGCGGCCGCGGGGAGCGACGAGGCATTGCGCAGGCGGATCACCTCCAGGTTGATGTCGCGCTGGGTGCCGTCGATGGCGTGCTTCACGGCCAGGGTCGCGGCCTCTTCGGGGTTGGCGATCATCCAGGCTGCGCTGTCGCGGTAGCCCTTGAGGAAGGCCCGGAGCAGCTCCTTCTTCTCAGGGTAGCTCTCCTGGCGCACCACGAACAGGTCGCTCGACACGTTGAGGTGATCGCGCACCTGCATCACGTTGACCTCGCCCAGGCCCTTGCGCTGGCCCACCACCAGGCCGGTGTCGGTCGCGGCGGTCGCATCGACCTGGCCCTGCAGCAGCGGCGCGAAGTTGAGCAGGCCGGTGACGACGATGGTCACGTCCGACTCCTTGAGCCCCGCCTGGTGCAGCATCACCAGGAGGTTCTGGCGCGTGCCGCTGGCCAGGCTGTACACGCCGATCTTCTTGCCCTTGAGGTCCGCGGGCTTGTGGATGTTGGCGGACTTGAGCGAGACCACGTTGAACACGTTCTGCGGGTAGATGTCGTAGATGGCCGTGAGCTTCTCGCCCTTGTCCAGCGCGGTGAAGAAGGAACCGGGGTCGGTGAAGGCCACATCGGCCTGGCCGGCGAGCATGTTGCGGATGGCATCGCCGCCGCCCGCGCCGGGCACGTAGCCCAGCTCCACGCCCTGGGCCTTGAAGAAACCCTTGTCCGGCTCGGCCAGCAGGTTGGTGATCTCGCTGATGGGCTTGCTCCAGCCGCCCACCGTGATCTTGCCCTTGGCCTGCGCCAGGGCCAGGCCTGCGAAGGGAAGCGTAGCCAGGCCGGCAGAGGCGCCGAGCACGGCACGGCGGGAAATGGACAGAGAGCGGGCAGAGGTGTTCATGGCAGTCAAGGGTTGTCGAGGTAAGGGGTCAAAAGCCAGCGCTCCAGCAGCAGCGTGGCCTGGTAGAGCACCAGCCCGATGAGGGCGATGAGAAAGAGCGCGGCGAACATCAGGGCGGTGTCCATCATTCCCTGCGAGGCGATGACCACGGCACCCAGCCCGTGGCTGGCGCCGATGAATTCGCCCACGACGGCACCGACCAGGGCCAGCACCACAGCCATGCGCAGGCCCGCCAGGATGGGCGGCAGCGCCATGGGCAGCTTGAGCCGCAGCAGTGTCTGCCAACGCGTGGCGCCCAGCATGCGAAACAGCTGCAGGCGCTGCGGGTCCACGTGCTTGAGCCCCGTCAGCGTGTTCTCCATCAGCGGAAAGAAACAGATCAGCGCCGTGATCAGCGCCGTGGGCACGATGCCAAAGCCGAACCACAGCACGAACAGGGGCGCGAGCGCCAGCTTGGGCACCACCTGGCTGACCACCACATAGGGCCGGAGCACGCGCTCGAGCAGCACCGATTCGGCCAGCGCCACCCCCATCAGCAGGCCGGCCACACCGCCGCCCGCCAGGCCCAGCAGCAATGCGGACAGCGTGGCCCGCAGATGGGGCCAGAAATAGCCGGTGGATACACCGTTCCACAGCGCGGCCGCCACGGCCGACGGCGCGGGCAGCACCAGGGCCGACAGCCCGGAGCGGCGCACGGTGAACTCCCACGCCGCCAGCAGCATGAGCAGCAGCGCGCCGGAGATGAGCCGGGTTTGCAAGGCGGTCAGCTTCATGCAGCGACCCCGTCCATGCTTCTTCGCACCCAGCCGCACAAGCGGTTGAACGGAGCCTCCTCGCGCATGGCCTGCTGGCGCGGGCCGGGCAGGTCGATGCGGATATCGTCCACGATGCGGCCGGCGTGCATCACCGCGATGCGGTCGCCTAGGTACACGGCCTCGTGGATGTCGTGCGTGACGAACAGCACCGTGGTGCCGCGCTGGCGGCAGGTGCGCAGCAGGTCGTCCTGCAGCTCGGCGCGGGTGATGGCGTCGAGCGCGGCAAATGGCTCGTCGAGCAGCAGCAGCGCGGGCTCCAGCACCAGCGCGCGCGCCAGCGCCACGCGGCTTTGCTGCCCACCGGAGAGTTGCCGCGGGTAGTGCTGGGCATGCGTGGCCAGGCCCAGTTGGTCCAGCAGCGCCCGCGCGCGCTCCACATCAACCGCCCCCGGGCGGCGCTGCAGCGACACGGGCAACAGCACATTGTCGAGGGCGCTTTTCCAATCGAGCAGGGTCGGGGCCTGGAACATGAAGCCCAGCTGCGGCCCTGGGGCCAGCAGCTCGCGGCCTTGCAACAGCACGCGGCCCGACAGCGGGCGCAGCAGGCCCGCGGCCAGTTGCAGCAGCGTGGTCTTGCCGCAGCCGCTGCGGCCCACCAGGCAGTGGATCTCACCGGCCTGCATGTGCCAGTCGATGCCGTCCACCACGGGCGCGCGGCCCGGGTAGGTGAACACCACCTGCTCCATGGAAAGAAAGCCCATTTCAGTCGGCATAGGGTGCCAGCGGTTCGGCGGCCAGTTCTGCGGAGTTTTCGATCTCGACCATGCGCACCAGGTCGAGCAGGTTGAAGCGGCCATCGTGGTGCCAGCCCGCCTCGGGCGTGCTCATGGAACCGATGGCGCTGATGCGCGTGACGCCCGCCGCGCCCAGCAGCCCGGCCAGGCGGAACAGCTCGGCCGGTGCTGCGGCGACCCCGGCGGTCTGCAGAAAGCGGCTGTGCGGCGCCACCAGGGGCACCACTTCGTCGAGGGCATCCACGCCCACCACCTGGATGGTGCGCTGCGTGGCCGTGGGGGCCAGGGGCTGCGGAGCGTCGCTGTAGGCCACGCTCCAGGGGGCCGTGGGCGCGCCAATCAGTTGATCGTTGGATTCAGCCTCCGAGGCAGACAGCGCCTTCCATTCCACCCCCTGCTGCCACCGCGCCACCGCGGCAGAGTCCTCCACATCCAGCGGCCGGCGGGGAAAGCGCCGGTGCAGGTTGGCCAGCTCGCCCGCCAGGTAATCGGCAAAGGCGCGCGGCGACACCGGCCCACCGCGCTGCACATAGAACACATGGGGTGAATAGCAGCCCTGCTGGTCGTAGCGCATGACATCCCACGCGGCCAGCCGCGCCAGGGCGGGCGCCTTCTGCGTATCAAGCGCCGAAGAACTGACCACGCCAAAGCCCAGCTTGTGCCCGTGGGGCAAAAAGCGCGTGGTCACCGGCAGGCGCCGGCGGATCGCGTCCAGCGCTTCGTTGCCACCATAGGCCAGCACCGTATCGGCCTGGGCATAGAGCGCAGAAGCGCCCTCCTCCCCCGCGCCGCGCCACCAGACCACGGCCAGGCAGTCGGCAATCGGCGGGTGCACCTCGGCCAGCAGGTGCGCGAACCAGCCCGCGAACAGCGGCTCGGCACTGGGCAGCTTGCCGATGTTGCCGGCCTTGACCAGGAGGCCGCAGACCAGGCTCCACAGCGCCAGCGCTGGCACGTTGCCGGCCCAGTTGTGCACCAGCAGGTCGGGGCCGAAGGCGCGCACCGCGCCGCCCTTGGGCGTGGGCTGAAAGCTGTCGAGCACCTGGGGGTTGGCGAAATCCTCGGCCACAAAGCGGTGCAGCTGCGCCGCGCGAAAGGTCTTGAAGAAGCCCGTGAGCCCCAGCCGCACCATGCCCTGGTCATAGCCGCTGACCAGGGGCAGAAACGCCTCGGCCTGCTGGCGATAAGGGTCGCTCCTGTCCAGCAGGCGGGCAATGGCCTGGTCGATGACGGCAATGATGTCCGACACCGCCATGGTCTTGAGCTGCCGCGCACTGGCCTGCCGCACGCGCGCCGCCAGCGCATCCATCTGCTCCGCCGTCAGCACCGGCACTTCGACGTCGAGGGACTCGCCGTTCTGTGCAAAGCGCAACACCTGCCAGTCGACCTCGGCAGCATCAAGCCCCGGCAGGTAGCCTGCCTGGATGCGCGGGATGCTCATGCCGCCGTGGCCCGCGCAAATTCCTCGACCGCGAGCGAGCAGCCCTTGGCCTCCACGCCCTCGGCGCGGCCCAGCAGCAGGAAGCCGCCGTCGGCATCGAGGCCCACGTCTTCCGTGAGGATAGTGGTGACCGCATTGAAGTTGGCCAGGTCGCAATGCACCAGGATGCCGCGCTCGCCCGCTGGCACCGTGCGCCCCGTGACCGGGTCCACCAGCCGCGAGCGGATCCAGTGCGGTCCCGACTTGACCGAGGGCACGGCGGCATTGCCATCGTCGTAGAACTGCGTGCTCAGCTCCGTCATGCCATACATGTTGGTGCAGTGCGTGCGCGGCACGCCGAGGGCCTGCGACAGCTCGTTGTAGAAGGCATCGAGCGGCAGCTCGCGCGACTGGCCCTTGTAGCCGCCGGTGTCCAGGATGCGGCTGCCCGGCGGCAGGCGGAAGGCGCGGCCATGCTGGCGCAAGGCGTCGATCACATGCACGAAGCTGAAGCTCGCGCCCAGCAGCGCATAGGGCTCGCCGCTGCGCTCGGCCGCCTCCAATGCGGCCCACAGCCCGTCGAGGTCGATGCCCTGCGGTGTCACGAAGGTGTGGCTGGCGCCCGTGCCGAAGGCCGATTTGGCCAGGTCCAGGTAGTGCGCCAGCGAAGAGTTGGGCATGGCCACCTCGTCCGGGAACAGAATGCCCATGGGCATGCGCTCCACACCGCGCATGAAGCGCTGCGCGAAGTTGCGGGTCATCGACAGGTCGTACACATCGAGCAGCGGGTGGAAATGCTGCCCGCGCATGCTGCCGCCGCGCGTGGTGCCGCTGGTCATGAAGATGCGGTCGGTGGCAGGGGCCGGTGGCTCGCAGCGCAGCGGCAGGGCCTTGAAGGCATCGATGGGCACGGCGGGAATGTCCGCCCACGACTTCACGTTGCGCGTGGTGATGCCGCGCAGCCGGCAAAAGCTCTGGAACGGGGCATTGGCCGCGAACTGGTGCGCAAACAGGCGCAGGGCCATCTCGTCGAACTGCGCGTCCGTGCAGCCATCTTCCATCGCAATGAAGGCGAGCAGGTCCGCCACCAGCGGTGTGGCCTTGTCCATGGGCATCCTTTGGGTCGATCTTTGACAGGATGCTCCGAGGCCACCCGCTCCATCGCCGGGACAGCGCAGCATGGCGCTCCCGCGTTGGGGGTGAAAGCTCTTCTTCCGCCGGAATTACCCGGTTCAAGTTCTCGGGTGTGGATCTCAGCACTTGCGTGCACCCCGGAGCGTTGGCGCGATTTTAACCTGCTGCTGAAAACCGGGCTGTTCGAGGCCAGGGCGTATTCTTCCAGCGCAGAAGATTTTTCCAGATCCTGTCGATTCCCGGTCGCCCCCTTCGTCGTGAAGGCATGGACCAACCAACCCCAAGGACTGCACCATGAAATACCTCGGCCTCGCCTACTTCGCCCCCGAAAAATTCGCCGCCATGGCGCCCGCCGACGTGCAGGCGCTGGTCAGCCAGTGCCCTGCCCTGGACGAGAAGATGCGCGCCACCGGCAAGGTGCTGGTGTCTGCCTCGCTGGGCGATGCCAAGGACTGGGTCAGCCTGCGCCCGCGCGCCGGCAAGCCGCAGATCAGCGACGGGCCCTACACCGAATCCAAGGAGATGGTGGGCGGCCTGTTCATCATCGAGGCCGACAGCCGCGAGGAGGCCGTGCGCCTGGCATCCATGCACCCCGCGGCCACACTGGGCGAGGCGGGGGGCTGGGGCGTGGAGCTGATCCCCATGGACTTCTTCCTCGCCCCGGCTTGACCGTGCCCCGGGGGGCATGCACACTCTACGAACCGTTACGCCGATACCCGGGGTGTACGGCCCCCACCGCTGCGGAAGGCACCATGAGCATCGGCACCACGTCTTTGATTCAGGACATGGGCGTCAACGCCGGGCTGCTTTCCTTTCTTGCAGCGCTCTACAGCATCGTCATCAGCGGCCAGCGCCACCCCGACCCGGCCGTCATGGCAAGGCGGCGCAGATGGCTGCCCTGGGTCACCGGATTGATGTTCGGCGTGATCGGTATTCTGACCATGCTGATGCCCTTGCGCCTCGCCGAGGGCGTGATCGTCGATGCCCGATTGGTCATGGCCGGCCTGGCCGGGGCCTACCTGCACCCGCTGGGCGCCTTGCTGTGCGCCGCCGTGCTGGGCGCCTACCGACTCAGCCTGGGCGGCATCGGCAGCGGCCCCGCCATGGTCGGCATCGCACTGACCACCACCATCGGCTGGCTCTGGCAGCGCTACAGGCCGTTCTTTTCCTCCCTGCGCATGCCCAGCACCCTGTCCGACGCACTCTGGCTTGTGGGGCTGGGCTTCAGCCTGGCTGCGGGCGGCATACTGGCCATACAGACCCTGCCTGCGGACATCGCGCGCGCAGTGACCGCACGTTCGTGGGTTGCGGTGCTGGTGGTCTACCCCATCGGCACCGTCCTGCTGGGCTTTCTGCTGGACAACACCCAGAAACTGAGCCAGCGGGAAGAGGCCCTGGCCCAGACGGCCGAGACCTTGAAGACCCTGCTCGCCGAAGCGCGCCAGGCCGCCAGCGTGTTCGTCAACAGCAAGGACACCATCGCCATCGTGCAGCCGGACGGCACCGTGCTGGATGTCAACCCTGCGTACGTCCATGTGCTGGGCTATTCGCGCGAGGAGCTGATCGGCAAGTCATCGGCTGTTCTGCGCATCGACGAGGACGGCGAGACCAACTTTCTGCGCAGGGTCGCGCAGTCCATCGAGCGCGACGGCCGATGGCATGGCGAGCTGGTCCGGCGCCGCAAGAATGGCGAGACCTTTGTCTCCGAAGTCACCGTCGAAGGCATCAAGGACCCCGACGGCAGGGTGCGCAGGTGGGTCTCGGTCGGCAAGGACGTGACCGAGCAGCGGCATCTGGAGCAGGTGCTGCAGACGTTCGGCAACTACGACGCCCTGACAGGCCTTTCCAGCCGGCGCCTTTTCACCAAAGAGCTCAATGCCTGCTTGGAGCAAGGCGCTCAAACCAATAGCGTCCTGACCTTGTGCCTGCTGGACATCGACCAGTTCAAGGACCTCAACGAGCAGTGGGGCCAAGCCATGGCGGACCGATTCCTCCGGGTCCTTGCACAACGCCTCAGAAAAGAAGCAGGGACCGAGAACCTCATCGGGCGGGTTGGCGGCGATGAATTCGCCGTCGTGCTGAAGAATTGCCCGCGCAAGGATGACGCGCTGCAGCAGCTGGAGAGCCTGCGCCTGGCACTCGCGCAGACGGCCACCCTGGATGGCACCCCATTGCGCCTCACCTGCAGCGCAGGGGTCACCTTCCACCCCGACGACATGGCCGACGCCGACGGCCTGCTGCGCCACGCGGACCTGGCCCTCTACGCGGCCAAGGAACAGGGCAGGGACCGCATCGTGGTGTTCGACGTACAGCAAGGTCAGCGGGTGCAGGCGCGCAGGCACACGGCCAAGCTGGTCGAGGAAGCCCTGCACCACGGCGAGATGGAATTGTTCTTTCAGCCCAAGGTGAGGATCTCCGATGGCCAGGTCATCGGTGCAGAAAGCCTGGTCCGGTGGCACCACCCCGAACGGGGACTGCTGGCGCCTGGCGCGTTCCTCGAAGACATCGTGGGCACCCCGGCGGCCAACCAGATGGACTACTGGGTGCTGGATGCCGCCTTCAAGGCGGGGCAGGCCCTGGCATCCCAGGGCCACCCCTTGCCGCTGAGCATCAACGTCACCGTATCCACCCTCATCGACAGCCGGTTTCAGTGCGAAGCCGCGCGTTTGCTCGGGCAGTATCCCGCCCTGCCCTCGCCCTTCCTGGAGGTCGAACTGCTGGAGACCGAAACCTTCAATGACCTGTCGGCCGTGGCCTACGTGATCCAGGGGCTGGACGGCCTGGGCATCCAGTGCTCGATCGACGACTTCGGCACCGGTTACTCGTCGCTCACCTACCTGCAGCGCCTGCCCGCCCACACCGTGAAGATCGACCAGTCCTTCGTGCGCGACATGCTGCACGATCCGCGCGACCGCACCCTGGTGCGCGGCATCGTCAGCCTCGCGCACGCCTTCAACCGCAGCGTGATCGCCGAAGGCGTGGAGACCCTGGCACACGCGCAGGCCCTGCGCGACCTGGGGTGCGATGGCCTGCAGGGCTATGGCATCGCCAGGCCCATGCCGCTGCAGGACCTGGTTGCGTGGATGCGGGCATGGAATCCACCTCCTGAGTGCGTCGCCTCGGCAGCCGTTCGCACGGATCAGCATCCCGGATGAAGCCGGCGCTTGCCCTCAGGCCGCCACCAGCCGAATCAACGTGATCTCCGACGGTGCCCCCAGCCGCATTGGCGGCCCCCAGTAGCCCGTGCCGCGGCTCACATAGACCCACATGCTCTGCAGTCGGTGCAGCCCGGCCACAAAGGGGTTCTGCAGCGGCACGAACAGGTTCCACGGCCAGAACTGCCCGCCGTGCGTGTGGCCCGACAGCTGCAGCGCAAACCCCGCCTGCGCAGCGGCCGGCGCACTGCGCGGCTGGTGCGCCAGCAGCACGCGCGTGCGGGCCTCGGGTGGCGCGCCGACCAGGGCGCGCTGCGGGTCGCTGGCATGGCTGGCATCGAAATGCCCGGCCGTGAAATCGGTCACCCCGCCCAGCACCAGCGCATCGCCATCGCCCTGCCCCGCCGCCGGCCGCAGCACCGCATGCTCGTTGAGCAGCACGCGCAACCCCAGGCGGCGCAGTTCGGCAATCCACGGGCCTGCACCGGCGTAGTACTCGTGGTTGCCCGTCACCACAAAGCTGCCGTGGCGCGCCTGCAGGTCGGCCAGCGGCGCAATGTGCTCGCGCAGCTCCGGCACGCTGCCGTCCACCAGGTCGCCCGTGATGGCGATGGCATCTGCCTTGAGCGCATTCACGCGGCGCACGATGCGCGCGATGTAGCCGCGCCGGATGGTGGGCCCCACATGCAGGTCGCTGAGCTGCACGATGGTGAAACCCTGCAGCGCCGCCGGCAACCCGGCCAGGGGCACATCGATGCGTCGCACGCCCGCCGTGCGCCGCGCGTTCCAATAGCCCAGCAGAGACGCCAGCGTGG
Source organism: Acidovorax sp. FW305-C-20-28 (assembly GCF_058783375.1). Classification (NCBI taxonomy): domain Bacteria; kingdom Pseudomonadati; phylum Pseudomonadota; class Betaproteobacteria; order Burkholderiales; family Comamonadaceae; genus Acidovorax; species Acidovorax sp. FW305-C-20-28. The sequence continues at coordinate 59,572 of NZ_JBYSYM010000025.1, read as the reverse complement.
CCGCGATCACCACCGCGGCCGCACTGTCGGCGCGCGCCGAGCCGCCCTCCGGCAACCAGCCACCGGCCCAGGCCCCGGCCAGCACCAGGTCCCGCAGCAGCGTGAGGACCAAGAGCGACGAGAACCAGCCCATGGCCAGCAGGCCCAGCCAGGTCCATGCCGGCCCGGCCGCGCCGCGGCGGCCCCTGCGGTGCTGGAAGGGCTTGGGCAAGGCGATGGCACAGACCAACAGCGCCACGGCCAGCGCAGGCCCTGCGCCCGGCCAGGCAGAGAGCGCAGGCACCAGGCGCAGGCCGATGTAGAAGTGCAAAAAGGTGGTCAGGAGCGTCAGCGGGCGCAGCGGCATAGTGGCAAAAAGGGGCGCGGCGGAGCCGCAGAGATCTGTAGATGCGGGCACCGCCCTGAATATCCAGCCCCGTCGCGAGCGCGCAGCCTCCTCTCGGTCGCTGGAAAGCGCTGCTACCCGGCATCCGGCAGGCTCGCCCCCAGCGCATGGTCGATCACATAGCGCCATTCGCCAGACGCCTGCCGGCGCACGACCTCGGCGCTACTGCCACTGGCCAGCACAGTGCCATCGTCGCCCAACAGCGACCAGACGGCACGCAGCAGGGCCAGTTCACCGGCCACCAGGCAAAAGAGGTTGCGAGACTCCATGGTGCCGGGCAGCGCGAGCAGTGCGCCCAGCGCATCGGATATCTGAGCCCTGCCCGCCAGGGTGGTGCCCGAGGCGTCGGCACACAGCAGCGCCTGGTCCTCGTACAGCGCCAGCAGGCGGTCGGTATCGCGGCTGTTGAATGCCCTGGCAAAGGCGGTGTTCATGGCCGCGGGGTCGGTGACTTGGTACATGATGACAACAATCCCATCGTGGAAGAAAGGTGGCTGAGACCGGCAGTGAAACAGCCCGGCCCAGACCTTTCCAAATGGATACCTCCAGCCCCCTCCCCGCCATGCAGCCATCGACCACCAGCAGCCGCCACCACAAAGACCAGCCCGCCCCCGTGCGGCCGGAACGCTGCCCGGTGGAAGACTGGCTGGGCTTTCTGGGCCACCGCTGGAACGCCCTGCTGCTGTGGCACCTGCAGGAGCGGCCGATGAAGCACCAGGATCTGCTGGCCGCCCTGCCCGGCATCACCGCCAAGGTGCTGAGCGAGCGCCTGAAGGCGCTGCAGGAACGCGGGCTGGTGCAGCGCGAGGAGCGCGCGACCTTTCCGCGCACGGTGGCCTACCGCCTCATGCCGCAGGGCCGGCAGGTGGTGGGCATCCTGGACCAGTTTGAACGGTTGGCCAGCCGGCACGAAGACCCCGCCGAGCCCTTGGGCGACCGGTTTGGGTGACCCGAAAGCCCCTGCAGAAAGCACTCCATCCGACTACATTCAGCCACTCCCCTGGATTGGCGCCTTGGCGTGGCGTGACCTCTCGGGTCCCTCTTGACGGAGCGAGGAAACAGGCCAGGAACCCGCTGTTCATACATGGCGAAACGGCACATTCCTGACCGCTTCGATACCTCTGGCAAGCGCAGCAGGAGGCGGTCGATTTCTGCCACCCGCAGGCCTGCCGGAGGAGATCTGGAAGTGTTCTCAGGCGCTGTAGACCTCCCACTTGCCTGTGCGCAGGCCGCGGACCAGTTCCTGCAACCCCTTTTCCAGTGCCCGATCTTCCACCGGAGACGCTCTGGCACAGCGAATTGAGCCGTGCCACCAGAATGGCCCTCGTCTCCTCTGGCGTGAAAATCCGGCCGGCGCCAATGCCATGGTAGGTATAGAGATGGTGGGGCAGCTCCGCAATCAGGTCCGAAGGAATCTGAACCGTGCAGGAATCGCTGTACCCTGTGGTGACCCCGTAGACCACCCCGTCCTCAACCAGCAGACGAACGAGGAACCGGGCCCCTGCATCAATCCGCTGGCGAAACGCCTCCGATGGACCGAGCGATGCACGCCGTTTGCCGGTAGCGATGTCGACAACCTCCTCGATCGTGAGCCTGCGTCCGTCCAGGATGACGGTGGTGGGTGATTTTGTTTGCACGACCAAAATCTAGCCATGCAGGGTCATTCGCCGCGGGATCTGCTGACCGCCACCCGATGGTTGAACGGACGCCCGTCCTTTGCCATCGCACGCCCAGGCTGCATACCTCTTTCTTTCACCAGTGCAGCCCCCCCCCTGGCAACGAAGATTTGCGCATGAAGACAGCAGGTTTTCAACTAAGGCGCGTCGATAGAATTTTTTCTGCAACAGGGCTCCCATGCAGAACATCGACCTCACGTACCTCAACCATCCCGACGTCCAGCAACTGGCGCTGACGGACACCGAAATCCTCGCTGCCGTCGAATCCGGCCTGCGGGCCCAGGGCCTGGGCCAGGCCACCATCGAGCCGCGCATGCACCTGGTGCCGGAGAAAGACTACCCCGGCCACTTCAACGTGCTGCGTGGCTACATCCGCACGCTGGGCACGCATGGCATCGCGGGCGTCAAGACCGTGGGCGACTTCTACCGCAACTATGAGCACGGCCTGCCCTCCGAACTGGCCATCCTGAACCTGTTCGACCCCAAGACCGGCGTGCCTCTGGCCACCATCGATGCCTCGGACATCACCGACATGCGCACCGGGGCGGTCACGACCCTCGGGGCACGGCACCTGGCGCGCAAGGACTCCAAGGTGCTGGGCCACATCGGCGCGCGCGGCACCTCGTACTGGAACGTACGGCTGCTCGATTCGATCTTCGACTTCGACGAGATCCGCGTGCACTCGCGTCGGCCCGAGAGCCGCGATGCCTTCGCGCAGCGCCTTGCGCAGGACCTGGGCAAAAAGATCACGGTGACCAGCGACTGGGAATCGACCGTGCACGGCGCTGACATCGTGGTTGAGGCCTCGCGCCTGGAAAAGCCCGAGCCGCTGCTCAAGACCGAGTGGATCAAGAAAGGCGCCTGCATCATCCCCTACGGCACCATGAGCGCGGTCGAACTCTCGCTCACCGACATCGTCGACAAGTTCGTCATGGACGACTGGGGCCAGGCCAAGGCCGGGCCCTTCGGCGCGCTGCGCGCGCATGTCGACAGTGGCCGGCTGTCCGAAACCAACCTGCATGCCGAACTCGGCCAGATCGTCGCCGGCCTGCGCCCGGGCCGCGAAAGCGATGCCGAGACCACGCTGTTCTGGCACCGCGGGCTGTCGCTGTCGGACATCGCCCTGGGCCACGCCATGCTGGTCAAGGCCGAGAAGCTCGGCATCGGCCAGAAGCTGCGCTTTCGCTGACGGGCCGATGGCACCATGACCACGCCCGTCGCCAATGCGCGCATGTACTCGGCCACGCCCCAGGCGCGCGCCGACTGGAAAGCCCTGCTGGCCTGGGTGCTGGAACATGCCCGGCTGCCCTGGCCGGTGATCGACTACGACCCGCCCGCCGCGCTGAACCCCTTCTGGGCGCGGCAGGACCTGGGCCTGGCCATGATGTGCGGCCTGCCCTTCGCGCTGCGCACACCGCCGGCCCAGCTGGTTGCGGCGCCCGTGCCCTCGCCCGCCCGCTATGGCGGCCGGGCCGTCTATTTCACCGACATCGTGGTGCGCGCGGATGCGCCCTTCGCCACGCTGGAGGACACCTTCGGCGGCACCGTGGGCTACACCCTGGCCGACTCGATGTCGGGCGGGGTCGCATTCCGTGCCCACCTGGCCCCGTTCAGGCAACAGCGCGGACAGGGCCGGCTGTACGCGCGCGCCGTGGGCCACCTGGTCCATGCGCGCGGCGTGATCGAGGCGCTGGCCCGCGGCGACATCGACGTGGGCCCGCTCGACAGCTACTACCACGACCTGCTGCGCCAGGGCGATCCCCAGTTCGCCGCGCAGGTGCGCACCATCGCCACCACGGCGCCCCGCCCCATTCCGCCGCTGGTGGCCACCGCGCCCGTGGACAGCGGCACGCTGCAGGCGTTGCGCAGCGCATTGGCTGCGGCCATCCAGGCACCGGAACTGGCGGACCTGCGCAGCCGGCTGCTGCTGGCGGACTTCACCTTCCCGGCCGCGGCCGACTATGCGCCGCTGGCGCAATCGGCGCACCTGCCCGTGCCCGCCTTCGAGGAGCTGTGAGACCATGAAGGCGATCAAGGCTTTCTGGCACCGCTACGAGCTGCCCACCGTGTTCCTCGGCCTGGTGCTCTATGCATCGTGGCTGGCGCTGACCTGGTGGCATGCGTCCATTCCCGCGGTGCTGCTGTTCCTGGCGGGCGGCTATGTCACGCAGTGGCATTTCTCTCTGCAACACGAGAGCATCCACGCCATGCGCCACTGGCCCGCCTGGCTGCGCACCGCCTTCGTCTGGCCGCCCCTGGGCCTGTGGATGCCCTACCCCATCTACAACAAGAGCCACAGCACGCACCACGTCAACTTCTACCTGACGCACCCGCAGCGCGACACCGAAAGCTACTACCACCTGCAGGGCGCCTGGCCCGCGCCCGGCAGCTGGCGCTACCGACTGGTCATGCTCAACCAGCAGCTGTGGTTCCGCCTGGTGTTCGGCCCCTTCCTCAGGCTGTGGAAGCTGGCGCGCAAGGAAACGCTGCGCGTGCGCACAGGCGACCACTCCAACCTGCGGCACTGGGCCGTGCACGCGGTCAGCCTGGCGGTGATCCTTTGGTGGGTCATCGGCGTGTGCGAGATGCCGCTGTGGAAATACCTCGTGTGCTTTGCCTGGCCCGGCATGTCGCTGGGCATGCTGCGCACCTTCACCGAACACCGCTGGGGCGAGCAGCCCATGGAGCGCGTGGCCATCGTGGAGTCCAACACCCTCATGGGCGTGCTCTACCTCTACAACAACCTGCACCTGGTGCACCACCGCCAGCCCACGCTGCCCTGGTACCAGATCCGCCAGCGCTTCACGGACCACCGCGAGGAGATGCTCGCGGCCAACCAGAACTTCTACTACCGCAGCTACCTGCAGATCGCCCGGCTGTTCCTGTTCCGGCCGGTCTTCGTGCCTCAGCACCCCAAGTGGTGATGGCGGCGCGCCTTCCGGCTTTCCTCCCCTTTCCCGACCCAGGTAGATTTCCCATGCCCTCCTCTTTTACCCGCCTTGCCGTGGCCGCCGCCACCGCCCTGGTGTCCCTGGCCGCCGCGGCCCAGGACTACCCGACCAAGACCATCCACCTGGTCGTGCCCTACCCCGCTGGCGGCATTGCCGACAAGGTGGCGCGCGAGACGGGGGAAGAACTGGCCAAGCGCCTCAAGCAGCCGGTGGTGGTGGAAAACCGCAGCGGCGCCGCCGGCAACATCGGATTCGACTGGGTGGCGCGCCAGCCGGCCGACGGCTACACCCTGCTGCTGGCCCCGGCGTCCAACCTCACGGTGCAGCCCGCCTTGTTCAAGTCGCTGCCCTATGACCTGGAAAAGGACTTCACCCCGGTCTCGCTGCTGGTGCTCACGCCCCAGGTCCTGCTGGTCAACCCCAATGTGCCCGCAACGAATCCCAAGGAACTGATCGAGTACTCGAAGAAGAACCCGGGCAAGGTGAACTTCGGCGTGAGCCTGGGTGCCTACTCGCACCTGGCGGGCGAGCTGCTCAAGACGCAGACGGGTGCCGACTTCACCGCCATCCCCTACCAGGGCGCGGCGCCGGCCATGACCGACCTGCTCTCGGGCCAGACGCAGTTCATCTTCAACGAGGTGATCACCGCCATCCCCAACGTGCAGGCCGGCAAGCTCAAGCCCCTGGCCGTGGCCTACAAGACGCGCGCGCCCTGGCTGCCCAACGTGCCCACCTTCGCCGAGGTCGGCTACCCGGGCTTCGAGGTCACCTCGTGGTATGCCGTGGTGGCCAAGAGCGGCACGCCCAAGCCCATCGTGGACAGGGTCGCGGGCGAACTCAAGGGCATCATGCAGAGCGCGGACTTCAAGAAGCGCTATGACGCCATCGGCGCCTTCACCGTGGGCAGCACGCCCGAGGAGCTGGGCAGCTTCATCAAGTCGGAGACGACCAAGTGGGTGGCCGTGGTCAAGCAGGCCGGCATCCAGCCCAACTGAGCTCCCTCGCTTCGAGCCGCACCATGCCCCATTCCCACACCGTTTCCCCCGCCACTGCCCGCGCCTGGCTGAGCGATGGCCAGGAGATCGCGCTCCTGGACGTGCGCGAGGCCGGCCAGTTCGGCGAAGGCCACCCGTTCTTTGCCATCCCCGCGCCCTACAGCCGGCTCGAAATCGACATTGCCGCCCTGGTACCGCGCCTGGACACCCGGGTGGTGCTGCTGGACGCAGGCGACGGCGTGGCCGGGCGGGCTGCGCAGCGCCTGGCGGGGCTGGGCTACTCCCAGGTGCATGTGCTCGCAGGCGGCGCGCCCGGCTGGGAGCAGGCCGGCTTCACACTGTTCCAGGGCGTGAACCTGCCCTCCAAGACCTTCGGCGAACTGGTCGAGCATGCCTACGACACACCGCACCTGAGCGCGCAGGAGCTCAAGGCGCGCCTGGATGCAAAGCAGCCGCTGGTGCTGCTCGACGGCCGCACGGCGCAGGAGCACCACAAGATGGCCATCCCCGGCGCCGTCTCCGTCCCCAACGGTGAGCTGGCCCTGCGCTGGCGCAGCCTGGTGCCCGATGCCGACACCCCCATCGTAGTCCACTGCGCGGGGCGCACGCGCAGCATCATCGGCGCGCAGATCCTGCGCAGCCTGGGCGTGCCCAACCCGGTGCTGGCACTGGAAAACGGCACCCAGGGCTGGGCCCTGGCCGGGCTCACGCTGGAACATGGCAGCACCCGCAGCGGCGCGCGCCAGGCCGTGGCGCCGCACGCGGCCGACCAGGCCGCCGCGCGCGCGCTGGCCCAGGAGGCGGGCGTGCACTGGCTCACGGCCGCGCAGGCCCAGACCTGGATCGACGACAGCACGCGCACCACCTATGTGCTGGACGTGCGCACGGCCGAGGAATTCGCCGCGCGCACCCTCCCCGGCGCCCGGCACGCCCCGGGCGGCCAGCTGCTGCAGGCCACGGACCAGACCATTGGCGTGCGCGGCGCCCGCGCCCTGCTGCTCGACGACGACGGCGTGCGCGCCGCGGTGGTGGCCGCCTGGCTGGCGCGGCTGGGCCACGAGACGGCGGTGGTCGAGGGCGGCATCGGCGCCGCCCTGCGCCTGCCCGCCGCGGCCCCGCATGCACCCGCCCTGCCCCCGGTGCCCGAAGTACCCGCGGCGGACCTCGCGCAGTGGCTGGACAGGGAGCAGCCGCTGCTGCTGGACCTGCAGCCGTCGCTCGCGCACCGCCGCCAGCACCCCCAGGGTGCCCGCTGGGCCGTGCGGCCCCGCATCGCTGCGGCAGCGCAGGCCGCAGGCGCAGCGCCGCAGCGCCCGGTGCTGTTGATCGCAGCCGACGCCGCCAGCGCCCAGCTGGCGGCCATCGACCTGCGCGAGGCCGGCTGGCCCCTGGTGCACTGGGCATCGCATGCCCAGTGGGCGGCCGCAGGCCTGGCCCAGCAAGCGTCGCCCGAGAGCCCCGCCGATGCCGAGGCCATCGACTACCTGTTCTTCGTGCATGACCGGCACGACGGCAACCTCGACGCGGCGCGGCGCTACCTCGCCTGGGAAACCGGCCTCATCGCGCAGTGCGCACCCGACGAACTCGGCGCCTTCCGCCTGCCAGAACGCCACACGGCGCACGCCTGAAGTCCCACCCGCCCCGCCACCCACGGGTGCGCGGGCGCGTCCAACGAAATCCGGATATGAATAGTTGGAAACGTTTCTTTTCTATCGACATGCGGGGCGGCACCATGCGGCTTTTGCTGCCTATCCACCCATGCTGCCTCTTCGCTCCTTCGCACGCTCCGTCCTCGCCACCGCATCCCTGCTGGCACTGAGCATCCCCGCCGCCCATGCCGATGCCACGCTGGACAAGATCAAGCAGCGCGGCAAGGTCACCATCGGCGTGCTGATCAACGGCGGGCCCTTCGGCTCCATCGATCCTGCCAACCAGCAGCTGGTGGGCTGGAACCCCGAGCTGGCCCGCGCCCTGGCCAAGGGCCTGGGCGTGGAGGCCGACCTGGTGCAGGTGCAGACGGCCACCCGCGTGCAGTTTCTGCAGGCCGGCAAGGTCGACCTGCTGATCGCCTCCATGGAGCTCACCCCCGAGCGCGGCGAGGTGCTGGGCTACGCGCCCACCCCGTTCTACCGCGTGGGCGGCACGGCGGCCACACTCAAGAACAGCGGCATCACGCGCTGGGAAGACCTGCGCGGCAAGACGGTCTGCCTGTCGCAGGGCAGCAGCTATGCCAAACCCCTGGCGGCCGACTACGGTGCCCAGGTGCAGAGCTTCAAGAGCTCGTCCGAATCGCTGCTGGCGCTCAAGGGCGGCAACTGCGTGGCCGCCGTGCACGACGCGACGCTGATCCACCCGCTGCTGCGCAGCAACCCCGAGTGGAGCGGCCACAACGCTCCCATCGCGGCCGAGCTGCTGCCGGCGCCCTCTGTCGTGTGGACGCGCAAGGGCGAGGTCGACACCATTGCCGCCGTGGACAAGGTGGTGCGCGACTGGCACCGCACGGGCTGGCTCATCGCCACCGAAAAGCGCCTGGGCATCGAGCCCGCGCAGCCCTTGCTGCCCGAGCTGCAGGCAAAGTTCAAGTCGGGCACCTGACACCCCGACGGCACCCCACGCCCCGCCAGGCGGTGGGGCGCTTCCCGTGATGACCACTGAACTCCTCCCCCAGGCCGTGCAGGCCCTTCAGGGCATCGGCCTGAACTATGCCTTCGTGCTCGATGCTGCCGAACGCCAGGCCTTCGTGCGCGGCCTCGGGGTCACGCTGCAGCTGTGCCTGCTCACCATTCCCTGCAGCTTGGCAGCCGGCGTGGCGCTGGCGGCCCTGCTCACCTCGCCGCGCGGCTGGCTCGCGCTGCCGGCGCGGGCCTTCGTCGAAGTCACGCGCAACACACCCACGCTGGTGCAGCTGTACTGCGGCTTCCTGGTGCTCAACATGCTCATCAGCCAGCAGCTCAAGGGCACGGGCGTGGGCAACCCGCTCACGCCGCTGGTGTGGGTGGTGATCGTGGTGTCGCTGCACAAGGGCGTGTTCCATGCCGAGGCCCTGCGCGCCGGCATCGAGGCCGTGCCGCGCGTGACCCTGGAGGCCGCGCGCTCGCTGGGCTTTTCGCGCCGGCAGCTGCTGGCGCGGGTGCAGCTGCCGCTGGCCCTGCGCTTTGCGCTGCCCTCGCTGGTCAACAACCTGGTGGACCTGGTGAAGATGACCGCCGTGGCTTCGGCCATTGCCGTGGGCGACGTGACCTACGAATCCATCATGATCTGGACCAACCGCGACAACGTGCTCGAACTGCTGCTCCTGATCCTGCTGTATTTCGGCCTGCTGACCTGGCTGGTGAGCCGCGCCGGCCTCTGGCTCGAACACCGATTGAGGATGCCCGGCTATGGCCAGTGAACTCACCCTGCGCCGTCCCGTGGCGCTGGCCGTGGTGCGCAACCCCTGGCTGATCGGCGCGGCCGCCGTGCTGGCCGTGCTGGCGTTCTGGAGCACCACCGGCACCACGCCCACCGCCTTCGAGCACCTGTGGAAATGGGCGCCCGCCCTGCTGCGCGGCCTGCTGGTCAACATCGAGATCAGCGTGCTCGCCGTTGCGCTGGGCACGGTCGTGGGCCTGGTGCTCGGCGCGCTGGCGCTCTCGCCCGTGGGCGCGGTGCGCACAGCGGTGCGCTGCTATGTGCAGGCCTTTCGCAATGCGCCGGTGCTGGTGCTGGTGTACTTCACGACCTATGTGTTCCCGTTCGAGCTGCACCTGGTGTCCTGGACCCTGCCGTTTCCCGACTGGACCAAGGTCGTGCTGGGCCTGGCCCTGCCAACCAGCGCCAACGTGGCCGAGATCTTCCGCGGTGCGATCCAGTCCATCCCCGCCACGCAGTGGGAGGCCGCGCATTCGCTGGCGTTCCGCCGGCGCGACATCTTCCGCCTCATCGTGCTGCCCCAGTGCCTGCGGCGCATGCTGCCGCCCTGGATGAACCTGTACGCCAGCATCACCATGAGCACCTCGCTGGCCTCGCTGGTGGGCGTGCACGATGTGGTGGACACGGCCCAGATCGCCAGCAACACCGTGGCCCGCACCGACTTCACCATCCTCGTGTACTTCACGCTGCTGGCGCTCTTCTTCGCCTACTGCTACCCCATCGCGCGCGCCACGCGGCTGCTGGAACAACGCCATGACCACCACTGAGACTGCAACCGCCAACCAGGACCAGGGCACCCCGCTGGTCGCGCTGCGCGACCTGCACCTGGCGTTTGACAGCAACACCGTGCTGCAGGGTATCGACCTCGATGTACGCCGTGGCGAGGCCGTTTCCATCATCGGGCCCTCGGGCTCGGGCAAGTCCACCATCCTGCGCTGCATCACGGGCCTGCTGCGCCCCCAGCGCGGCAGCATCACGGTGGGCGACACGCGCGTGGACACGCTGCGCACCGAGGCCGAGCTGATCGCGCTGCGCAAGCGCGTGGGCTTCGTGTTCCAGCAGTACAACCTGTTCCCCCACCTCACGGTGCTGGAGAACCTGGTGATCGCCCCCACCCGCGTGGTGGGCCGCGCGCGCGCCGATGCCGAGCGCACCGCACGCCAGCTGCTCGACCGCGTGCGCCTGTCGCACAAGGAAGCCGCCTACCCGGGCGAGCTCTCCGGCGGCCAGCAGCAGCGCGTGGCCATTGCCCGCGCCCTGGCCATGCAGCCCGAACTGATGCTGTTCGACGAGGTCACCTCGGCCCTCGACCCCGAGACCGTGGGTGAGGTGCTCACCGTGATCCGCGAGCTTGTGCAGGCCGGCATGACCTGCGTGCTGGTCACGCACGAAATGCGCTTCGCCGAGGAGGTGAGCGACGCCGTGTACTTCACCGAGGCCGGGCGCATCGTCGAGCACGGGCCGCCCGCACGCATCTTCGGCCAGCCCGAGAGCGAGCGCACACGCGCCTTTCTCAGCCGCGCGCTGGGCGACGGCACCCGAGCCCGGCCCCCAATGCCCTTCCCCGCGGAGCCGGCCACCCCCTTCGGTGGCCTGCGCTTTGCCATCTGACCCCAAAACGACTACCGTCACCCCCACAGGAACGCCCATGACCACCGCCCACACCCCTTCCAACCCCGCGCTGGCCGCCCAGCGCCGCGCCGCCATCGACCAGGCCCTGGCCGACATCCGCCGCACGGTAGAGGCAGGCCCACCCGACCGCGCCACGCTGGCCCAGGTCACGGCCCGGCTGGAGGCATTGGCCGCACAGGGCACGCTGTTCACGCGGGCCGACTTTCCGCCGCCGGCCTCGGGCGTGGGCGAGTCCACGCGCTACCGGCTCAACGCGGCGGATGGCGACGAGGGCATCGCGCTGTACCTCAATTCCATCAACCCCGGCAAGACCACGCTGCCGCACAACCACACGACCTGGGCCGTGATCGTGGCCGTGCAGGGCCAGGAGGAAAACCGCCTGTACGAGCGCACCGACGATGGCAGCAATCCTGCGAAAGCCGAGATCCGCGTGGTGCGCGAACTCACGGTGCAGCCGGGCACCTCGGTGGCCTTTCTGCCGGACGACCTGCACAGCATCCACGTGGTGGGCACCGAGCCCACGCTGCACTTCCACCTGTATGGCAAGCCGCTGGAGCGCCTGTCGGGCCGCATCGGCATCGACCCGGCCACGGGCGCGGTGATCAACTACAACGCCACCCAGTTCAAGCCCAGCACGGCCGCGGCATGAGCGCGCCCGTGACGACCAACACCTTGGGCGCGGCCACCCGGCTGCTGCACGCCGGCCAGCCGGCACTGCGCGAAGGTGCCGGCCCGGTCAACGTGCCCGTGGTGCGCACCAGCACCGTGCGCTTCGAGAGCATGGCGGCCTACCACCGCTACCACGAGCGCCGCGATGCCGGCGAACGCGTGGCCGCCTATGGCCGCCATGGCATGGACACGCACCGCGCACTCGAAGATGCGGTGACCGGCCTCGAAGGCGGGCACCGCGCCTTCCTCACGCCTTCGGGCCTGTCGGCCATCGCCCTGGTGCTGGTGGCCCTGCTGTCGCCGGGCGAGCATGCCCTGGTGGCCGACAGCGTGTACGCGCCGCTGCGCCGCATCGACCGGCTCCTGCTGCAGCGCCTGGGCGTCACGCTAGAGTTCTTCTCGCCCTCCGAGGACGACCTGGCCGGCAAGATCCGCCCCACCACGCGCCTGGTGTACCTGGAGTCGCCCAGCTCGCTGCTCTACGAGGTGCTGGACCTGCCACACCTGGCCACGATCGCGCGCGAACGCGGGCTCACCGTGGTGGCCGACAACACCTGGAGCGGCGGCTGGTTCTACCAGCCCCTGTCGCATGGCGCCCACATCTCCGTGCAGGCGGCCACCAAGTACCTGGCCGGGCATTCCGACGTGATGCAGGGCGTGGTGGTGGTGGACAGCCCGGCCCTTGCCAAAGAAGTGTCGAACGCCTACGAGGCCCTGGGCCTCACGGTGGGCGCCGACGATGCCGCCCTGACCCTGCGCGGCATGCGCACCCTGCCGGTGCGCCTGGCCCAGCACCAGCGCCATGCCACCGAGGTCGCGCGCTGGCTGCAGCAGCAGCCGGGCGTGGCGCGGGTGTTCTACCCGGCGCTGCCCGAGGACCCTGGCCATGCCCTGTGGCAGCGCGACTTCCGTGGCGCCAGTGGCCTGGTCTCATTCGCGCTGCAGGGCAGCGACCCGGCCGCGGCCGACCGGGTGGTCGACGCGCTGCAGCTCTTTGGCATCGGTGCCTCGTGGGGCGGCTACGAAAGCCTGGCCATCACGGCCGCGCCCGAGCGCCTGCGCGAGCACAGCCACTGGCGCAGCGAGGGCACGCCCGTGGTGCGCCTGCATGTGGGGCTGGAAGACCCGGCCGATCTCACGGCCGACCTGGCCCAGGCGCTGGCACGCAGGGGCTGACCCGCCTCATCCGTGCCGCGGCGGCTTCGCCAGGCCCAGGTGCTCGCGCATCATCCGTGCCGCGGCGGCTTCGCCAGGCCCAGGTGCTCGCGCAGCGTGCTGCCTTCGTACTCGGTGCGGAACAGCCCACGGCGCTGCAGGAGGGGCACCACGCCATCGACGAAATCCTGCAGCCCGCCGGGCAAGGCGTCGGGCATGAGGTTGAAGCCATCGGCCGCGCCGCTCTCGAACCAGTGCTGCAGATCGTCCGCGATCTGCTCGGGCGTGCCCACGATGACGCGGTGCCCGCCCCCGCCGGCCAGGCGCCGCACCAGCTCGCGCACGGTGAGCTTGTCGCGCCGCCCCGCCGACAGCGTCGCGTGAAAGAAGGTGTGGTTGCCGTTGCCGCCCGCCGGCAGCTCGATGTTCTCGGGCAGGGGCTGGTCGGCGTGCAGCCGCTCGGGCGCAATGCCCAGGATGCCGGCGAGCCGCGTCACGTTGTACTCCCAGGGGATCAGGTCCACCAGCTCGTCGCGCCGGCGCACTGCCTCGGCCTCGGTGGCACCGACAATGGTGGTCAGGCCGGGCAGCAGCTTGAGCGAGCCCGCCGGCCGGCCGGCCGCACGCACGGCGGCGCGCAGCTTGTTCGCATAGGCCAGCGACTCCTCCAGGGTGGTCGATGCGGTGAACACCGCCTCGGCATGCTCGGCCGCCAGCTGCAGGCCATCGGCCGAGCCGCCGGCCTGCACCAGCACCGGGTGGCCCTGGGCGCTGCGCGGCAGGGTCAACGCACCGTGCACGGCGAAGTGGCTGCCATGGTGCAGGATGGGGTGCACCTTGGCCGCATCCACGAACTGGCCGGTGGCCTTGTCGGCCACCAGGGCGTCGTCCTCCCAGCTGTTCCACAGGCGCTTGACCACGGTGGCGAACTCGCCCGCTCGCGCATAGCGCTGCTGGTGGTCGGGCACTTCCTGGCGGCCGAAGTTGCGCGCCGAGGCCAGGTCGGCCGTGGTCACCATGTTCCAGCCGGCGCGCCCTGCGCTCACATGGTCTACCGAGGCAAAGCGCCGCGCGATGTTGTAGGGCTCGTTGTAGCTGGTGGAGGCCGTGGCGATCAGGCCGATGCGCGAGGTCGCCGCCGCCATGCTGGTCAGCAGGATGGTGGGCTCGATGGCGGTGATGGGCCGCAGGTGGATCTGGTCCGCGATGGCCGCGTTGTCGGCCAGGAAGACCGCATCGAACTTGGCGGCCTCCGCGATCTGCGCCACGCGGGTGTAGTGGTGCACGTCGATGAAGGCGCCGGGGTCGCTGTCCGGCAGGCGCCATGCCGAGGGCACGAAGCCCGAGTGCAGGATGTTGACGTTCAGGTGCAGCTGGCGCGGCGGAGAGGCTGTGGTCATGGCGCGTTTCGCAGGCGGTGGCACGCCCGTCAATGGACCTTGGGATAGCCGTGGCGCTCGGCCAGCAGTTCGAGGATGCGCTTGGCGTCGTTCACGAAGCGCACCGCGCCGATCGCCTTGGCATCGGCAGGCACGGGGTGCCCGTCGCCCAGGATCAGCGCGGGCAGGCTCTGGTGGTCGGCATCGAGCGCGGCAATGACCACGGGGCGCGGGCGCGGGTACGGCAGGCGCTCGATGTCCAGGCGCGCGGCCAGTTCGGGGTTGCCGGCCAGCAGGCCTTCGATGCCGATGCAGTGCGGGCACACGAAGCGCTCGCCGGGATGGCGGGCATCCTCGAAGCCCGGTTGCAGGAGCAGGAGTCGGTCGCGGCTCATGGCGCTTTCTCTTTCGTTCAATCAAGGTGAGTGCAGCCGGCAAGGCTGCGCCGCGCCGCCACAGCGGTGGCAGCGATGGACAAGCGTCGAATGGAATATGCGGTGCGCAATGGCAGCGGCACAGATATCAGCGAGCCGCCAATATAGCCAGGCGCCGAATCAAAATGGCATGGAATATGTCATATGGATATTCTTCAATATGACATATGCATATGCGCAAACCAAGGCAGCACCTTCGTTTGCCGCTGTGCAGGCCGCTGAAAGGGATACCATGCTCCGGGGTTTGCGGCACCATCCCTGCCGCGCACTGTTTCGTTGATTATTCTTCCAACCGGGGACATTCACATATGAGCTATACCGCATCGCCCTCCCGCTATGAAGGCGCGGCCTACCGCCGCGTGGGCCGCAGCGGCCTGGTGCTGCCCGCCCTGTCGCTGGGCCTGTGGCACAACTTCGGCGACAGCACGCCCATCGACACGCAGCGCCAGCTGCTGCGCACCGCGTTCGACCACGGCATCAACCACTTCGACCTGGCCAACAACTACGGCCCGCCCTACGGCAGCGCCGAGACCAATTTCGGCCGTCTGCTGCGGGAGGATTTCCGGCCCTACCGCGACGAGCTCATCATCTCCTCCAAGGCCGGCTGGGACATGTGGCCCGGCCCCTATGGCAAGGGCGGCGGCTCGCGCAAGTACGTGCTGGCCAGCCTGGACCAGAGCCTGCAGCGCCTGGGCCTGGACTATGTGGACATCTTCTACTCGCACCGCTACGACCCCGACACCCCGCTGGAGGAAACCGCCGCCGCGCTGGCCCAGGCCGTGCAGCAGGGCAAGGCGCTGTACATCGGCATCTCGTCGTACTCGGCACGCAAGAGCCGCGAGATCGCTGCGTTGCTCAAGGAGTGGAAGGTGCCGCTGCTGATCCACCAGCCGGCCTACAACCTGTTCAACCGCTGGATCGAGAAGGACCTGCTCGACGCCACCGAGGAGATCGGCGCCGGCGTCATCGCCTTCACCCCGCTGGCCCAGGGCCTGCTGACCGACAAGTACCTGGCCGGCACGCCTGCCGATGCGCGCGTGAACCGCCCCGGTGGCGGATCGCTGCGCGCCGAGCACCTGTCCGACGCCAACATCCAGCGCGCGCGGGCCCTCAACGAGATCGCCCAGCGCCGCGGCCAGAGCCTGGCCCAGCTCGCGCTGGCCTGGACGCTGCGCGACCCACGCGTCACCTCGGCCCTGATCGGCGCCAGCCGGCCCGAGCAGATCGTGCACAACGTCGCGGCGCTGCAGAACCTGTCGTTCACCGCGGAGGAACTCGCCGAGATCGACCGCCACGCGGTCGAAGGCGGCATCAACCTCTGGGAAAAGCCTTCAACCGAGTACGCCTGAACGGAACGGCGGCAGCAAGCCCTGCCGCCGCATCGCCTCAGGCGTAGGCGCCGGCAGATGCGCCTGGCCGTATCCCCTCGGCTTCCAGCACGTCGGCATAGTGGCGTTCGGCCACATCGGGGTGCGAGCGCAGGCGCCCCTTGAGCAGGTTGCGCCCCGTGTGGGCGATCAGCGGGTTGCGCGGATCCCGGTCCACGCCCCGCGCGCGGGCCGCCAGCGCGGGCGGCAGCGGCAGGGGCGGCAGCTCCGCATCGAGCTGCGGGCTCAAAAAGAAGGCGATGGAAAAGCGCTCGCGGCTTTGCGGCGGGCTCACCACGCGGTGGATGTTGGCGCGCAGGTAGCCGCCCGACTGCACCTCCAGCACCTCGCCCAGGTTGATGACCACCGTGCCGTCGATGGGCGGCACGTCGATCCAGGCCTCGCCAGGCGCACTGCGGTCCAGCACCTGCAGGCCCGCCTCGCGGTGCTGCAGCAGCAGGGTCAGGCAGCCCGAATCCTTGTGCGCGCCCACGCCCTGCTGCGACACGTCGGCGCCACGCCCCGGGTAGCGGATCAGCTTGACATGCTGGATGGGCGCGGTGGCAAAGGCCGCGTCGAAGCAGTCCTCGGCCTGGCCCAGCGCCAGGGCCAGCGCGCGCAGCAGCTGGCGCCCGGCCACCGTCAGCGCCTGCTGCCAGGCCACCACGGCAGTGCGCAGGCCGGGCAGCTCGGCCGGCCACTGGTTGGGGCCCTGCAGGCGCGTCCACACCGGCACGCCCGGGCCCTGGGCAATGGCCGGGTATTCGGCGCCGATGTCGATCTGCTCGCGCCAATCCTGCGCGCCGCGTGTGATCTCCAGGCCCGGCCCGGTGTAGCCACGGAAATGCGGCGAATTCACCATCTGCAGCGCCTGCTTGCGCTCGGCCGGCAGCGCGAAGAAGGCGCGCGCCGCGTCGAACAGCGCCTCTTCCTGCCCCAGCGCCGTGCCGTAGCCGCGCAGGTAGAAGAAGCCCACCCCATGGGCCACCTCGCGCAGGGTGTGCACGAAGCGCTCGCGCTGCAGCGCATCGCCCTCGGTGAATGCACGCAGATCGAGGACAGGCAAGGTCGGGGCAGTCAAGGCAGTGGTGGCGGTCATGGAACAGGCAGGCGTCAAGCCATCGGATGGGGAGCGCATTGTCCGCAGCGCCTGCCGCAGGGCCAACGAAGTTTTTCGCCCAAGCACATGCGCAAAGCATCGCTGCGCCCCGTCCCGCGCTTGCTCGGCAGCGGCATTTGCTTACTCGAAAAGCTTCGCTGCGCCGGCCCGATTGCTGCCTAGACTCCGCCCTCTTAGAACCTATTCATTGATTTTCTGGTCATCCATATGCAAAAACGCTCTGTACTGCGCACCCTGGCCGCAGCCGCCCTCCTCGCCACCACCGCAGCCGCATGGGCGCAATCCACCCAGACGCTGCGCGTGGGCGTGCGCGGCGGTGTGGACGAGGAGATCTGGGAGGTCGTCACCCAGGTGGCCAAGAAGAATGGCCTTGCCATCAAGCCCGTGGTGATCACCGGCACCGCCAGCCCGAACGAGGCGCTCAACAACGGCGACCTCGAAGCCAACTCGTTCCAGCACAACCCCTTCCTGCGCGACCAGATCCAGCAGCGCGGCTACAAGCTGGCCGCGGTGGGCGACACCTACATCTCGCCGATCGCGTTCTACTCCAAGAAGGTCAAGGCCTTCAAGGACCTGCCCGACGGCGCACGCCTGGGCATCCCCAACGACCCGAGCAACCAGACCCGCGCGCTGGTGGTGCTGCGCGACCAGGGCGTGCTCACGCTGCGCGATGGTTTCAACCCCGCCACCGGCACGGCCACGCTGGCCGATGTCACGGGCTACAAGAAGAAGGTGCAGTTGGTCGAGGCGGCATCGGTCGTGCTGTCGCGCTCGCTCGACGACCTGGACGCCTCGGCCATCGTGAACACCTTTGCCTACCAGGCGGGGCTGATCGCCACGCGCGATGGCATCGCCGTGGAAAAGCGCGAGAACAACCCCTACGTCAACATCCTCGTGGTGCGCGAGCAGGACAAGGGCAAGCCCTGGGTGGCCCCGCTGGTCAAGTCCTACCAGTCCGAGGAAGTGCGCCAGTTCATCCTGAAGAAGTTCGAGGGCTCGGTCATCCCCGCCTTCTGACGCGCACGCCGCCTTTCTTCGCCTTCGCACCGATTGCCCGCAGGGTGCCGAACCCGGCGCCCTGCCCCACCTTGCCTGCCCCATG
The DNA here is from genome assembly GCF_058783375.1 of Acidovorax sp. FW305-C-20-28. Taxonomy (NCBI): domain Bacteria; kingdom Pseudomonadati; phylum Pseudomonadota; class Betaproteobacteria; order Burkholderiales; family Comamonadaceae; genus Acidovorax; species Acidovorax sp. FW305-C-20-28. The sequence goes on along the minus strand of NZ_JBYSYM010000025.1, from coordinate 41,296 downwards.
ACCTCCCCCCAGAGCGCGGCGCCCGACCCGGCCGGCCCGCACATTGTTTTCGACCATGTGCACAAGGAGTACCCAGGCCCGAGCGGCCCGGTGAAGGCCCTGGACGCGATCTCCTTTCACGTCCGCCGCGGCGAGGTCTTCGGCATCATCGGCCGCAGCGGCGCGGGCAAGTCCACCCTGCTGCGCACCATCAACCGGCTCGAAGATGCGAGCGGCGGGCGCGTGCACGTGGACGGTGTGGACGTGAACACCCTGGACGAGGACGGCCTGGTGGCGCTGCGCCGGCGCATCGGCATGATCTTCCAGCATTTCAACCTGCTGTCGGCCAAGACGGTGCGCGAGAACGTGGCCCTGCCGCTCAAGGTGGCCGGCGTGCAGCCGGCCGAGATCACGCCGCGCGTGGATGCCCTGCTCGACCTGGTCGGCCTGCGCGACAAGGCCGACGTGTACCCCGCCAAGCTCTCGGGCGGGCAGAAGCAGCGCGTGGGCATTGCCCGGGCACTGGTGCACCGGCCCGAGGTGCTGCTGTGCGACGAGGCCACCTCGGCGCTGGACCCCGAGACCACGCAGTCCATCCTGGCCCTGCTGTCCGACATCAACCGCACGCTGGGCCTGACCATCGTGCTCATCACCCACGACATGGCCGTGATCCGCGAGGTCTGCGACCGCGTGCTGGTGGTGGACCAGGGCCAGCTGGTGGAGCTGGGCGAGGTCTGGCGCGTGTTTGGCGAGCCGCAGGCCGATGCCACGCGCGCCCTGCTGCGCCCGCTGCAGCACGACCTGCCGGGCGACCTGGCCAGCGCGCTGGTGCCGGACCTTGGTGGCCGACCCGGCCAGGCCGTGCTCAGCCTGGGCTTTGCGGGCGCAGCGCGCCCCCAGGGCCTGCCGCTGCAGGCGCTGGCCGCCCTCGGGCCTGGCGCCACGCTGCTGCATGGCGGGCTGGACCGCATCCGTGGCCACGCCCAGGGGCGGCTTCTGGTGTCCGTGCCCGCCCACGACCTTCCTCCCCTGCACAGCGCACGCGCTGCTCTGGGCGCCGACCGCATCGAGATCCTCGGCTATGTCCACTCCGCTGATTGACAAGTACGTTCAGGCCTTCCTGGAAACCCTGCTCATGGTGAGCGTCTCCGCCGTGATCGCCATCGCGGTCGGCCTGCTGCTGGCCGTGGTGCTCACGGTCACTGCAGCGAAAAGCCTGTACCCGCGGCCACGCTTCCACAAGGGGCTGTCGATCATGGTCAACGTGTTCCGCGCCGTGCCCTTCATCATCCTGCTGGTGGCGCTGCTGCCGGTCACGCGTTTCCTGGTGGGCACCACGCTGGGCACCTGGGCGGCCGTGGTGCCGCTGTCCATCAACCTGATCCCGTTCTATGCGCGCATCGCCCAGGTCAGCCTGAACGACGTGGACCCGGGCCTGATCGAGGCGGCACGCGCCATGGGCTGCCGGCGCTGGCACATCGTGCGCCACGTGCTGCTGCCCGAGGCGCTGCCCGGCATCATCGGCGGCATGACGGTGAGCGTGATCGCCATGGTCAACGCCTCGGCCATGGCCGGCGCGGTCGGGGCCGGCGGCCTGGGCGACCTGGCCATCCGCTACGGCTACGAGCGCTACGAAACGCGCGTGATGTTCGAGGTGATCGTGGTCCTGGTCGGCCTGGTCACGCTGATCCAGCTGGCCGGCGAATGGCTGGCACGGCGGGTGGACCACAAGCGCTAGGGCCAGCGGACCCGGGGGCTTTGGGGTAGAGTGCTGCGCAGCGCCGGGCCAGCTGCGCCCCACCAGGGCGAAAGCAGCGACGGGCGCTGCACAGTACCACCCCCACTGAAGTAGAAAGCGCCCACCACCATGCACATCGGCTTCATCGGAATTGGCGTCATGGGGCTGCCCATGGCCCTCAACCTGGCCCGCGCCGGCACCCCGCTCTGGGTGTGGAGCCGTTCGCCGGAGAAATGCGAACCGCTGCGCGCCGCAGGCGCACAGCTGGCGGCCAGCGCTGCGGAGGTCTTCCAGAATACCCCGGTCATCCTCCTCATGCTGGCCAACGAACCTGCGATGGACGAGACCCTGCAGCGCGGTACCCCGGCATTTGGTGCACTGGTGCATGACCGCACCATCGTGCACATGGGAACCACCTCGCCGGCCTACTCCAGGGCGCTGGAGCAGGACATTCTTGCGGCCGGCGGTCGCTATGTCGAGGCACCGGTCTCGGGCTCGCGCAAACCGGCCGAGGCGGGCCAGCTCGTCGGCATGCTGGCGGGAGATGCGGCCAGCGTCGCGGCCGTGCAGCCCCTGCTCGCACCCATCTGCCACACCAGCTTCGCCTGCGGGGCCGTGCCTTCGGCGCTGCTCATGAAGCTGTCGGTGAACCTGTTCCTCATCACCATGGTGACCGGCCTGTGCGAGGCCTCGCACTTTGCGGCCCGGCAGGGCCTGGACATGGAGCTCTTTCGCTCCGTGCTGGACGCAGGCCCCATGGCCAGCAACGTCTCGCAGGTGAAGCTGGCCAAGCTGGTGGCGCGCGACTTTGAAGTGCAGGCCGCCATCCACGATGTGCTCAAGAACAACCAGTTGGTGGCGCAGGCGGCCCGCGACGCCCAGGTGGCGTCTCCCTTGCTCGACGTGTGCCATGCCCTCTTTGCGCAGACGGCTTCCATGGGGCTCGGGCAGGCCGACATGGTGGCTGTGGTCCAGGCGATCGAGCAACGCACCCAAGCGCTGTAGCGAGCCCTGCGCGCGCCCCGGCGCAGCGCGCATCAGATCGCAAACAGCAGCACGCGCCCCCCGCTGGGCGAAGGCGGCGGCGCCAGGATGCGCCCGATGTCGGGCACCGCAGCCATCAGCTCGCGCGTATAGGGGTGGCACGGCGAGGAGAGCACCGCATCGGCCTGCCCCACCTCCACCAGTTGGCCGCGCTGCATCACGCCCACGTGGTCGCACATGTGGCGCACCACCGCCAGGTTGTGGCTGATGAGCAGGTAGGTCAGGCCCAGTTCGTCCTGCAGGTCGCGCATCAGGTTGAGCACCTGGGCCTGCACCGAGACGTCAAGCGACGAGGTCGGCTCGTCGCACACGATGAACTCGGGCCGGCTGGCCAGGGCCCGCGCGATGGCGATGCGCTGGCGCTGCCCGCCCGAGAACTGGTGCGGGTAGCGCAAGCCGTCGTCGGGCGACATGCGCACGCGGCGCAGCACATCGGCCACGCGCTCGCGCGTCTCCTCGCGGCTGGCGCTCAGGCCCAGCACCTGCAGCGGCTCGGCAATGATGCGGTCCACGCGCCAGCGCGGGTTGAGGCTGGCATACGGGTCCTGGAAGATCATCTGGAAATTCCGGCGCAGCGCGTCGGCTCCGCGCCGGTCGGCCCAGCGGTCGATGCCGTCGATGAGCACCCGCCCCGCCGTGGGGCGCGTGAGACCCGCGACCATGCGCGCCAGTGTGGACTTGCCCGAGCCCGACTCGCCCACCAGGCCGAAGGTGGTACCGCGCGGAATGTCGAACGACACGTTCTGCACCGCCTGCACCACGCGCCGCGGCTGCCGTGCAAGCGTGCGCACCAGCCAGGGGGCCGAGGTATCGAAGTCGCGCGACAGACCCTGCACCTGCAGCACCATGCGGGGCGCCAGTGAGCGCGGTTTGCCCAACGCCGGCGCCACGGCTGCTGCCGCCCGCGGGGCTGAGGCGACCAGCGCCAGGTGGGGCGCGGCACCGGGCGCGCCGTGGGCGTGCTCCGATGCGGAAAACGCGGCCGCGATGTCCGCCCCCACCTCGGGCACCGGCAGGCGCCGCACGCGCCGGTGCAGCGAAGGGATGGCCCCCATCAACGCCCGCGTGTAGGGCGCCCGCGGGTGGTTGAGCACGGCATGCACGCTGCCGGTCTCCAGCACCTGGCCCTGGTGCATCACCATCACGCGGTCGGCCGCCTCGGCGATCACACCCATGTCATGGGTGATGAGCACCACGGCCGTGCCGTGCTGCCGGCACACGCGCCGCAGCACGCGGATCACCTGGGCCTGCACCGACACATCGAGCGCGGTGGTCGGCTCGTCGGCGATCAGCAGCGCGGGCTCGGCGCACAGCGCCAGGGCAATCGCCACGCGCTGGCGCATGCCGCCCGAGAACTGGTGCGGAAACTGGTCGATGCGGGTTGCGGGGTCGGCGATCTCCACCTCGGCCAGCCATTGCAGCGCCCGCTCGCGCGCCTGGGCCGCCGAGAGCGGCAGGTGCACGCGCAGCGTCTCCACCAGGTGCTGGCCGATGGTGAGCACCGGGTTCAGGCTGGTCAGCGGATCCTGGAACACCATGCCGATGTGCCGGCCCCGCAGCGCATGCCGGTCCGCACCGCGCAGGGTGTCGATGCGCTCGCCGCGCAGCACGATCGAGCCCGCGCTGACGCGCCCCGGCGGAGGCACCAGGCCGATGACGGCGTTGCCCACCATGGACTTGCCGGCACCCGACTCCCCCACCACCCCGAGCACCTCGCCGGGCGCGATGTCGAACGAGACGCCATCGAGCACCTGCACGGGCCCGCGGTAGGTATCGAACACCACGCCCAGGCCGCGCACTTGCAGCGTGGGTGGTTCGGACAGTCCGGCATGCAGTGGCGGCAGGGAATCGGTCATTGGAGCTTGGGGTTGAGCGCATCGCGCAGCCAGTCCCCCACGAGGTTGACGGACAGGGCCAGTGCCAGCAGCACCAGCGCCGGGAAGAACAGGATCCACCACTCGCCCGAGAACAGAAAGCCCTGGCCCACGCGGATCAGCGTGCCCAGCGAGGGCTCGGTGGGCGGCAGGCCCACGCCCAGGTAGGACAGCGTGGACTCGGCCACGATGGACAGCGCGAAGCTGATGGTGGCGATCACCAGCACCGGCGCGAGCAGGTTGGGCAGGATGTGCAGCACCAGGATGGCGCTGCGCGAGCGCCCGATGAGCTGCGCGGCCAGCACGTAGTCCTTGTGCCTTTCCACCAGCACGGCGCCGCGCACGGTGCGCGCGTACGGCACCCATTCGGACAGGCCCAGCGAGAGCACGATCACATACACCGCCATGTCGTCGCGGTAGCCCTCGGGCAGCAGCCCGCGCGCGATGCCGAAGATGAGCAGCGCCACCAGCAGCACCGGGAAGGTCAGCTGCACATCAGCCACGCGCATCACCAGCGCATCGAACCAGCCGCCTCCATAGCCCGCCACCAGGCCCAGCGGCACGCCGATGGCCAGCGACAGCCCCACGGCCGCAGCGCCCACCAGCAGCGACTTGCGCAGACCGTGCAGGATGGCCGAGTAGACATCGCGCCCCTGGTCGTCCGCACCCAGGGGGTAGACCATGCCCGAGGGCCCGGCCTGGCCCGGCGGCGTGAAGGCGTCGAGCAGCTCCAGCACCGAGGGGTCGAAAGGGTTGTGCAGCGACAGCCCGGGCGCGAAAACGGCCGCCAGCACCAGGGCCAGCAGCACCAGCAGGGCCAGTTGCACGGTGCGGGAACCCGCCAGGGCACGCAGCACAGGGGCGTCGGATCGCCGCCAGGAGCGGCGCGGGGAGAACAAGGTACTCATGTGCGAACAGGGCTCATTGGCGGCGCAGCCGCGGGTCCACGAGCAGGTAGACCAGGTCCACCGCCGTGTTGATGGCGACATAGAGCACGGCGATCAGCAACAGGTAGGCCGCGATCACCGGCACGTCCACCGCCTGGATGGAGGCGATGAAGAGCAGGCCCACGCCAGGCCACTGGAACACCGTCTCGGTGACGATGGCAAAGGCGATCAGCGAGCCGATCTGCAGGCCGGTGATGGTGACCACCGGCACCAGGGTGTTGCGCAGCGCGTGGCGCAGGTGGATGCTGCGCCAGGGCAGGCCGCGCGCCTTTGCAAAGCGCACATGGTCACTGCGCAGGGCCTCGAGCATCTCGGCGCGCACCAGGCGCATGATGAGCGTGAGCTTGAACAGCGCCAGCGTGCACACCGGCAGCACCAGCGAGGCCCAACCCGATGCCGTGAGAAAGCCCGTGCTCCAGCCGCCCAGCGCCACGGTGTCGCCACGGCCGAACGAGGGCAGCCAGCGCAGCTCCACCGCGAACAGGTAGATCAGCCCGATGCCGATGAGAAAGGTGGGCAGGGAGATGCCCACGAGCGACACCGACATCAGCGCGCGGCTGGCCCAGCCCTCGCGCCGGATCGCGGTGTACACGCCCAGGGCCACGCCGACACCCACGGCCAGCAGACCAGCCACCAGCGCCAGTTCCAGCGTGGCCGGCAGGCGCTCGGCGATCACGGCCAGCACAGGGCGCTTCAAGCGGTAGGAGATGCCGAACTCGCCCTGCGCCACCTGGCCCAGGTAGCGCAGGTACTGCACGGCCACGGGCTGGTCGAACCCCAGCTCGGCCAGCACCGCCTGCCGGTCGGCCAGCGAGGCGTCCTCGCCCAACAGGCTCACCGTGGGGTCGCCGATGTGGCGGAACACCAGGAAGGCGATGAACGACACGGCCAGCAGCACCAGGACGGACTGGCCTGCACGGCGCAGCAGCAGTTGCAGCATGGGGCCGGGCGCTCAGCGCACCGCCTTGTAGTACTTGAAGTGGATGGCGCCCGACGGATTGACCGGGATGTCGAAACGCCGCGCCATCGCGAAGGTCTGGATCTGGTGGTGCAGCGGCAGGTAGACCAGGTCCTTCTGCACCTGGGTCCACACGGCCTTGATGGTGGCGTCGCGCACCTTGGTGTCGCCCTCGGACGCGAGCGAGAGGATCTTCGCGTCCAGATCCGGGTTGCTGTAGCGTGTGGCATTGGTGGCGCCGCGCGAGGCCTTGCCCCGGGTGTGCACCAGGTAGTCGAAGATGTAGGCCGCGTCGTAGGTCGGCACGCCCCAGCCGTAGAGGTAGAAATCCGTGTCCTGGTTGTTGATGGCCGCGGACTGGATGGCCAGCGGCCGCGCCACCACCGAGACCTTGACCCCCGCGCGGCCCAGGAAGCCCGCCACGGCCTGGCAGATGGCCTCATCGTTGATGTAGCGGTCGTTCGTGCAGTGCAGGGTGATGCCGAAGCCGTTGGGGTAGCCGGCCTCGGCCAGCAGCTTTTTCGCCTGCGCCGCGTCGGCTTTGCCCACCACGTCGAAGGCCTTGTCGTAGCCGTGCACGAAGGGCGGCGAGACGATGTTGGCAGGGACCGAGAGGCCGCGCATCACGGCCTTTTGCAGCGCCGTGCGGTCGATGGCCAGCTGGAAGGCCTGGCGCACGCGGCGGTCGGCCAGGGGGTTCCTGTCCTTCACGTCGGCGTACTTGAGCGGCTCGGCCCCCACGTTCAGGCCCAGGAAGATGGTGCGATTCTCGGCCGCCTGGGTCACGCGCAGCTTGCTGTCGGCCTGCAGGCGCGCGATGTCCTGGATGGGCAGGTCCTGCACGAAGTCCACCTCGCCCGAGAGCAGGGCCGCCACGCGCGTGGCCGGCGCCTTGATGGGCAGGTACACCAGCTCGTCGATGCCCAGCGGAAACTGGCCACGCCCCCAGTAGCCCGGGAACTTGCGCAGCACCGTGCGCGCATCGGGCTCGCGCGAGACCAGGGTGTAAGGCCCCGTGCCATTGACGTTGCGCGTGGCGTAGGTCTCTTCCTTGGCCGATGCATTCTGCGGCTGCTCCACGCCGTTGGCGCGGGCCCAGGCCTGGCTCAGGATCTGGATGTTGGTGAGGCTGCTGGGCAACAGCGGGTTGGGCCCGCCGCCCGTGGTGATGTGCACGGTGAACGGGTCGACCTTGGCCACACCGGTGATGGCCACCAGCAGCGACTTCATGTCCGAGGTGGGCGCGCGGGCGCGCTGCAGCGAGAACACCACGTCGTCGGCCGTGAGCACGCTGCCGTCGTGGAACTTCACGCCCTTGCGCAACCGGAACTCCCACACCTTGGGGTCGGCCGTGGGCTTCCACGATTCGGCCAGCGTGGCTTGCAAGGAGCCATCGGGCGCACGGATGAGCAGCGGCTCGTAGACCTGGTGCAGCAATGCATGGTTGGGGCCGTTGTTGAGCGCATGCGGATCGAGCGTGGAGGCGTCGACCGAGCGCGCCCAGCGCAGGGTCTCGGCGTGCAGCAGCACAGGGGCGGCGGTGCCCAGGGCAATGGCCAGGGCCAGGAGGCGGATCATGGAAGCAGGTCCTCTTTGCAATGCAGTCGGTGGCAGGCCGCGGATGGCCTGCAGTGCGTGCATTGTTCCGAGGCACCTGCCCCCCTGGCAAAGCAGAAAACCGGCTAAGCAAACACGAAGTTCATGCTTGCCGGGCGGGCCTCATCCCTGTGGTGCAAAGCGCTGCTGCAGCAGCACGAACAGCGCACGCAAGGCCTGGGCCTCGCCGCCCTTGGGGCGGCCGGGGCGCTCCTCCTGGTTCCAGGCAAACAGGTCCAGGTGCAGCCAGGGCGTGCCCGGCGGCACAAAGCTTTCGAGGAACAGCGCCGCCGTGATGGCGCCGGCCAGCGGCGCGCCGGCGGCATTGGCCAGGTCGGCGCTGCCGGACTTGAGCATGGAGCGGTAGGGCTGCCACAGCGGCAGGCGCCACACCGGGTCGGCCACCTGCTGTGCCGTTGCGGCCAGGGCCTGGGCCAGCGCCTCGTCGTTGCTGAAGTAGGCGGGCAGGTCCGGGCCCAGTGCCACGCGCGCCGCGCCGGTGAGCGTGGCCAGGTCAATCGCCAGCGCCGGGAGTGCGCCGGCCTCGGGCCGCAAGGCGTGGTGCAAGGCGTCCGCCAGGATCAGCCGGCCCTCGGCATCGGTGTTCTCGATCTCCACCGTGGTGCCATTGCCCGCGCGCACCACGTCGCCCGGGCGCAGCGCACCGGCGCCCACGGCGTTCTCCACGGCGGGCACCACCAGCGTCAGGTGCACGGGCAGACGCGCACCGATCACCAGTTCGGCCAGCGCCAGCGCATGGGCCGCACCGCCCATGTCCTTCTTCATCCAGCGCATGCCCGCGGGCTCCTTGAGGTCCAGCCCGCCCGAGTCGAAGCACACGCCCTTGCCCACGATGACCAGGCGCGGCGCGGCCGGCTCGCCCCACTGCAGCTCGGCCACGCGCGGGGCATCGGCCGCGGCGCGGCCCACTGCGTGCACCAGCGCAAAGCCGGCACCGGGCAGTTCCTCGCCCACCCATTGGCGGTACTGCGCGCCATGGCGTTCGGCCAGGGCCCGCACCTCGCCCGCCAGCTCTGTGGGGCCGAGCACATTGGGCGGCGCGTTGACGAGGCGACGCACCTGGGCCACGGCATGCACCAGGGGCTGCACCGCGGCACGAACCGCAGGGGGCACGGCGAGCCGGGGCACGGCGCCCTGCCCGGTGCCGGCCTTCACGGCCAATGCGCCCAGGGCCCAGCCCAGGGCGCGCAAGCCCTGCAGGTCCGTGCCTTCATCTGCGCCGGATGCCACGGCATAGCGCCCTGCAGGCAGGCTGGCCGGCAGCGCCGCCAGTTGCCACAAGGGCGCAGCCGGCTCCACGCCCACCAGCACGGCCCAAGGGCGCAGCCGGCTCCACGCCCACCAGCACGGCCGCCAGGCGGCCGTCGGCACCGGGCAGCCACAGGGCCCGCCCTGCTTGGGCGGCAAAGCCGTGGGCCTGGGCCCAGGCCGCATGGGCGGTCGGCTGCGTGGCCCAGAAGCCGTCCAGGCCGGCCGGCTCCAGAAGGTGCAGGGGCACGGGGGCATCGGCACCCGCATCGGAAGAAAGGTCGTCGAAGAAAGCGAAGGGTTCGGACATGTCGGATGGGCGATGAAAAACAGGCAGCGGCCGAAATGGTAGCCGCCAGCACGCCGACCGGCGTCAGGCCTTCACAGGCAGCAGGCGGATGCCGATGTCGCCCTCGCGCTCCAACTGCTCGACCAGGCCGAGCTCCCACGCCAGGTAGGTCCTGAAACCCGCATCACGCACCGCCGGATCGCGGTGGTGGTAGGGGCTGAACCAATGGTCGTCCTCGCCCGTGAGCACGCCCTCGGGCCCACGCGCAATGGGCAGGCCGGCGGCCACCCAGGCCTGGGTGCCTCCCGTGATGGACCGCACGTCGCGCCCCGTGCGTGCCTGCAGCTCGGCCGCCACGCTCTGGGCCAGCACCCCGTCGGACGAGGTGAGCAGCACCGTGCGCCCGGGCGGCCCATCGGCCAGGAACTCCTGCAGCCGGTCGGGCACGGCAAAGCGTGCGGCCTCGATGTGCACGCGCTCGAAGGCAGCGCGCCGCTCCACGTCGAACACCAGGGCCCCCTGCTGCACCCACTGGGCCGCCTGGCGCGGTGACACCGCCGGCGCCGCAGGGTGCGCGCGCAGCACGCGCACGGGCTCGGGCCCGGTGACCACCGTGGCGCCCGCAGGCGGGCTGTAGACCAGCACCTCCAGCCCGCCGAGCTGGGCCAGCCAGGCCCCCGTGGTCAGCGCGCGCACGCCGTCCCAGTCGGCCAGCACCACGCGGGCGCGGCGCGTGCCCAGGTATTCGTCGGTGGCCTGCACCAGCTGGCCGCCCGGCGCCCAGCGCCAGCCTTCGAGGTGGCCGGCGGCGTATTCCTCGCGCGTGCGCACGTCGAAGCGGTAGAGCGTGCGCTCGTTGGCCGTGGCTTCGAGCAACGCCAGGTCGAGCCCGTCGATGCGGCGCACGCCGGCCCGCGCTGCCACCTGCTCGGCGCGGACCCGGGCTTCGGCGAGGTTGCGCGCGCTCGGTTCCGGCAGGGGCGATGTGCGGCCGTGCGACAGCGGCCGCCCCGACAGCAGCCAGGCCATGGTGCCATCACGCAGCGACACCACCGGGTTGGGAATGCCCGCATCGATCAGCGTCTGCGCGCCCACGATGCTGCGCGTGCGCCCTGCGCAGTTGACGACCACCAGCGTCTGCGGGTGGGGCGCAAGTTCACCGATGCGGTAGACCAGTTCGGCCCCCGGCAGGCTGTGCGCGAACGGCAGGCTGAAGTCGGCAAATTCTTCGGGGGTGCGGCTGTCCACCACCACCACATCGTCGCCGCGCGCAATGCGCTGCTGCAGCGCATCGGCGTCGATGGTGGGCGTGTGCTTCTCCACCTCGATCACTTCGCCAAAGGCCTTGCTCGCCACATTGCTGCCGCTGAAGATCTCGTAGCCCGCAGCCTCCCAGCCATCGGTGCCGCCCTGCAGCACCGACACATTGGTCCAGCCCAGCCGCACCAGCTTGGCGGCCGCCTGGTGGGCCAGGCCTTCGTCGCCATCGACCAGCACGATGCGCGTGCCACGCCGCGGCACCAGGCGATCGATCAGGCCCTCCAGCCGCCACAGCGGGGCCGGCGCGGCCCACAGGATGTGGCGGCGCACATAGACGCCGGCCTCGCGCACATCCAGCACGGCGATCTCCTCGCCATCGGCCACGGCAGCCTTGAGCGCCGCGGGGGAGACGACGGCATGGTGGATGGATGCCGGTGGCGCAAAGGTGCGGTAGCTGCCACCCGCCAGCCCCTCGAACACCACCCGGCCGTGCAGTCGGTCCAGCGCCAGGCCGTAGAAGTGCAGGTGCAGGCCGGGCTCGTCGCCCACGAGCTCGATGGTGTGCACGTCGGTGGGGGCCAGCGTCACCGAAACGCCGCGCACCACATCCACCGTGCGCTCCGCGGTCAGGGCATCGCGCTGAGGATCATGGGTGCGCGTGCGCCGGTAGAACACGTTGCGCTCGTTGCCCGACACACCGGCGATCAGCGCCCAGGTCGTGTGGTCGTGCGGCGGCTGGAACTTGCCGGGCAATGCCGCCGAGGCATAGAGCGCGAAGCCGCCGTCCACATCCTCCGCCAGCCGGTACACCTGCGCGGGGCGCTCGGTGGACACGGGGAAGTGCTCCGCCGGGAACAAGGTGCGCTGCAGCCCCAGCTCCTGCAAGGCAATGGCCAGCGTACGCAACTGGTCTGCCGTGGGGTGCGTGGGGTCGGGCAGCAGGCGGCGGGCGGTGCGGATGAAACCCGCGACGGCGTGGGCGCGCTGGCTGGCCAGGTCGCTGCCACTGAAGTCCAGGCGGATGTCGGTCTGTGTCATGGGTGGGGGCACGCGCAGGCGTGGCAGGTCGGTTGAAAAGGGTGGCCCACCTTAGGCGCGAGAGCGCATTCCAGGCAAGGAAGCAAACCGCCTATGGATATGCACAGGCGCTCCCGCCGCCGCAACCGGCAGACCCAACTATCGATATTCGGAAAGCTTCGTTCACGGCAGGGGCAGGCGCTTCTACGCTCGCATCCATGCCCTCTGCCCCGTGGCAGAACCTTCTCGCAGTGCCCTTGCCGGCGCTCGCGCCTGCACGCCACCCACCCTGCACCGCCATGAACAAACGCCATCTCCTGCGCGCCCTGGGCGCCACCGCCGCCGCCCTCGCCGGCCTGCACGCCCCTGTGGCCCACGCTGCCGACGTGAAGGCCTTCCCCTCCAAGCCGGTGCGCATCGTCGTGCCGGTGGCGCCCGGCGGCAGCGCCGACAAGCTCACGCGCACGCTGGCGGAAAAGCTCAGCGTGCTCTGGGGCCAGAGCGTGGTGGTGGAGAACGTGGCCGGCGCCAGCGGCACCATCGGCGCGGCGCGCGTGGCCAAGGCCGCGCCCGACGGCTACACCCTGCTGCAGCAGGGCGAGGGCATCACGCTCAACGGCATCCTGTTCAAGGAGCTGCCCTACGACACGCAGAAGGCCTTCACGCCCGTGATCAAGGCCGTGGTCAACCCGCAGATCCTGGTGGTCAACCCCGGCACGGGACTGAACAGCTTTGCCGACTACCTGGCACGCGCCAAGGCCCAGCCCGAGAGCATCAGCCTGGGCCTGCCCGGCAACGGCGGCATCGCCCATGTGGCGCACGAGATCCTGGCGCAGGAGACCGGCGCCAAGGTCAACTACATTCCCTACCCCGGTGGCGGCCCGGCCACCCAGGACGTGCTGGCCGGCCACACCAATGCCACCTTGATCACGCTGGCCGCCGTGACCGAGTTCGTGCGCGCCGGGCGCCTGCGCGCGCTGGCCGTCACCACCAGCTACCGGTCTGCCGCGCTGCCCGATGTGCCCACCGTGGCCGAGGCCGGCGGCCCCGCCGGCTTTTCGGTGGAGAGCTGGCAGGGCTACTTCGCCCCGGCCGGCACGCCACCCGAGGTGGTGGCCAAGATCAACCAGGACATCCAGACCGTGCTCAAGGCGCCTGACGTGCGCGCCAAGCTCGAAGACCTGGGCTTCAAGATCGCAGGCGGCAGCGCCGCCGACCTGGCCGCCAGCCTGCAGGCCGAGCAGCCGCGCTACTCGCGCGCCATCAAGACCGCCGGGCTGACCCTGCGCTGACCCGGCACCAGGCCTGCGGGGGCAGGCGCCCCGTCCTTGTACCCACAGCACATAAGAAAGCACACAAAGCTTCGTTGGCCCGTGCGGCCGTGCTCCGTAGATTCAGGCGTTCGCCACCCTGCGTTTCCCACGTCCCTTCTTCGGAGCTGCCTGCATGCCTTCCCATCCCCGCCCATCCACCCTTCTTCGCCTGCGCACCCTGGCAGCCTCGCTGCTGCTCACCGGCCTGGCCAGTGTGGCCCATGCCGCCGACCTGAGCATCGGCTTCATGCCCGGCCCCTACCGCGACGCCTTCACCAAGGGCATCGAGCCGCTGCTCAAGAAGCAGGGCTACACCATCAAGTACGTGGAGTTCAGCCAGGGCGTGCAGCCCAACGACGCGGTGGAGCGCGGCCAGATCGACGCCAACATCTTCCAGCACTCGCTGTACCTCAACGCCACCAACAAGCAGCAGGGCTTTGACCTGGTGCCCGTGATCCACGTGCCTACGCCCCCCATGGGCCTGTACTCACAGCGCCACAAGACGCTCGATGCCGTGCCCGACGGCGCCACCGTGACCCTGCCCGCCGACCCGGTGAACGCCGCACGTGCGCTCAACATCCTGGCCGCCATCGGCTGGATCGAGCTCAAGCCCGACGTGAACCCGATCACCGTGTCCGAACGCGACATCGCCAGCAACCGCAAGAAGCTGCGCCTGGTGCCGCTCGATGCCGCCCAGGCCCCGCGCTCGCTGGCCGACGCCGACCTGGCCGCCGTGCAGGGCAACTTCGCCGTGGCCTCGGGCCTGAAGCTGAACGACGCGCTCAAGCAGGAGAACATGACCCTGCCCTATGTGAACGTGGTGGCCGTCAAGCGCGGCAACGAGAACGCCAAATTCGCCAAGGACATCGCCCAGGCCTACCAGTCGGCCGAGTTCCAGCAGGCCTTCAAGGCCAACCCGGCCTGGGCGGGCTACCGGTTGCCGGACTATTTCGCCAAGTAAAGGGCGGACCACAGCCCGACGCCATGCCCTTCGCACTGCGGGTGGCAGACTATGTCCAGGCGCTCCCGTCGTCCCCATTGGCGCACCTGGGAGACCTGGCACCCTGGGAATGGACCAGCCAGGCACGGGAGATCGTGCAGGCACTGCTGGCAACGCTGCCCGGCGATGCGTTCTCCATCCAGGGCGATATCGCCCTCCACCGCAGTGCCAGGGTGGAAGAGGGGGCTGTGCTGAAAGGCCCTTTGATCCTGGGTGCCGGCTGCCTGGTGGCATCCGGCGCCTACCTGCGGGGCTGCAACTGGGTGGGCGATGGCTGCGTGCTGGGGCCGGGAACGGAGCTCAAATCCTCGTTCCTCTTCGCGCAGACGACGTTGGCACACTTCAATTTCGTGGGGGACTCGCTCGTCGGCAGCGGAGTCAACCTCGAAGCAGGCAGCGTGGTATGCAACTTCCGCAACGAGCGCGCGGACCCCGAAGTCCGGGTGGCCGCGAATGGCACGCTCCACCGCACCGGTGCACACAAGTTCGGCGCGCTGATCGTCGACGGCGCCCGGCTGGGCGCCAATGCGGTGCTTGCGCCCGGGGCCATCGTACGCCCCCGCACCGTGGTGGCCCGCCTGGAATTGTTCGACCAGGACCCCACTCCATGAATCAACCGTTGGCCCCGCCGCTGCCAGCCCGGCGCGCCTTCTTCACGTCGGCCATGCAGGCCGCATAGTGCCAGGCGGCAATATTGCGGTTGGAACGCCGTGCCTTCTGCTCGTAGATGAGCTCCACCATCGGCAACAAGTCCGGCTGTGCGGCCAGCAGCCGCTTCATCTGCTGCTCGCTGACCCCGGCATCGGCCTTCTTCGCAACATCCAGCACCAGGTCCCGGTAGCCTTCGCAGGCCTCGCGGTCTTCCCGGGTCACGGCGCATGCGGGAAGGACCAGAAGGGCCAGGGCCACGGCACCGCATCCGGCCGAAAACCGCGCACGGGCCCCGCTAGTCTTCTTCGGCATAGCCCGTCAGCTCCAGCAGGGTGGCGATGAAATTACCGTGGGAGGGCAGCGCATGGTGTTGCCCGGCCAGGGCACGCGCCGGTACCGGCTCGCGGGCCGCTGCCGCGGGCGATACCAGCAGGTCGAGCTCGGGCGCCTCGCCCGCATCCAGCCTGAACGGCAGGTCGGCCGGCAGTGCCAGCCATTCCCTCGCCTCGCAGAGCACGGCGGCATGGCCCGATCCGGCCTCCAGCTGGACCAGCAGGCTGCCCTGCACCACCCAGAGCACGAGCCCGCCGTCGCCCGCCACCTGGTGGCGACCCCAGCCGCGCCAGCGGGCCTGCCAACTGCTCACCTGCTTCGGCAAGACGACGCGCTCTACGGAATCGTCGGCGCGGTGGGCCTGCCATCCGGCAGGCGCGTCGGCAGGCAGGGGCAGATCGCCGCCCTCCAGACGGCCGAAATCCGCGCCCACGGCCCACAGGTGCCGCTGGATCAGGTGGTCGCAGACCAGGGTACGCCCCCAGGTGCCATGCGCATCGAACGCGACCAGGGCGCCCATCGCGTGCCTTACTGCAGGAAGGCCGGCTTGGCGTAGCCGCGGAACTTGCTGTCCACCACGGCCTGGAAGTCCTTGGAGCGGTAGACCTCGACCAGGTCCCTGGCCCAGGGCGCATCCTTGTCGGTGCGCTTGACGGCCACGACGTTGAGGTAGTGGTCGGGCGTCTTCTCCAGCGCCACGGCCTCGGTCAGTTTGAGGCCCGAAGAGATCGCGAAGTTGCCATTGATGATGGCGTACTCGGTATCGCCGAGCGAGCGCGGCAGTTGCGCCGCTTCGAGCGGGATGAACTTGAACTTGCGCGGGTTCTGCTCGATGTCCTTCTCGGACGCACGGATCGGGTCGATGCCGGCCTTGAGCGTGATGAGCTTGTTCTGCTCCAGCAGCACCAGTGCGCGCGCCAGGTTGCTCGGGTCGTTGGGCAGCGTGAAGCGGTCGCCGTCCCTGGCTTCTGTCAGCGTCTTGCGCTGGGTGGAGTAGACGCCCAGCGGTGCGATGGGGCCCTGCACCAGCTCCACGAGGTCGAGCTTCTGGTCGGCCGCGAATTTCTTCAGATAGACCAGGTGCTGGAAGAAGTTGGCATCGAGCGAGCCCTGGGCCAGCGCGAGGTTGGGCTGCACGTAGTCGTTGAACTCGACCAGCTTGACCTTGTAGCCCTTCTTTTCCAGCAGGGGCACGATGCCCTGCTTGAGCTGGTCGATGTTGGAGCCGGCGGTGCCGCCGATGGTGAGCTCCTTCTTGGCCGCCTGGGCATTGGCTGCCAGGGGCAACATGCCGGCGGACAGTGCCAGCAGCGACAGGGAAAGGACGGAACGGCGGAGCAATGCGTTGTTCATGGAAGTGATTCGAAAAAAAAGGAAGAAAAGGTTCAGCGCTTGTCCAGCCGGCGCGCCGTGGCCGTGCCGACGAACTGGATGATCTGTACCAGCACCACCAGCAGGGCCACGGTGAGCACCATCACGTCGGTCTGGAAGCGGTAGTAGCCGTAGCGGATGGCCAGGTCGCCGATGCCGCCACCACCCACCACGCCGGCGATGGCCGAGTAGGACAGAAAGCTCACCGCGAGCACCGTGAAGGCCAGCACCAGGCCGGAGCGCGCCTCGACGACGAGCACGCGCCAGATGATCTGCAGCTCGCTCGCGCCCATGGCGTGGGCCGCCTCGATCACGCCGCGCGGCACCTCGCGCAGGCACTGGTCCACCAGGCGCGCCAGGTAGGGGATGGCCGCCACCGACAGTGGCACCGCAGCCGCCAGCGGCCCGATGGACGTGCCCGCGATGACCCGCGTGAACGGCACCAGCGCCACCAGCAAAATGATGAAAGGGAAAGAGCGCACCGTGTTCACAAGCCAGTTGAGCACCAGGTGCACCGGCCGGTTGGCCAGCGACTGGCCCGGGCTCAGCAAGAAGAGCAGAATGCCCAGCGGCCCGCCGATCAAGAGCGCCGCGCTCAGGCCGATGGCCAGCATCAGAAAGGTCTGGCCCACGGCCACGCCCAGCTCGGGCAGGATGGCGAGGATGTTCTCAGGCATAGGCCACCCCCTGCGTTGCGTTGGCGCGTACCGCTTGGCTGGCAGCAGCTTCTTCCCGAGCGTCGCGCGCGCGCCGGCGCACCAGCGCATCGATCTCGCGGCCCAGCGCGGTCAGGCGCTGCGCGGGCGGTGCATCGACGGCGAACTGCTCCACCAGCTCGCCCTGCTCCAGGATGGCGACCTGGCGGCACAGCAGCTCCACCACCGGCAGCTCGTGCGTCACGATGACGATGGTCACGCCGATCTGCTGGTTGATGTCGCGCAGCGTGGCCAGCAGCTCCTGCGTGGTCTCGCTGTCCAGCGCCGAGGTCGGCTCGTCGCACAGCAGCACCTTGGGCCGGGGCGCCAGGGCACGGGCAATCGCCACGCGCTGCTTCTGGCCACCCGAGAGTTGGGCGGGGTAGCTGTCGATCTTGGATTCGAGCCCCACCAGCTGCAGGCACTCGCGCACGCGCGCCTTTATCTCGGCGCGCGAATGGTGGCCGTGGATCTTGAGTGGAAAGGCCACGTTGTCGGCCACCGTGGCGTTCTGGATCAGGTTGAACTGCTGGAAGATCATTCCCAGGCTCTGGCGCGTATCGCGCAGCTCGGCACGCGAGAGCGTGGTCAGGTCGCGCCCACCCACGATCACCCGGCCCGCGTCGGGGCGCTCCAGCAGGTTGATCAGGCGCAGCAGCGTGGACTTGCCCGCACCGCTCTTGCCGATCAGGCCGAAGATATCGCCGGCATGGATGTCCAGCGAGAGCGCGCGCACGGCATCGAAGCGCTCGCCGTTGGGCAGGGTGAAGGACTTCTGCACGGATTCGAGCCGGATCACGGGCGCGGTACCGGAAGGGTGGGGATGCAAGGGTGAAACAACGGTCATGGGACAACGAAGGCGCCGCACCCGGCAGTGCAGTGCGCACCCGGGCCAGGCAGACCTTCTGGAACAAACAGATGCACCCAGTATGGGAACGCGGCGCGCACCACGGAACGACGCATTCGGCGCGTGCTTATGCGTTTTTCAAGTAAGCGCTTGGACTGGGCAGGCCGCACCAGCGCGTGCATAAGCTTGCGCGCATTCCTTCGTTGGGCAATGTGCGTGGCGCGCACACAGTCGGCGGCTTGTTCATCCACCACGCAAGCAAGAAGGAAACATGCTGCACACCATCCGCCGCCGCACAGCCGCCGCCACGGCCATCTCCCTGGCCGCCATCGCCCTGCTGGCCCCCTACAGCACCCTGCATGCGCAGGACAGGAAGACGCTCAAGGTGGGCGTCTCCGTGGGCAATGGCGAACAGATCTTCGAAGTCGTCAAGAAGGTCGCCGCCCGCGACGGCCTGGCCATCGACGTGATCGTCTTCAACGACTACCAGCTGCCCAACGCCGCCCTGGCGGCCGGCGACCTGGACGCCAATGCCTTCCAGCACCAGCCCTTCCTGGACAACCAGAACAAGGCGCGCGGCTTCGACATCGTGCCCGTGGGCCTGACCATCACCGCGCCGCTGGGCTTCTACTCGCGCAAGATCAAGAGCCTGGATGCGCTGCCCGACGGCGCCACGGTGGGCATCCAGAACGACCCCTCCAACGGCAACCGTGCCCTGCTGCTGCTGCAGGAGGCCAAGCTCATCACCTTGAAGCCCGAGGCGGTGAAGAACAACACTGCCACGCCGCTCGACGTGCTCACCAACCCCAAGAAGCTCAAGCTCGTGCCCCTGGACGCCGCGCAGCTGCCGCGCTCGCTGGACGACCTGACCATCGCCTCCATCAACAACGACTATGCCGAGAAGGCCGGCCTGTCGCTCGCCAAGGACGCGGTGATCAAGGAATCGCCCAAGAGCCCCTACGCCAACCTGATCGCCGTGCGCCGCGCCGACAAGGACCAGCCCTGGGCCAAGCAGTTGGTCAAGGCCTACCAGTCGCCCGAGGTGAAGAGCTTTATCGAGACCAAGTTCAACGGCGCACTCGTGCCGGCGTTCTGATCGGGCCGGCTCTGCCAGGCAGCACAGGCGGGGCCGGGTGCGCGACAATCGGCCCCGCAATCCATCCCCCTGCACGCCCCATGCTGGTCTTTGTCTTCGGAACGCTCAAGCAGGGCTTTCCCAATTTTCATGAGAACCTGGGCACGCATGTGCCGGGGGATTTCACCACCTGCGATCCCTATCCGCTGTACCTGGTGGGCGAGCGGCACTCCCCTTGGATGATTGATGCGCCCGGAACCGGTCACCCGGTCACGGGCCAGGTCTTCGAGGTGGATGCGCCCGCGCTGCAGAAAATGGACCTGCTGGAGCGGGTACACGAATCTGATGGCTACCGGCGCAGCACCATCAAGGTCATCCCAGCCGCCACCCCGGCCGCTTCGCCCTTGCAGGTGTTTGCCTACCTCAAGTCTGCCGACCAGGTACAGCCCCAGCATGTGCGCCTGGGGCCCCTGCCCGAATACGGGCTGTCGCACGCAGCCCTCTACCGCAAACGCCAACCCTAGGCGGCCTATCGACCAGCGGCCGGCGCCCGTGTCCCAGCACCCAGGCTGATGCGGTCGACGCCTTCGGGGTCCGCCGGCCGGGCCCCGGCCGCCACCAGGCGCGAGCGGGCCATGCGGGCAGCGGCCTCGGCCTGCAGGGCGGCCATATAGGCCAGGTGGTTGGTCTGGGCCTCGTCGTGTGTCTTGCGCCACACGCGGTCGGCATGGGCCAGGGCCTCTGCGGCCCGCACCAGCTCGGCAGGCGCATGGCGGGCCACGGCGGGATCGGCATGCGCTGCTGCAACCGCCGCACGGGCACGCTCCAGGGCCATGGAGGGAGCGCTGGCGCAGGCAGTCAGCGCGAGGGCGAGCGCTGCCATGGCAGAAAGAAAGACGATGGTGCGCACAGGCATGGTGGTCTGGGATCTCAAGGCCGGTTGGCGGGCTGCTGCTGCAGCAGCCCCGCGGAAGGTCCACCCACGGATTCGTGGGGGCCTTCGCGCACCTTCGCGCTGGCCGATGTGACGATGAGAAAGCTGGCGATCAGCGCCAGTGCACAGACCACGAGCATGGCGACGGCCAGCCCGGGCAGGATCTTCCAGAACACCGTGCCGCCAGGGCTGGGGTCGAGGTCTTCGATGGACAAGGGGTACATGGCAGTCCAGTGCGGTGGATCACACGGCTGCGGGCACCGGGGCCGGGGCAGGCGACCTGGCACGGCGCGCATCCACGCTCCAGGGCCCGGCACCGGCCGCGGCGAGGTACAGGAACACGAAGGAGAACAGCACCGCGGCCTCGCCCTGGTTCAGGAAGGGCACGATCACATTGCCTTTGGGCGCATGCCCGATGAAATAGGCAAAGGCCAGCAGCCCCGACAGCACAAAGGCCGTGGGCCGTGTGAACAGGCCGATGAGCAGCAACACGCCGCCGACCAGCTCCAGGGCACCGGCCACGCCGAGCAGCGACAGCGGCTGCAGGTTGTCGAAGAAGGCGACATGGGGCACGCCGAACCACTTGGCCGATCCATGCTGGAGCAGCAGGAAGGCAGAAACGATGCGCAGCACGGACAGCACGCGCGGTGCCAGGAGTTCAGGATTGCGAAGCGACATGGCGAGGGTCCCATCCAGAGGTAAGAACAGAAGGCCGTGCGCTGCGGATCTGCAGCGACAGCACCCTGGGAATTCTGGGCACAACCCCCTTGCCAACCAACGAACGAATGCGAGTTTGCAGATGCGGTTTCCGTTGGGGTGGGCAACACCGGGCTATAGCCAGGGTATCTGGTGCGCCGCGTAGCGGAAGGTCTGAAATACGCTGTTGAGCTGCCCAGGCCCGGTCTTGCGGGCAGCGGCATCCGGGTACTCGGCAAACCAGGGGATGACGTACTCCCACACCACCTGCCCGGCAGGCGTCACCTCGAACAGCCGGCCGGTGGACGACTCCGTGACATGGGTGTTGCCATTGGGCAGCCGCTGGGCGTTGCCCATGAAGGGCGAATAGAACAGGTGGGCCGTCTCGTCCTGGTACTGCCAGGCGATGCGCTGGCCATCCGCCGGGTCGATCTCCAGCACGCGCGAAAAGGCCACGTGCGAGCCCGTGCGGAAGTTGCCGTTGTCGAAGACCAGGATGTGGCCGTTGTCCAGCGCCACCGGCGCATGCTGGTGCGATACGAGCTCGGGTGGAATGTGCAATTGCACCTGGCCGCTTGCGCGGTCCACGCCGATCACGCCCGAGGTGGTGCGCAGGCTCATCAGCACCAGCCCATCGGCCGTGGTGCCCAGGCCATTCACCAGCGGCCAGTGGTAGCGGCCAAAGCCCGGGTGGATGGGAAAGTGCGCCGGGTCCAGGTGCTCGGCCGCATGCCACTCCCACACCAGCCGGCCGCTGCGATCGACCTCGCGCACCACATCGGCGTACAGGGGCGTTGCCGGGTCACCCGTTCCACCGGGAACGCGCTGCGCGAAGCCTTCGTCCACCCGCTCGCAGGCGGCATACAGCAGATGGCCGCTCAGCAGCCACTGCGCATCGTGGTGGTGGGTCGGGTCCTCGTAGCGCCAGACAACCTCGCCGGCAGGAGTCACCTCGTAGAAGTCGCCGCCATGCCACATGGACCAGGGGGCATACAGGTCGGGCGAATCGGCGTGGCTGCCGTTGTAGCCCAGGTTGCCATTGGGCAGGATGACGGCGTGCCGGCCCGGGCGCACCGGCAGCTGCCATTCGTGCACCACAGTGCCATGGATGTCCACCAGGAACACACGGCCCCCGGCGGTCTGCGGGGCGATCAGCGTATAGCCGCCAAAGCTTTGCGCCGCGTCATGCGCGATGAGGCCCACCCCGCGCCTGCGCTGGGTGGCCTGGTCGACGCCCGCGCTCATGGCGCCGGGGGTCCACGCCAGACGATGTCGCGCACGTTGATCTTGCGTGGAATGATGCCCAGCGACTGAAAGGTGTCGGCCAGTTGCTGCTGCTGCGCCACATGGGCATCGGTCACCGGGCCCAGCGAGAACTCGGCACGCTTGAACGCAGCCGACCACGACTTCACGTCGATGCCCGTGGCCTCGGCCGCCAGGGCGGCCAGCTCGTCGCGGTTCTCGCCCGACCAGAGGATGAGCTTGCGCAATTCATCCAGCACGCTGGCCAGCACCTGCGGGTGGCGCGCCGCAAAATCCTTGCCGGCCATGTAGTAGGACGAGCTGGCCAGGCGCCGGTCCGTGGTGTCGGCCACCACGCGCGCGCCGTACTTCTCTTCGGCGATGGCGTAGTACGGGTCCCAGACCACCCAGGCGTCGATGTTGCCGCCGTTGAATGCAGCGGTCGCATCGGCCGGAGAGAGATAGGTCGGCACGATGTCATTGAACGACAGGCCAGCGGTCGCCAGCGCCTTGACGGTCACGTTGTGCGCGCTCGACCCCTTGCCGAAAGCCACCTTCTTGCCCTTGAGGTCGGCCAGGGTCTTGATGGGCGAGTTTTTGGGCACCAGCACCGCATGCTGGGCCGAGGGCGTGGCGGCGGCGTAGACCAGGTTGGAGCCTCCGGCCTGCGCGAACACCGGGGGCGTGTCGCCGACCGACCCCAGGTCGACCGCGCCAGCGCCCAGCGCCTCCAGCAAGGGCGGGCCGAATTGGAATTCGATCCACTTCACGCTGGGCACGCCCAGCGCCTTCAGGCGCGCCTCGATGACCTGTTGCTTGCGCGCCAGCACCAGGATGGCCGAGCCTTTCTGGAAGCCGATCCGCACCTCCTTGGGCAGGGGCGCCTGGGCCCAGGCGGGCGTAACCGCAGCGGCCGCGGCCCCTGCCCCCGCTGCGATGAAAGTGCGGCGGCGCAGGGAAGGTTGAGAGGTATGCAAGGGAACTCCTGTCGGAAAGTGGGGGACCAAGGCTCAGGCGAGCGAAAGAACGGGGATTTCCACCGCCCCGGCCTGCGCGCGCTGGCGCAGCACGGGCACGGCACGCTGCACCGCCAGGTCGATGCGCGCCTGCAGGGCATCGCTGGCCACGCGGTAGTTGTCGAACTCCTTGTCGGTCGCATACACGCCGATGGGCAGGGTGTGTGCCTGGAAGAAGCTGAACAGCGGGCGCAGCTGGTGGTCGATGGCCAGGGCATGCCGGTCGCTGCCGCCCGTGGCGGCCAGCAGCACAGGCACGTCGATCAATGCCTCGTGGTGCACGAAGTCGAACAGGTGCTTGAACAGGCCCGTGTAGGTGCCGCGGTAGATGGGGCTGGCCACCAGCAGCAGGTCGGCGGTCTCGATCTCGCGCAACACCGACTCCACGGCCGGCGGCAGCTGCGCGCGCTGCAGCACGGCGCCGAACTGGGGCACGAGCTCGCCCAGCTCGATCAGGCGCGTGTCGGCCGGGTAGGCATCGGCAAAGCCTTCGAGCAGATGCTGCACCAGCGCCAGGGTACGGGAGGGGCGCTGCAGGCCGCCGGAGACGGCGACGATCTTGGGGGTTCTGGCCATGGTGGAACGGTGTGGGTTGGAACAAAAACGGGGACGCCGTCCCGGCGAATGCAAGGCGGCGCAGGCAGGGTTTCCACTGTGCCGCGAAGCGCTGTCGCGCGGCACCTGCGCGCTAGAAGCATTTCGGCTATCGATATGCGCAGCACGCGGCAACGGGTCTCAGAACACCCGCCCTTCCTCCAGGTGCGTGGTCACGCCATTGAGCTGGTAGTCCCCCAGCACCCGCGTCTTCTGCAGCAGCGGGTTGTGGTTGAAGATGGTGCGGATGTTGCGCCAGTGGCGGTCGAAGTTGTGGCGGCTGGAGGTGGCCGAGGCACCGCCCGCCTCGAACATGCGCTCGGCCGCGCCCAGGGCCAGGCGCGCCACCACGGTCTGGGTCTTGGCCGTGGCCAGGGCACCCTGCAGCACCAGGTCGGCCGCCTGCGGAGCGCCTGCCGCAATGGCCTGGGCCGAGCGGTCCAGCCAGCGCGCGTTGTCGAGCACCAGCGCGTCGATGGCGTGCGAGGCGGCCGCCAGCTCACCCACCACCAACTGGTTGAAGTGGTCTTCGCGCGCCGTGGCGGCCGGGCTGTGCATGGTCGGGCGGCCGTGATCGCGCACATAGCGTGTGGCATCGGCCAGCACATTGCGCACCGCGCCGGCCGCCGCGGTCACCAGGTGCAGCTGTCGCAGCGCCGAGGTATGGCGCCCCACCAGCGAACCCGCATCGCGCGGCTGCACCTCGTGCGCATGCACCAGCACATCGGTGAACACGATGGAACCGCTGGCCGTGAGCCGCTGGCCAAATCCGTCCCAGTCGTCCAGGATGGCGATGCCCTCGCGGTCCACCGGCAGGTTGAGCGTGACCAGCGTGCCCTCTTCGTCGAGCACGCTCACGTTGGCATAGTCCGAGAACGCCGTGCCCGTGGCGTAGAACTTGCGGCCCGAAAGCCGGAAGTGGTCGCCCTCGCGCACCAGCGCAGTGTGGGTCAGGCCCGCGCGCTCGGTGCCGCGCTCGGTGTAGGCGCCGCCGAACAGCGCGCCTTCGAGCGTGCGCTGCACCTGCAGTTGCCGCTGCGGGCTGGGCGGCGTGAGGCGCAAGGCCTCGGTGGCGTTGAAGTGGATGCGCAGCGCATGCGCCACATTGGAGTCGGCCGCGGCCAGCGTGGCGAGCGCGCCGATCAGGTCTTCGACCGAGCCATCGGGCCCGCCGTCGGCCTTGCCGATGCGCAGCGCGCCCAGGCCCGACTGGCGCACCAGGCGAAAGGCCTCGTAGGGCAGCGAACGGTCGGCCTCGCGCTGGGCCGCGCCCTGGCCCACGGCCTCGGCCAGGGCAGGAATGCCGGCGAGGATGGCTTCGCGCGTGCGCGGCAGCTGCAGAACGGTATGTGCCATGCTGCCCTCCTTACCGTGCCGCGGCCGCAGCCGCCACCTGGGCCACGCGGCCCTCCACGGGGTGGCTGGGGTCGGTGAAGCCCAGCGTGGACGCATGGCCCGGCGCCACCAGGCGGTTGACCAGGGCCTCGTCCTCGGGGGTGAACTGGTAGCCAAGCGCGTGCACATAGCCCTCCCACTGCGCCAGTGTGCGCGGCCCGGCGATGGCCGAGGTGATGAGCCGGTTGTTGAGCACCCAGGCCACGGCGAAGTCGGCGGGGTTCACGCCCCGCGCCGCCAGGTCGTCGCGGATCTGGCGCGCGATGGCCAGCGACTCGGGGCGCCACTCGGTCTCCAGCAGGCGCTTGTCGGCGCGTGCCGCGCGCGAACCGGCTTCGGGCGCGGCACCATCGTCGTACTTGGCGGTCAGCACCCCGCGCGCCAGCGGGCTGTACGAGACCACGCCCAGGCCATAGGCCGCGGCGGCGGGCAGTTGCTCGGCCTCGGCCGTGCGGTTCACGATGTTGTACAGCGGCTGGCTGGCCACGGGCCGGTCGATGCCCTCGGCATCGGCCAGATGGACCACCTCGGCAATGCGCCAGCCGCGGAAGTTGGAGACCCCGAAATAGCGCAGCTTGCCCGCACGCACCAGGTCGCCGATGGCCCGCACGGCCTCGCCCAACGGGGCGTTGAAATCGGTGCGGTGAAAGTACAGCAGGTCGATGTAATCGGTCCCCAGGCGGCGCAGGCTGCCCTCGACCGCATCGATGATCCACTTGCGCGAGATGCCGCTGCGGTTGGGGCCCTCGCCCATGCGATTGGCGAACTTGGTGGCCAGCACCCAGTCGTCGCGGTCATGGCGGATACCGCGGCCCACGATCTCCTCGGTGCGGCCCTTCTGGTAGGCGTCGGCCGTGTCGATGAAATTCACGCCGCTGGCCTTGGCCGCCGCGATGATGGAATGCGAGGTGGCCTCGTCGGTCGGGCCGCCGAACATCATGGTGCCCAGCGCCAGGCGCGAGACTTTGAGGCCGCTGCGGCCCAGGTAGTGGTAGGTGGTCAAGAAGGCTCCGGGAAGGGGTGGTGGCACGCGGCCGATGCCGGCCAGCCGCGCATGGTAGGCAGGGCCTGGCAAAGCACAAACTCGCTGCGCGCATATCGATAGCCGCCCAGCTTCCAAGCGCAGGCCTCCATGCCGGCACAAGCTTCATCGGTGCAGATGTCCGCATATGCAAATGCGGAAAGAACTCTGCGGCCGGCCCCGATATTGGGTGCAATGCACGGGTCTCCATTCCGGCCCTGCCGCACCGCGTGCAGGGCGTGCCGATTGCCTCCATGACAACCATCACACACCGCGCAGGCGCGCTGGTCGGGCTCGACCGCTTCACCGCGCCCACCGACTTTGCCGAAAGCCCTCTGTCCGAAGCGTTGAAGCAGCCCCTGCTGCTCGGCCTGTTCCTGCCCATCCAGGCCGGGGGCTGGAGCGCCTCCACCCTGCCCCGCACGACCGACTGGCAGTTCGCCTACAACCGCGACCTGGTGCTCAAGTCCGAGGCGCTGGGCTTCGACATCGTCTTCGCCCTGTCGCAGTGGCTGCCCAAGGGCGGCTACGGTGGTGTGTTCGACGGCAATGCGCTCGACTCCTTCATGACCACTGCGGCGCTCACCGGCGTCACGCAGCGCATCATCCTGATCTCCACCATCCACGTGCTCTACGGGCCGCTGCACCCGCTGCACCTGGCCAAGTGGGCCAGCACGCTGGACCACATCTCGGGCGGGCGCTGGGGCATCAACGTGGTGACCGGCCACCGCGCCGTGGAGCACGAGGCCTTTGGCTGGGACCGCATCGACCACGACCGCCGCTACGAGCTGGCGGCCGAGTTCCTCGAGGTGGTGCAGCGCCTGTGGACAGACGGCGAGAACTACTCCTACGAAGGCAATTCTTCGTGGAAGCTGCAGGGCGCCTTCGTCTCGCCCAAGCCGCGCTTTGGCCGCCCGGTGCTGGTCAACGCCACGGGCTCGGACGCGGGCATCGAGTTTGCCGCGCGCTACTCGGACATCGTTTTCATCACCAGCCCTGCGGGCTCGGACTTCGCCAGCGCCATCGCCGCGCTGCCGGCGCACACGGCGCGCGTGAAGGCCGCCGCGCGGGCCCAGGGGCGCGAGGTGCGCACCCTGCTCAACCCCATGGTCATCAGCCGCGAGACCGAGGCCGAGACCTGGGCCTACCACGATGCCATCGTGGCCGCGCAGGACCACCGCTCGCCCCAGGGCTTCAACGGCTTCGACAGCGACGCCCATGCCTGGAAAGGCCGCGTCGGCGTGGATGCGCCCAAGCGCCGCGCCATCGGCGGAAACATCGAGGTCATCGGCACGCCCGAGCAGGTGGTCGAGCAGTTCGTGGCCCTGAAGCGCGCAGGCGTGGATGGCCTGCAGCTGAGCTTCTTCGACTTCAAGCCCGACCTCGAATTCTTCGGTGACCGCATCCTGCCCCTGCTCAAGCAGGCCGGCCTGCGCTTGTGACCACACTCCACCCACACCGTCCCACCCCATGGCTCTCCACCGCACCTTCGCCCACCTCGCCTTCGCCGTATTGCCCGCCATGGCACTGGCCCAGCCCGCTGCCGACACCACCCCGGTCAAGGGCGGCACGCTGACCTATGCCAGCGACATCGAGCCCCCCATCCTGGTCTCGCTGCTGGACACCAACACGCGCATCCGCAACATCAGCGCCAAGATCACCGAGGGGCTGCTGCGCTACGACGCCCAGTTCAAGCCCCAGCCCCTGCTGGCCACGCGCTGGAGCGTGAGCCCCGACGGCCTGCGCTACACCTTCGAGCTGCGCAAGGGCGTGAAGTGGCACGACGGCAAGGACTTCACCGCGGCCGACGTGCGCTACTCGGTGCTCACACAGAAGAAGCAGGGCCCGCGCGGGCGCATCACCCTGGCCAACGTGGAGCGCGTGGACACGCCCGACGCCCACACCGCCGTGCTGGTGCTCGGAAAGCCCGCGCCCTACCTCATCAAGGCGCTGTCCTCGGCCGAGCTGCCCATCGTGCCGGCCCACCGCTATGGCGACGGCGACCCGCTGGCCAGCGCCAATGCCACGGCCCCCGTGGGCACAGGGCCCTTCATCTTCGAGCAATGGGTGCGCGGCAGCCACATCATCCTGCGCAAGAACCCGAACTACTGGCGCAGCGGCACGCCGCACCTGGACCGCCTCATCTTCCGCTTCATCCCCGACAAGGCGGCCATCTCGGCCGCACTGGAGGCCGGCGAGGTGGACGTGGCCAGCAACGTGAACCTGGCCGACCTGGAGCGCCTGGGCAAGAACCCGCAGCTCAAGGTGGAGGACACCTACGACGCCTACCTCAACAACGCCGTCTTCCTCGAATACAACCTTGACAACCCCATCCTGGCCAAGCCCGGCGTGCGCCACGCCATCGCCCATGCCATCGACCGCACCGCGCTGAGCAGCGTGGTGTGGTACCAGCGCGGCGAAGTGGTGAACTCGCCCATCCCCAAGGTGTTCACCAGCTACTACGACGACAGCGGCTTCAACTACCCCTACGACGTGGCGCGCGCCAACCAGTTGCTCGACCAGGCGGGCCACCCGCGCCAGGGCGGCGGCACGCGCTTCACGCTCAAGCTCACCAACATCCCGGGTGCGGACTTCAAGCGCAGCTCGGACTTTCTGCGCTCCTCGCTGGCGCGTGTGGGTATCCGCGTGGACGTCCTGGACGGTGACCTGCCCACCTTCCTCAAGCGTGCCTACACGGCGCGCGAGTTCGACCTCAACATCAATGGCCTGGGCCGCCTGTACGACCCCACTGTGGGCGTGCAGCGCATCTACTGGGGCGACGGCGTGAGAAACCCGCTGATCTGGATCAACGCGGCGCACTACGACAACCCCAAGGTGGACGAACTCTTCGCCCAGGCCGCGACCGAGGTCGACGAAGCCCGCCGCGCCGCGCAGTTCCGCCAGATCCAGCAGACCGTGGGGCGCGACCTGCCGGCCTACCCGCTGGTCACCGTGCCCTCGGCACTGCAGGTCTACAGCACCCGCGTGCACCAGCTCGTCAACAGCATCGACCTGACGGCCGGCGACCTGGCCGACACCTGGCTGCAGCCCCGCAAGTAACCCGCACCACCGCCACCAAGGAGCCACCATGAGCACCGCCACCGCACCCGTACCGTCCGACGCCCGCAGCCCTGCGGCCGAACTCAGCTTTGCCAGCGCCAGCGAGCAGGCCCGCGCGCTGGCCGAAGGCCGTGTCACTGCCAGCGCCCTGCTGGAGCACAGCCTGGCCCGCATCGCCCGGCACGACCCGGCCTTCAACCTCGTGGCCGTGCGCGACTTCGCGCAGGCCCGCGCCGCCGCCCGCGCGGCCGACGAGGCCCTGGCGCGCGGCGAGCGCAAGCCGCTCTTGGGCGTGCCCATCACGGTCAAGGAGTCCTTCGACGTGCAGGGCCTGGTGACGGCCACGGGCAACCCCGCCCACGCGGGCAACGTGGCGACACAGGACTCCTGGGTGGTGCGCGCCTTGCGCGAAGCCGGTGCCGTGGTGCTGGGCAAGACCAATGTGCCCGTGGCCCTGGCCGACCTGCAAAGCTACAACCCGCTGTACGGGGTGAGCAACAACCCCTGGGACGTGGCGCGCACGCCCGGCGGCTCCTCGGGCGGCTCGGCCGGCGTGCTGGCCGCAGGCTATGTGGCGCTGGAGCTGGGCTCGGACATCGGCGGTTCCATCCGCATCCCCGCGCACTTCAACGGGGTGTACGGTCACAAGCCCACGCAGGGCCTGATCGGACTGCGCGGCACAGGCCTGCCCGCCGGGCGCCTGGCCGACCGCGACCTGAGCGTGGCCGGCCCGCTGGCGCGCACTGCCGCCGACCTGGCGCTGGCACTGGACCTGCTGCTCAACCTCGACCCCCTTCAGGCCAAGGCCTGGCGCGCCACCTTGCCCGCGCCGCGCCACCAGCGGCTGGCCGACTACCGCGTGTTGGTGATCGACCAGTTCCCTGGCACCGAGCGCAGCGTGGCGGAGCGCGTGGCCACCGAGCGCGTGGTGGAGCGCCTGCGCACCCAGGGCAGCCGGGTGCTGCGCCCCATCGACCTGCCCGCCGGCCTGCTGCCCGACCTGGCCGAGGCGCACCGCGTCTACCGCAGCCTGCTCGGTTCCTCGCTGGCCGAGCCGCCAGCCCTCTCGGCTGCGGCCCAGGCCCGCCTCGATGCCCTGCAGCCCGACGACACCAGTGCCGATGCCGCCTGGCTGCGATCGTTCAGCCTCTCGCACCGCGCCTGGCTGCACGACAACGAGGCGCGGCTGAAGCTGCGCCAGCAATGGGAACAGCTGTTCGAGCAGGTGGACGTGGTCGTCACGCCCGTGCTGGCCACCCAGGCCTTTGCGCACAACCACAGCGAGCCCAAGGACGAACGCAGCTACCCCGTGGCCTTCGAGGACGGCACCCGGCAGGTGCGTTTCCAGGACCTGTTCACCTGGGCTGGCCTGCCGGTGCTGCCCGGCCTGCCGGCCACCAGCTTCCCGCTGGGGCTGGACGGCGATGGCCTGCCCATCGGCGCGCAGGCCGTGGGGCCCTACCTCGAAGACCACACCAGCATCCACTTCGCCCACCTGCTGGAGCAGGTGTATGGCGGCTTCCAGGTGCCGCCAGGCCTGGAAAACTGAGAGAAGCACGGTGAGCGACCTGTCACAGCCCTTGCAGGCTTCGCCCCAGTCCGCCGCGCACGCGGATCTCATCGCGCATGCGCGCCAGCTGGGCCGCGATTTCGCCCTGCTGGCCGCCGAGCACGACCAGAGCGGCGCCCCGCCCGAAGCGCAGTTCGCGGCCCTGCAGGCCGCCGGCCTGCTGCGCCTGACGATTGACAGCGCCCACGGCGGCCATGGCGCCGGGCTGGCTGTGGCGCGCGAGGTCATCAGCGCCATCGCCTATGGCGACCCGTCGGTGGCGCTGATTTTGTCCATGCACTACAGCCTGCACGGCCACATCGCGCGCAGCCTGCGCCAGGGCTCGGACGAATGGCCCGAAGCGCTGGCGCGGCAGTTGATCGCCGAATCCCTCGAAGGCCGTTCGCTGCTCAACGCCGCCCAGGTGGAGCCGGCGCTGGGCTCGCCTTCGCACGGCGGCCTGCCGGCTACGGTCGCGCGGCGCGTGGGCGATGGCTGGCGCCTGTCGGGCCACAAACTCTATGTGACCGGCGTACCCCTGCTCTCCTGGATCAGCGTGCTGGCCGTGACCGACGAGCCCGATCCGCGCCTGGGCAGCTTTCTCGTGCGGCGCGATGCGCCCGGCGTGCAGGTGGTCGCAACCTGGGACCCCGTGGGCATGCGTGCCACGGCCAGCCACGACGTGCTGTTCCACGACGCCGCCGTGCCGCTGACCCACACCGTGGGCCTGCGGCCGGCGCACCTGGGCCTGCGGCGCGACGCGACCACCATCGCCTGGTACTTCAGCCAGGTGGGCGCGGTCTACGACGGGGCGGCCCGTGCAGCGCGCGACTGGCTGCTGCAGTTCCTCAACGCGCGCAAGCCCAGCGCGCTGGGCGGTGCCGCACTGGCCAGCGTGCCCGCCGTGCAGGACGCGGTGGGCCACATCGAGGAACTGCTGGCCACCAATGCCTGGCTGCTGCACAGCCACGCCCAGGCCTACGACGCGGGCACCGCACCCGACCACCTGGGCGCGCTGGTCAAGCAGGTGGTGACCGACAACGCCGCCCAGGCTGTCACAGCGGCCTTCGAGCTGGCCGGCAACCACGGCCTGGCTCGGCGCAATCCGCTGGAGCGGCACCACCGCAATGTGCTGTGCAGCCTGATCCACGCCCCGCCCAACAAGCTGCTGCGCACCCATGCGGGGCGCGCGGCGCTGCAGGCCGCGGCATAGCGCGGCCTGCCACCGATTCACTCCCACACCGTTCTGTCCATCCATGCCTTCTTTCGACGATATCCACACCCTTGCCGCCGCTGCCATGCAGCGCGATGCCTCGCGCCGCGCCTTCCTCCAGGGCACGGCCGGCCTGGGCCTTGCCACCCTGGTGCCCTGGGCCCAGGCACAGGGCAGCGAAGCGCCCCAGCGCGGCGGCTCGCTCACGCTGCTCATCTTTCCCGAGCCGCCAACGCTGACCACCATCGCGCACACGGCCAATGCCTCGGTGCTGATCTCGGGCAAGGTCACCGAAGGCCTGCTGACCTACGACTTCGACCTGAACCCCAAGGCGCAGTTGGCCACCTCCTGGACCGCCAGCGCCGATGGCCTGCAGTACACCTTCAAGCTGCGCCAGGGCGTGAAATGGCACGACGGCAAGCCCTTCACCTCGGCCGACGTGGCGCATTCGCTGAACCTGGTCAAGGAATTCCACCCGCGCGGGCGCGCGACCTTCGCCGCGCTGAGCGAGGTGCAGACGCCCGACGCCCACACCGTGGTGCTGCGCCTGGCCAAGCCCGTGCCCTACCTGCTGTCGGCGCTGGCCGCGTCCGAGACGCCCATCGTACCCAAGCACCTGTACAGCACGGGCAAGGCCGATGCCAACCCGGCCAACAATGCGCCGGTCGGCACGGGGCCCTTCATCTTCAAGGAATGGGTGCGCGGCAGCCATGCCATCTTCGAGCGCAACCCGGCCTACTGGGACGAGGGCAAGCCCTACATCGACCGGCTCATCGTGCGCTTCATCCCCGATGCCGCGGCACGCTCGGCAGCCATCGAGAGCGGCGAGGTGCACCTGGCCCCGGGTTCGCCCGTCTCGCTGGCCGACGTGGAGCGCCTGCGCGCCAAGCCCAACCTGGTGTTCGAGAACAACGGCTACCAGTACATCAACTCCATCTACCGCACCGAGTTCAATCTGGAGACCCCGGCCCTGCAGGACCTGCGCGTGCGCCAGGCCATCGCCCACTCCATCCAGCGCGACAACCTGCTCAAGGTGGCCTGGTACGGCCAGGGCAAGCTCATCCCCGGCCCGGTGAGCAACACGCTCAAGAAGTACTACGTGCCCGACCTGCCCGTGCTGCCCTACGACGCCAAGCAGGCCGAGAAGCTGCTCGACGAAGCGGGCCTGCCCCGCGGCAAGGCCGGCGGCAACCTGCGCCTGAAGCTGCGCGCCACGCCCATCCCCAACGAAGGCGGGCTGCGCACGGCCGAGTTTTTGCGCCAGTCGCTGTCGCGCATCGGCATCGAACTGCAGATCAACTCGCAGGACTTCGCGACCTACATCAAGCGCGTCTACACCGACCGCGACTTCGACCTGCACATCAGCGCGATGAGCAACACCTTCGACCCCACGGTGGGCATCCAGCGCCTGTACTGGTCCAAGAACTACAAGCGCGGCCTGCCGTTCTCCAACGGCTCGGCCTACAGCAACGCCGAGGTGGACCGCCTGCTGGAGGCCGCCTCCATCGAGACGAACGAAGCCAAGCGCATCCAGCTCATCACGGAGTTCCAGCGCCTGATCATCCGCGACCTGCCCGACATCAACCTCGTGGCGCCCGACACCTACACCATTGCCGACCGCCGCGTGCGCAACCACACCGTGGGCGGCGACGGCCCGGCCGGAAACCTCGCCCATGTCTGGCTGGCCAAGGCCTGACCAGGCCGGCCCGCCCATCCACAGGAGGAACTGCCATGACGACACACACCACCGCGGCCCACCAACCCCGGCCGGACAAGCTCTGGTACACGCGCTGCCCCGTGCCCTCGCCCCTGGGCATTGCGGCGCGCCTGGGCTGGCTGGCCGAGGCCTTCGCCCCGGACGGCATCGCCATCGAGTCCATCATCGACTCCAAGGACCGCAGCGTGCGCGAAAGCCATTTCGACCACCACCTGGCCTGGTCCTTCCGCCAGGGCGGCAACATCCCGCCCATCTGGGCGCGGGCCAGCGGGCGCGACACTCGCCTGGTGGCCATCACCTGGACCGACGAGTTCCAGGCCCTCATCGCCCTGCCGGGCAGCGGCCTCACCAGCGCCGCCCAGCTGGCGGGCAAGCGCATCGCCATCCCGCGGCGCGTGAACGACCTGATCGACTTCCACCGCGCCACGGCGCTCAAGGGCACGGTATCGGGCCTGTCGCTGGCCGGGCTCACGCACCAGGACGTGGTGCTGGTGGACCTGCCGATCGAGGAGTCGGTCATCATCGCCGCGGGCGAGCCCAGCCTGCATGGGCTGCGCCGGCGCCACCCGTACTTTGCCGAGGTGCAGGCGCTGGTGCGCGGTGAGGCCGACGCCATCTTCGTCAAGGGGGCCGAGGGCATCGTGGTGGCCAACCTCATCGGCGCGCAGGTGGTGGCCGAGTTCGGCAATCACCCTGACCCCAAGGTGCGCATCAACAACGGCACGCCGCGCACGCTGACGGTGGACGCCGCCCTGGCCGACCAGCGCCCCGACCTGGTGGTGCGCCTGCTCGGCGTGGTCGAGCGTGCCAGCCACTGGGCCGGGCAGCACCCTGATGAGACCCTGCGCTTCGTGGCCCGCGAGATCGCCACCACCGAGGAGGCGGTGCTCGCCTCCAACGGGCCCGAAGTGCACCGCCATCTGGGCCTCAGCCTGGATGCGCCGCTGGTCGATGCCATCGGCCATTTCAAGGACTTTCTGCTGGCGTGGGGCTTTCTGCCGCGCGACTTCGCACTGGGCGAATGGGTGGACCCGCGCCCGCTGGTCCAGTTGCGCGCCCAGACCGAGGCGGCCACTGCGCTGCCACTGGCTGCCTGACGCGAGGGAGACCGCCAGATGACCACGGAATCTTCGGCCCGGGGTCTGCGCGTGCTCGTCACGGGCGCCACCGGCAAGCTCGGCCAGTTGCTGGTGCCACGCCTGCGGGCCCAGGGCGTGGCAGTGCGCGCCCTGGCGCGCCAGCCCGAACGCGCGCGCGATCTGCTCGGCCCCGGCGTGGAGATCGCCGGGGGCGACCTGGGCCAGCCCGCCACACTGGATGCCGCCTTGCGCGGCGTGACCCATCTGTTCCTGCTCTCGCCCATCGACCCGCTGCTGGCAGTGCACCAGGGCCATGCCATCGCGGCCGCGCAGCGCGCGGGGGTGCAGCGCATCGTCAAGCTCTCGGGCTCGGCCTGGACCATCGCGCCGCAGGGGCGCTCGCTCTCGGGCGACCTGCATGCTGCGGCCGAGCGCCAGCTCGCGCAATCGGGCATCGCGCATGTGGTGCTGCAGCCCAACGCCTGGGCCCAGGTGGCGCTGGGGCGGCTGGGCGCGCAATTGCAGCAGGGCGATGCACTCACCGACCCCTTTGGCGGCGCCCGCGTGGCCTACATCGATGCGCGCGACATCGCCGATGCGGCAGTGGCGGCCCTGCTGCAAACGGCAGTGCGAGCGCCACCCGATGGTGGGCCCTGGGTGCTGACGGGCCCCGAATCGCTCGACTTTGGCGACCTGGCCGCAGCAGCCAGTGCGGTGCTGCGCCGCACGGTGGCCGTGCAGGCGCCAGGGCACGCAGCCGATGCGCACACCGGTCTGCCGGCATTCACGGCGCAGGTGCATGCGCAGTTCAGGCAGTTGATCGCCGCCGGGGCGGCGCGCGAGGTCAGCTCCACCGTGGAGCGCGTGCTCGGCCGGCCCGCGCGCAGCGTGCGCGAGCACGCTGCCGAGCAGGCACGGCAGGCGCTGGCGGCTCCCCCTGCCACAGCGCCGGCGTAAGTACAAAGTAGCACTTGCTTACTCAGAAACGTTCGTTGTAGCGCCCCGGGGGGCCTGCCACATTGGGGCTTGTCCATACACACGCTCTCATGCAAAGGAATCCCATGTTGTCCCGCCCCCCGCAGCGCCCCGCCCTCCCGTGGAAACGCACCGCCGCCGTGCTCGGCCTGGCCGGCCTGGTCAGCCTGTCGGCCCTGGCCCAGGCGCGCCACGGCGGCACGCTCAACTGGGCCGTCAATCCCGTGCCCTCGTCGCTGGTGCCCTTGACCACCACGGCCGGCGGCAACACCGAGATCGGGCCCAAGGTGGTCGAAGGCCTGCTCACCTACGACTGGAGCCTGGCGCCCAGGCCCCAGCTGGCCACGGCCTGGGCCGTCAGCAAGGACGGCCTGCAGTACACCTTCACCCTGCGCAAGGGCGTGAAGTGGCATGACGGCAAGGATTTCACCTCGGCCGATGTGGCCTACTCGATCCAGACGCTCAAGCAGGTGCACCCGCGCGGGCGCGGCAGCTTCGCCAACGTGGTGGAGGTGAAGACCCCCGACGCCCACACCGCCGTGGTGGTGCTCTCCAAGCCCTCGCCCTTTCTGCTGACGGCGCTGTCGGCGGCCGAATCGCCCATCGTGCCCAAGCACCTGTACGACGGCACCGACGCCAACACCAGCAAGTACAACAGCGCCCCCGTGGGCACGGGCCCCTTCGTCTTCAAGGAATGGGTGCAGGGCAGCCATGTGCTGCTGGAGCGCAACCCGAACTACTGGGACAAGCCCAAGCCCTACCTCGACAAGATCGTGGTGCGCTTCATCACCGACGGCGTGGCCCGGGCCGCGGGCCTGGAGTCCGGCAGCATCGACCTGAGCGCCGGCAGTTCCATTCCGCTGTCGGATGTGGAGCGCTTCAAGAAACTGCCCGGCATCGAGATCGACACGCGCATCTCGCCCTATGTGGGCAACCACCAGCAGGTGTATTTCAACCTAGACACACCGGCCCTGAAGAACATCGAGGTGCGCCGCGCCATCGCCCAGGCCATCGACGCCAACGCTTACAACAACACCGTGTGGTATGGCCTGGGCAAGCTCTCGGCCACGCCCATCGGCGCGCACAGCCGCTACCACGACGCCAGCGTGCAGCGCATCGCCTACAGCCCCAAGGCGGCCGAGGCCGCGCTCGATGCGGCCGGCTTCAAGAAGGACGCCAGCGGCACACGCCTGAAGCTGCGTGTGCTCTACAACCCCTTTGTCGAGCGCCGCTCGGCCGACTTCATCCGCCAGTCGCTGGGCCGCATCGGCATCGATGCCGCGGTGGAGACCTATGACTTCGCCACCTACGTGAAGAAGGCCTATACCGACCGCGAGTGGGACATCACGGCCGAGAGCCTGACCAACATCTTCGACCCCTCGGTGGGCGTGCAGCGCATCTTCTGGTCCAAGAACTTCAAGGTCGGCCTGCCGTTCTCCAACGCACCGCACTACAGCAACCCCGAGGTGGACCGGCTGCTCGAAGCCGCCGCCGTCGAGGTGGACGAGGCCAAGCGCCGCCAGCTGTTCTTCGACTTCCAGAAGGCCGTGGCGGCCGACATCCCGTCCATCGAGTTCGGCGCCAACCCCAACATCACGGTGGTGGCCAAGAAGGTGCGCGACTACGCACCCACGGGCGAGCATGTGCGCGGCAGCTTTGCCGACCTGTACTTCGCCACGCCCTGAGAGACCTGCGCCCATGACCACGCTCTCGCGCGTCGGCCACACCCTTCGGCGCACGGCCTGGCAGGCCGTGCCCACCGTCCTGGGCGTGGTGGTGCTCAACTTCCTGCTGCTGCAGCTGGTGCCCGGCGACGCGGCCGATGTGATCGCGGCCGAGTCGGGCTCGGCCACGGCCGAGACCATGGCCCAGCTGCGCACCCATTTCGGGCTGGACCTGCCGCTCCTGGACCGGCTGCTGGCCTACCTCAACAACCTGGCCCACTTCCACCTGGGGGTGTCGCCACGCCACAACCAGCCGGTGCTGGAGCTGATCGGCGGGCGCCTGGGCAGCACCCTGCTGCTCATGGTCACCGCCCTGGGCCTGGCGCTGGCCACGGGTGTGCTGCTGGGCACCATCATGGCCACCTGGGTCGGCCGGTGGCAGGACCGGGTGCTCTCGGTGCTGGCGCTGCTGCTGT
Organism: Acidovorax sp. FW305-C-20-28; assembly: GCF_058783375.1. Classification (NCBI taxonomy): domain Bacteria; kingdom Pseudomonadati; phylum Pseudomonadota; class Betaproteobacteria; order Burkholderiales; family Comamonadaceae; genus Acidovorax; species Acidovorax sp. FW305-C-20-28. The sequence goes on along the minus strand of NZ_JBYSYM010000025.1, from coordinate 3,409 downwards.
ACTCCACGCCGGGCTTCTGGCTCGGGCTGATGGCCATCGTGCTGTTCTCGGTCAAGCTCGGCTGGCTGCCCACCGGCGGCAACCTCACCATCGGCGCCGGGCTGACCGGCTGGGCGCTGGTCAAGGACGCCGCACGCCACCTGGTGCTGCCGGCCCTGGCCATGGCGGGCTTCTTCGTGGCCATCTTCTCGCGCCTCACGCGCGCCGCCATGCTGGAGGTGAGCCACCAGGACTTCGTGCGCACGGCCACCGCCAAGGGCCTGACCCCGGTGGCCATCACGCTGCGCCATGTGCTGCGCAACGCGCTGATCCCCGTGACCACCGTGGCAGGCATGCATTTCGGAACGCTGCTGGGCGGGGCCATCGTGGTCGAGTCGGTCTTCAGCTGGCCGGGCCTGGGCCGCCTGGCGCTCGAATCCGTGCTGGCACGCGACTACAACGTGCTGCTGGGCATTCTGCTGCTGTCTTCGCTGCTGGTCATCGTGGCCAACATGCTGGTGGACCTGTTGCACGCCTGGCTCGACCCGCGCATCCAGGTCCGTTGACGCCTTTTCTGCCGCACCTGCGGCCTCCATTCCCTTGCCATGACCACTGCTGCCCCCCCTTCCCCCCAGAGCCGCTTCCTTCGGCTCATCCGCGGCGCATCCCCCGCCCCCAGCGCGCTGGATGACAGCCCCGCCCCCATCGCCGTGCAGCGCCATGCGGCCTTGCGCGCCTTCGTGCGCAACCCGGCGGCCGTGAGCGGCGTGCTGATCCTGCTGCTGGTGGCCAGCCTGGCCGTGCTGGCGGGCGTGCTCTTTCCCAACGACCCGCTCGACATGGCCACCCGCCCGCTGCTGCCGCCGCTGCAGTCGGCCGAGTTTCCGCTGGGCAGCGATTCGCTGGGCCGCAACGTGGCGGCCGGCATCGTGCATGGCGCGCGGGTCTCGCTCGCGGTGGGCCTGTCGGCGGCCACGGTCAGCGTGCTCATCGGCATCCTGGTCGGGTCCGTCGCGGGCTACTTCGGCGGGCGGGTGGACGACCTGCTGGTGCGCCTGACCGAGCTGTTCCAGACCGTGCCCACCTTCCTGCTGGTGATCGTGATCGTGGCCATCGGCCAGCCTTCGGCCAAGGTCATCGTGCTGGCCATCGGCCTGGCCTCGTGGCCCGTGATCGCGCGCCTGGTGCGGGCCGAGTTCCGCTCGCTGCGCGAGTCCGAGTTCGTGCTGGCGGCCCGCAGCCAGGGCTTTTCGGACCTGCGCATCATCTTCCAGGAGATCTTGCCCAACGCCCTGCCCCCGGTCATCGTGACCGCCTCGGTGCTGGTGGCCACGGCCATCCTGATCGAGTCGGCGCTGGCCTTCGTGGGCATGGGCGACCCCAACGTGGTCTCCTGGGGCAGCATGATCGGCGAGGGGCGCGAGCAACTGCGCACCGCCTGGACGCTGACCGCCATCCCCGGCGCCGCCATCATCTTCACCGTGCTGTCGCTCAACCTGGTCGGTGACGGCCTCAATGACGCCTTCAACCCCCGCCTGCGAGGCCTGCGATGAGCCACTCCACCCTGATCCACCCGGTACACGGCGATGGCGCCACTGGCACGCAGCGCGCCCCCCTGCTGCTCGACATCCGCCAGCTCGACGTGCGCTTCAAGGGCTCGCAAGGCATGCTGCATGCCGTGCGCGGGCTCGACCTGCAACTGCACCAGGGCGAGACCCTGGCCCTGGTGGGTGAGTCGGGCTGCGGCAAATCGACCACGGCGCTGGCGCTGCTGCGGCTGCTGGCACCCGGCGCGCAGATCGGCGGCCAGATCCTGTTCGATGGCCGCGACATCGTGCAGCTGCCGCTGGACCAGTTGCGCCGACTGCGCGGGCGCGAGATCTCCATGATCTTCCAGGAGCCCATGACCTCGCTGAACCCGGTCTACACCGTGGGCACGCAGATCGCCGAGACCCTGCGCCAGCACGAAAGCCTGTCGGCCACGGCAGCGCGCCAGCGCGCCATCGAGCTGCTGGACCTGGTGCGCATCCCCGAGCCCCAGCGGCGCGTGGACGACTACCCGCACCAGCTCTCGGGGGGCCAGCGCCAGCGCGTGATGATCGCCATGGCCGTGGCCTGCCGCCCACGCCTGCTGGTGGCCGACGAGCCCACCACGGCACTGGACGTGACCATCCAGGCGCAGATCCTGGAGCTGCTGGACCGGCTGCGGCGCGAGCTGTCCATGTCGCTGCTGCTCATCACGCACGACCTGGGCGTGGTGGCCCAGTGGGCCGACCGCGTGGCCGTGATGTATGGCGGCGAGAAGGTCGAGGAGGCCAGCGCGACCCAGCTCTTCTCCGCCCCTTCGCACCCCTACACACGCGGCCTGCTCGGTGCCTCGCTGCATGCCGGGCGGGACCTGCACTACACCGACGCGCGCCTGCCCGAGATCCAGCCGCGCCGGGATCCCGAGACCGGCCAGCGCAGCTTCGACCTGCACATTCCCAAGGCGGCGCCGCCACGCGGGGAATCCCCTGCCGCGGCGCAGCCCCTGCTCGCGGTGGAGAACCTGCGCACCGACTACGCCCCCCGCACCGGCACCGTGCGCGCGGTGGACCATGTGTCCTTCACCATCGGCGTGGGCGAGACCGTGGGCCTGGTGGGCGAGTCGGGCTGCGGCAAATCCACCCTGTCCAAGACGCTGCTGCACCTGGTGCCCGCCACGGCCGGTCGCATCGTGTTCGATGGCACGGACCTCACCCGCCTCGCGGGCCGGGCCCTGCAGCCCTGGCGCCAGCGCATGCAGATGGTGTTCCAGGATCCGTATGCCTCGCTCAACCCCCGCCGCACCGTCTACGACATCCTGGACACGGTGCTGTACGTACACGGCAACCGCTCGCGCCAGGACCGGCACCGCCGCATCGCCGCCATCCTGGACCGCGTGGGCCTGCCGCGCGACGCCGGCAACCGCTACCCGCACGAGTTCTCGGGCGGGCAGCGCCAGCGCATCGGCATCGCCCGCGCGCTGGTGGTGCGGCCATCGCTGGTGATCTGCGACGAGCCGGTGTCGGCGCTCGATGTGTCCATCCAGGCGCAGATCCTGAATCTGCTGGTGGAGCTCAAGGAAGAATTCCAGCTGTCCTACCTGTTCATCTCGCACGACCTGGCGGTGGTGCGCTACATCGCGGACCGGGTGCTGGTGATGCACCAGGGCCGGTTCGTGGAGTCGGGCGATCACCAGAGCATCTGGGCGGCGCCTCAGCATGCGTACACGCGGAGTTTGATTGCTGCTGTGCCGCGGGCGGAGCAGCGCAAGGTGGCTTGATAGAGGTTCTGCTGTTTGTGGGCTGTGGTTGCTTCTGCTGTTTGTGTTGAGTGCGGGAGCCGGGATGTGCGCCCGGCGGCGCACCTACTTTCTTTTTGCGCAAAAAGAAAGTAGGCAAAGAAACAG
>NZ_JBYSYM010000024.1:0-117080 GCF_058783375.1 Acidovorax sp. FW305-C-20-28 | reverse complement strand
CTCTTTGGTGACTTTCTCTTGGCGACGCAAGAGAAAGTTACTGCGCCGCCGGGCGCACATCCCGGCTCCCGCCCTCACCCCAGGCAAACAGCCAACACCAAAACCACCCATTCCAACAAGAAGACCATCGTAGCCTGGCTGCGGAGCCTGACACCCAGCCCCCCACCGCCCCTGCGGATCTACTTCAAAAAGATCGGCGCCAGATTCGGAAACACCCGTATCTGCTTGCAGACAAGGAGGAACCGCGCCTTTGCGTCGATCAAAATGATCTCGCCCGAATCGACTTGTCGCCACTCAAGATCCACATCGCCCCAGGCCGTTGTCGCCTCCAATCGGGTACAGCCATTGCAAACCATATGGAGATTCTCCGACGTCCCCCGCCATGTGATGCGGATCGTCAGTTCGCTGAGCGATGCGGAATACTCCCACAAAGCAGCCATCCCACCACGGGCGCGCCCAACAGCTGCTTCAAGCTCAGCTCGGCTCACGCTGGACATCATTCTCGAGCCTCCTTGCGTCGCGTCGCTGGAACATCAAAGACTAGAAGGCCAGTCGTGCTGTCGACCGGCATCAAGATGCCGTAGTAAGACTTTCCCTTCATGTTCTTGATATCGAAAACGACGCTCCAGTACCTTCTATCCGGCAAATAGTCGAGCCTCTCGCTGCTGTCAAGCGACCGTCGCCCTCTCATCATTTCTTCACCGGTCTTCAGATTCACCGTGAATCCAGCAAGGTACTCTCCATCCGCCAGCCGCAGGCTTTCCAGCGCCTTGTTCAGCGCCGCTTGCGGTGTCACCACTGGAGGGTTTGGCTGGGCAAAGCCCATACAGGGCAACAGCACCAGCCAGCATTTGAGCAGCCACGATACGCAGTGCTTCGTGCACGAGAGATTCATATGTTCCGGTTCCGCAAAAGACGTTGACCGCAGTATGAACACAGTGTCCTGCGGAGCCTGAAACCCCGCCCCCACCGATACACTGCTCCCATGACCGCCACCCCTCCCGCAGCAGACAATCCCCCACCGCACCCCGCCACCCGCGAGGACTTCCTCCCCTTCGTCCCCACGCACAACTTGCAAACCCTGGCCATCCTGATCAGCCTGCCCACCGGCCTGCAAACCTGCCTGCTGGCCGAACTGCGGCGCGGCAACCCGTTGGTGCAGGTGGAGCGGGCCGACTGGCCCCACCCGGGCAGCCTCTTCATCTCGCTCGGCAACGTGTTCGACCCCGCCACGCGGGCCATGGCACCCGCCCTGGGCGTGGCGTGGCGCCAGGTCAACGACCCGCACTACTGGCGCGAAGACCTGTCCCAGACCCGCGATGGGGTGGAGCACCTGGTCGTGTGCTGATCGGATGCCAGGGCGCTCATTCCCGGCACAAGGCCAACTCGCGCAGCGGGCTGCCCCCGTCGAGGAACAGCCGCCCGCCAGGCACCAGCGCCCGGGCGATGCATTCCAGGGCCTGCCGCCCCGCTTCGGGGTGCCGCCCATCCAGCGCCCCAACGCGCACGGCAAACGCCAGATCGTAGCGCGGCTCCCCAGGTTCAAGCACCAGCTCCTCTGCCGCCACCTGCCGGTACACCAGCCGGCCCGTGGCCAGCTCGGCGCCCGACCCTGCCACGGCCTGCGCAATGGCCTTGGCCGAGCGGTCGATGGCCAGCACATGGCCGGTGCGGCCCAGGCGCTGCAACACCGCGCGCGCCGCCACGCCCGGGCCGCAGCCCACCTCCAGCACGCGCATGCCGGCATGCAGTGGCAGGGCCGCAACAATACCGGCAAGGCGGGGCGACAGATGCAGCAAGGCCATGCAGACATTGTGCTGCCCCGTGCGCGATGATGGGAGTCTTGCGCCGCGGGCGCGTTACATTCGAGCACACGGAGAGACAAGCTCCCCCATCCGACTGCACAAAACCAAGGAGTGATGAACATGACCGCCGCCCAGCCCGTGCCCCAGACAGGCGCCGCCGCCGCCCCCAGCCACCAACAGGCCGCCAGTGCCTGCCTTGCCGCCTGGCTGGCGGCCGTGGTGGCCGAGATCCAGTACGAGAGCAACCGCCCCAACCCCGACACCGCCAAGATGGAGCGCCTGGTGGCCGAGCGCAGCAAGCTGTTCCAGGAGCGCACCGCGCTCGAGGCCAACGAAAAGGGTGCCCTGGCCCGCGTGGTCGCCGACTACGCTGCCGCCCTGCAGGCCCGCCGCTTCAAGGTGTGACCGAGAGGCCGCGCCCAAGGCACTGAACCACCCACAGGGCTGCCCCGATGCTTGCCCGCCCGCCCATCCCCCCGCTGCGCCCCTTTGTACGCCTGCTCTGGGCGGGCTTCACACCACCTGCGCTCGCCCGGCCCGGGCGCGAGCATGTGCTGCCCACCGGCCACATGCACCTGGCCCTGCGCTGGGGCGGGCCGCCGCTGCAACTGCTGCCGGCAGGCGATGCACCGCATGACGCCCAGGCCTGGTCTCCCGGCCCGGCCGTGGTCGGCGGTGCCCGGGCCGGCTACTACGCCAAGCAGGCCGGCACGCACGGCTGGTCGGTCGGGGCCCAGCTTGAACCCGGCGCCGCGGGCGCCCTTTTGCGCACCAGTGCGGCCGACCTGGCCGAGCGCCACACCCCGCTGGCCGACGTGTGCGGGCCCGGCGCGGTGGCGGAGCTGATGGAGCGCCTGCAGGCGCAGAGCGACCCCGAGGCCTGCCTGCGCGTGCTCGAAACCTGGCTGCTGGCCCGCATGGCCCGCACCGTGCGCGGCCTGCACCCGGCCATCGCCGCCGCCCTGGCCAGCCTGCACGCGGGCGCCCCGGTGCAGCAGGCCGTGCACGCCAGCGGCCTGAGCCACCGCCACCTGATCGCGCGCTTTCGCGACGCCACCGGCCTGGCGCCCAAGCAGCATGCCCGGGTATTGCGGCTGCAGCTGGCGCTGGCCGCGCTGCAGGCACCGGGCCCGCAGCCCGCTGGCATTGCCGCCGATGCCGGCTTTGCCGACCAGGCGCATTTCACGCGCGAGTTCCGCGCGCTCACCGGCGTCACCCCCACCGACTGGCTGCGCGCCGCACCGGCGCAGCGCAACCACGTGCGCACCAGCTGAAACCCGAAGCCCCTCGCCAGGTCAATTTTCTTCAAGACGCTGCCGGCCGTGAGGCCTACAGTGGGACAACACACCACCCACCCCCAAGGAGATGTCCCCATGGTCCACGAACTCTTTCCCTACCTGCATGTCGCCGACGGCGCGGCCGCCATCCGCTTCTACGAAGAAGCCTTCGGCGCGCGCGAACTGTTTCGCCTGACCGAGCCGCCCACGGGCCGGCTGGGCCATGCCGAGCTCGACTTCGGCGGCACCACGCTGATGGTGAGCGACGAATACCCCGAATGCGGCATCCACGGCCCGCGCCCCGGCAACCCGACCAGCGTGTCGCTGCACATCCACGTGGACAATGCCGACGCCGTGATCGCCCGCGCGCTGGCCCTGGGCGCCACGCTGGAGCGGGAGGCGCAAGACCAGTTCTTCGGCGAGCGCTCCGGCGTGGTGCGCGACCCCTTCGGCCACCGCTGGAACATCGGCCACTCGATCGAGCAGGTCGAGCCCCAGGAGATGCAGCGCCGCTACGATGCACTGATGGCCCAAGGCGGCTGAGCCTTCCCCCCCTCAAGCCGTCACCAGCCCGCGCAGCTCCACACGCACCTGCAGCCCGCGCAGGCCACCGCTCTTGCCCAGCGCCAGCCGCCCGCCATAGGCCTGGGCGATCTGGCCCGCAATGGCCAGGCCCAGGCCGCTGCCCTGCACCGTTTCGTCAAAGCGCAGGCCGCGCTGGCCCGCCGCCTGCAATTGCGCGGGCGTCATGCCCGGGCCATCGTCTTCCACCTGCAGCACCAGGGCCGGGCCTTCGGCGCCCTGCCCGGCGACCTGCCCGACCGCTTGCACGCCCAGCGACAGGCGCACCTCCGATGCCGCCCACTTGCCCGCGTTGTCCAGCAGGTTGCCCAGCACCTCCTCCAGGTCGGCGCGCTCGCCGCGCCACCGCAGCGGGCCGGCCGGGGGCTTGGCGTCGTCCTCGTCGTCTATCACCCAAGCAAGTTCCTGCGCGGCATGCAGGCGCTGCATCATCTGCAGCACCTGGCCCGCGCATTCGCGCACGTCCACCGCCGGGCCGGCGGCGCCCGGGTGGGCATGCAGCGCGTCGCTCAGGGTGCGGGCCTGGTAGCGGTCCACCAGCTGGGCCATGGCGGCCACCTGGCGCTGCACCTCGGCAGCGGGCACCAGGGCCTGCGCGCTGGCCTGGGCGCTGAGCAGGGCCAGGGGCTTTTTCAGGGCATGGTTCAGGTCCACCGCATGCGCGCGGGCACGCGCCACCACATGGGCGTTGTGCGCCAGCAGGCCGGCCAGTTCGGCCTGCAGGGGCTGCAAGTCGCGCCCGGTGGGGGCGGCCAGGTGCTGCGCCACATCGGCGCCCGGGCCCTGGGGGGAGCGCAGGGCCGCCAGCAGCGCCTCCAGCCGGCGCAGCGGCGCCAGGCCCACGCGCACCTGCAGCCAGGCCAGGGCGCCGGCCAGGGCCATCAGCGCCAGGGCGGCCAGCACCAGGGTGCGGTCGATCTGGCGCATGCTGTCCTGCAGCTGCGCGGCCGGGCCGTAGACCACCAATGTCGCTTCGGCCACGGGCGGCCCGACCTGCACGGCGCTGGTGTAGGCCAGCAGGGGCTCCTGCATCGGCCCCGTGGCCAGGTGCAGCACGGGCGAGCCGCGCGCGGGCCCGGCGGCGCTGGGCGGGGCATCCATGTCCCACAGCGAGCGCGAGCGCAGCACCTGCTTGCCGGCCTGCGCCCGCCAGTACCAGCCGCCGTAGATGGCGCTGAACTCGTCCACCGCACCGGCCTGCTCGCGCAAGCCGCCCTGCGGGCCCACCAGCAGCCGCGCGCCCACGCGCTGGGCCTTGTCGCGCAGCACCTGCTCGAAGCTGGCCAGCAGGCTCTGGTGCATCTGCACGCGCAGCCACCAGCCGCCCGCGCCCACCAGCACCAGCATGGGCACCAAGGCCAGCAGCACGATGCGCGTGGCCATGGGCCACTGCGCCAGCTGCAACGCCAGGCGTTGGGCCAGCGCCATCAGGCCGGCCCCCGGGCGGCATCGTCGGGCCCGGCCTCCAGCCGAAAACCCTGGCCGCGCTCGGTCACCAGCCGGGGCGCACCACCGAGCTTGCGCCGAATGCGGCCGATCAGCACGTCCAGCGTGTTCGAATCCGGGTCCAGGTCGCGCGCGTACACATGCTCGCTGATGTCGCCGCGCGTGAGCAGCCGCCCCGGGTGGTGCATGAAGTAGGCCAGTATGCGGTGCTCCTGCGCCGTGAGCTGCAGGCCCTGGCCCTGCAGCGCAAAGCGGCCCTGCACCACGTCGTACTCCAGCGGGCCGGCGCGCAGCACGCTGGCGGCCACGCCCGCCGTGCGCCGCAGCATGGCGCGCAGGCGCAGCACCACCTCGTCCATCAAAAAGGGCTTGGTCAGGTAATCGTCGGCCCCGGCGTTGAAGCCCGCCAGCTTGTCGCTCCAGCGGTTGCGCGCCGTCAGCACCAGCACCGGCCAGCCACAACCGGCCTCGCGCCAGTCGCGCAGCACACTCAGCCCATCCTTGCGCGGCAGGCCCAGGTCCAGCACCGCGGCGCTGTAGGCCTCTGCCGTGCCGGCGAAGGACGCGGCCTCGCCATCGTGCTCCACATCCACAGCAAAGCCCGCCGCCTCCAGCGCCTGCCGCAGTTGGCCGGCCAGCGCCTGGTCATCCTCCACCACCAGTACCCGCATCTACTCATCCACCTTCTGGCGCAACACTTGCAAGGTCACGGCATCCACCTCCAGCTCCAGCTTGTGGCCGTTGGGCTGCAGCAGCTCCACGCTGTAGTGGGGCTGGCGGCGGTGGTCGGTCTCCAGCTCCACCTCCAGCACCAGGCCGGCAAAGCGCGGGTGCAGCGATTCGAGCAGGGCCCACATGGGCTTGATGGCGGCCTTGGACACGGCGCCCTGGGGCGGGTGGATCACCTCGCCGGTGGACACGTCCATCAGCAGCTTCATCTGGCCCGCGGGCTTCTCGGAGAGCTTGACCTCGTACACCGCCTGGCCCTGCGCGTCGCGTTCGAACTCCACCTCCGACACGCGCGCCCCGTAGCGCTGCTCCAGCCGCTTGATGTAGCGCGCCATCTGCGCGGGGCTCACGGGCTGCGTGGGCCAGTCGCTCTCCTGCGCCACCACGGCGCCGGTGGCAGCGTCCACCAGCACCTCGTGCTTGCGGCCCTGCGCATCGATGAGCTTGATTTCATAGCGCAGCTCACCCTTGCGCCCGCGTTCGGTCTCCACGTCGATCACGCGGCCGTTGTACTTGCGGCTGATCTCGGCGATCACGCTGTTGAGCGGCTTGAGCTGCCCGTTGAGCACGCCGCGGCGCGCCGCCTCCTGCTCGGCGGGCACGCCCAGCGGGGGCGCCGCCAGTGCCGGAGTGCAGGCCAGCAGCAGCGCCGCCGCGCACGCGGCCACAAGGCCCATCCTTCGGCTCATCCATCGTTCCATCGCGGGGATTATTGCGGACGAAGCTAAACGCCCCATGAACAAGGGCTTCACACCGTGTTTAGGCAGGGCTGGCCACACTGCCCCTCCATACCGACCAAGCTTGAAAGGAAAGCACCGTGAAGAAGAAGACCCTTGCCACCCTGACCCTGGCCGCAGCCGCCGCAACCCTGCCCTCCATCGCCCTGGCCCTGGGCGCGCAGGACGCGCTCCACATCATCGCCCAGAACCAGTACGTGGCCGTGCACGACCTGCAAAAGCAGTACGGCTACTGGACGGCCAAGGCCATCTCCAACGACGGCCAGCGCGCCACCGTGCTCGTGAAGGACGCCGACGCCAGCTTCACCGCCGTGCGCAAGAGCGACATCGGCACCACCCTGCCCGGCCTGGCCCAGGTGGCCCAGGCCCTGCGCGCCGGCGGCTGGACCTATGTTCACGACCTGGAGCTGGACGACGGCTTCTGGCAGGCCGAGGCGCGCCAGAACCTGCTGGGCGAGAAGGTGGAATTCGTGCTGCACCCGCAGACGCTGGAAGTGCTCAGCCAGGTGGGCCGCAGCGGCGGCACCGTGGGCGGGCAGCCCGTGCTGGCCGCCGCGCAGATCAGCCAGTCCCTGCAGCAGGCCGGCTACACCCGCGTGCGCAGCGTGGAGTACGACGACGGCTTCTGGGAAGCCGAGGCCACCAACACCGCCGGCCAGACCGTGGAACTGCGCCTGGACCCGCACACCGGCCGCGTGCTCAGCGAGCGGCTGGACGACTGAGCGATGGGTAGCCGCGCCGGCACGCTCACCCGACCGCGCGTCGCTACTTCAGCGGCCCCAGGTAGGTGGCCTGCATGCCATCGAGCAGGAACAGGTGCTTGCCCTCCAGGTTGGCAAAGCGCCCCTGGTTGATCACGATGTCCACGCTGCCATTGCCCCAGCGCGTGGGCACCTGTACCACGGCGCCGGTGCGGCGCGACCAGTCGGCCGCGTCGGCCAGCTCGATGCGTTTGAAGCTGAAGTCCAGGTAGGGCATGGCATGGCCCACGAACTCGCCGGCCTCGCCATCCATCTCCACCGTGTTGTTGAGCAGAAAGTAGTCGAGCTTGCCGCCCACGCCCAGCCAGCCGGTATTCACCCCCGTGTAGCCGCGCGAGGTGTCCATGAGCGGCTTGCCGTCGGCATAGAACGAGACGCGGTCGTTGGCAAAGTCCGCCAGGATCTCGTAGCGCACCCAGGTGCCCGCCTGGTAGCGCACGGGGGCGTCGGAGTAGATGCCGGGCACGCCAGTGTTGGAGCCCTCGGCGCGCGCCGTCATCGAGCCGCCTTCCTTGGCCGTCCAGACGTTGTTGTTGGCGTTGCTCGAATCGGTCCAGTAAAAGCGGTAGTACTTGCCCGGCGCATTGATGGAAGACAGGTTCACATAGCCCGTGAAGTACATCTGCGCTTGGTAGCCGCGCGTGTCCCACAGGTTCCAGTTGCGCAGCCGGTAGTTGCTGGGGAACTGGTCGCGCACGCCCTGCGTGATGCGCCGCTTGAGCCAGCGGCCCGAGGGGGTGACACCGCCACTGGCCTCCACCGTCGCGCCCGAGGCCGTGGCCAGGGCGTTGAAATCGGTGGACGTGAGGATGGGGTAGATGCCATCGAGGTGCGCCTGCCAGCCCGCCTTGGTGTTGGCGGCCGGTGTGGCGGCGCCAGCGTTGTCGAAATCGGAAAAGCGCGCCAGCAGGTGGCGCTGGCCCTGGTAGCGGTAGTTGCCCACATTGTGGTCGGCCTTGCTGCCCAGGTTCGCCGCCTGGATGGTGTAGCGGCTGCCGTGGCTGAAGCTGCCGCCCTGCTGGGCCGGCGCTGGCGCGGGTGCCGGTGCAGGGCTGGTCCCCGTGCCTGGCGGCGATGGTGCGGGCGCGGGCACGATGGCCACCCCGGGCGTGGGCGCCGCCGCATCGCAGTTGGCACGCACCGGCTCGTTGCCGGCAAACTGCGCCACCACGCCAAAGCGCTGGCGCGCCAGCAGGTCCTCGAAGCTCTGCGCACCCGCCGCCCCGTAGCCCACGAAGAGCGTGATCCCCGGCAACATGCCCGGCCCCTGCAGGCCGGGCTCTGACATGCCCACCTCCAGCGTCGCGGCCGCGGCCCCTGCCAGGCCGCGGCGGGGGTGCAGCACCGCGCGCGCCACCGGCGGCACCACGCCGATACCGGGCGGCAGCACCACCCACTGGCCCTGCGTGTTCTGGAAAGCCCAGGCCCCCTGCCAGTGCACGCCCTTGTACAGGTCGAACAGCGCATCGGGGCTCTCGGGCCCCAGGTCCAGCAACGCCCGGCCCACCAGGCCCTGGCCCGCATGGAAACAGGTGCTGGCGCTGGCCAGCGCGGGCGGCAGGGGCGTGGCCGCAGTGGCACGGCCGGCACAGGCTGCCAGGCCCAACAGCAGGGCCGCTGCGGTGGCGATGGCCGATACAGTGGCGCGGGGCGCGGCAGCGCGGCCCGCCCTGGTGGTGGTTGCCATGGTGAAGAATCCCTCCCGGTGTCGCTTGTGTGTTGGGCCAACGGACATCCGCCGCGACTGGCGGGCCATCATCCAGTGTCGTCAAAAAATGCCCGACAGCGCCTCGACTGCGCCACGAAGATGTGGCGATCTGTTACAACGCCCGCTACACCGACTTGTTACCCGGGCCCTGCAGGGCCTGGTCGGGCAGCACAGGCGGCATGCGCACGCGGGCGGCCAGGCACGCGCCCAGGCCAAGGACGGCGGCCACGCAGGCCAGCGCCATGACCACCCCCCAGGCTGCGGCCGAACGCCCCGGGCTGGCGGCAGCCTGCAGTGGCCCACCACCACCTGGGTGCCACTGCGCCAGCAGCAGCACCCAGGCCATGCCGGCCAGCCCGCCCGCGCCTTGCAGGCTGGCGCGCAGCGCGTTGACGATGCCGCGGTGGCCGGGCGGGCAGCCGTCCATCAGCATCTGGTTGCAGGGCGTGACGAACAGGGCCAGGCTGGCCCCCAGCCCCAGCAGGCAGGCAACGAGCCAGGCGTGCCCATCGAAGAGCACCACGGCGGCCAGCCCCAGTGTGAAGGCCGCCATGCCGGCCAGCGCGCCGGCGCACAGCGTGTGCGCCGGCAGGTACCGGGTGCCCCGGCCGGCCGCCGGCGCGCCCAGCACCATGCCCAGGGCCAGCGCAGCCAGCCGCCAGCCCACATCGGCAGCCGCCCACTGCAGCGCCAGCTGGTAGTACATCGCCAGGACGAGAACGGGCCCCTGCTGCGCCATGGCCATGAGGAACACGCAGGCGTACAGCCGCATCCGCTGCGGGTCGCGCAGCAGATCGGGCGCGATCAGCGGCGTCGGCGCCTGCAGCAACCAGGGCCACAGCAGCGCAAAGCTGAGCGCTCCGGCCGCAAGCAGCGACAGCGCCACCGGCCACGGCGTGGTGGCCGCCCCGCCCGGGGGCGTGCCCGCCAGGGTCAGGCCCCAGCACAGTGCGCCCAGACCGGTGGCCGACAGCAGCGCGCCCACCCCATCGAAGCGGGCCGCCGGGCCCGGTGGCGGGTCCGCCGCGATGCAGCGCACCGCCGCCACCAGCACGCCCAGGGCCAGCAGGCCCGCGCCGGCAAAAACGCTGCGCCAGCCCAGCACCCCCTCCAGCCAGCCCCCGAGCGACGGCCCCAGCGCCTGCGCCAGGGCGGCCACCATGGCCAGCCGCGCCAGGGCCAGGCCCAGCGCCGGCCCGCGGTAGGCGTCAGCGACGAGCACGGCCGTGTTGGCGAAGATGGCGGCCGCCGCAGCCCCTTGCACCAGGCGCAACAGCACCAGGGTCCCGGCGCCCGGAGCCAGAGCACCGGCCAGCGCCGCCGCGCTGAAGACCGCCAGGCCGCCACAGAACAGGCGCTTTCGGCCATGCACGTCCGCCAGCCGGCCAAAGCACAGGGTCAGCACCGACAGACTGAGCCAGTAGGCCAGCGCCACCCACTCGGCCTGTGCGCTGCTGGCCCCGAGGTCCCGGGTGATGGACGGCAGCAGCACGTGGACGGCCGTCGCGCTGAAAAAGCAGGCCGTAGCCGCCAGCGAGGCGCACAGCAGCACCTGCCCGGGGCGCGGCACCGCCGGTGCCTGCCGCCGCACTACTGCTCCACCTTGAAGCCCGAGGCCTCGACGATGGGCTTCCAGAACGCATGGTCCTTCTTCATCTGTTCGGCCAGGTGGGCGGCCGGCAGGCCCGTCGCCTGGATGCCCGCACGCTCCAGCAACGCCCCCACCGGGGTACTGCGCACAGCCTGCACCAGTGCCTTCTCCAGCTTCTGCACCACCGCATCGGGTGTGCCTGCGGGCACAAAGGCGCCGTAGAAGGTGGTGGCCCGGTCAAAGCCCTTGTAGCCCAGCTCATGCACGGTGGGCACCTCGGGCAGCCACTTCACGCGCTCGGTGCCGCCCACCGCGATGATGCGCACCCGGCCCGCGCGGTGCAGCTCCAGCTGGCTGCCCAAGGCATCGGTGCCTACGGGCAGGTGGCCACCCGCGATGTCGGTCACCAGCGGCGCCCCGCCCTTGTAGTTGACAGCGGTGAGCGGCACGCCGATCTCCTTGCCCAGGCCCACGATGGAGAAGTGCAGAGCCCCGCCCAGCGAGGTCAGGCCGAAGCTGCGCTGGTCCGGGTCCTTCTTCGCTGCGGCCACATAGTCCTGGAAGGTGCGAAACGGCGCGTTCGGGCTGGTGGAGATGATGGCCGGGTTGTTCGTCAGATGCGCCACGGGCCTGAAGTCCTTGGGGTAGTCGTACTTCAGCGAGGTATAGCTCAGCGGGAAGATGGTGAACGGCGGGCCCGAGGCGATGAGGATGGTGCGCCCATCGGGCTTGGCGCGCTTGACGAAGTCGATCGACAGCATGGTCGAGGCGCCCGGCTTGTTTTCCACCAGCACGGTCTCGTCCAGCAGCGGCGCAAGCTGCTCCGACAGCGCCCGCGCCAGCGCATCGAGCGCGCCGCCCGGCGCAAAGCCGACGACCAGGCGCACAGGCTCCTTGTTGCCCTGGGCTCGGGCCGGGGCTGGCGCCACGGCAAACGCAAGGGCGGCGATGGCGAACAGGGCGGCCGGTAGTTTGGTGGGGTGGTGTTTCATGGGCACAGGGCTTGGAGGTTGGAGATAAGCGTCAATCACGTCCCGCCAGCAGCGGGGAGCGGCCTGCCGCGCAGGCCGATTCAAAACACCAGGCGGCGGCCAGCAGGGCTGCGTCCTGCTTGAAACCGCCCACGAGCTGCAGCCCGATGGGCAGGCCCGCCGACGACCAGCCGCAGGGCACCGACACGGCGGGGTGGCCCGTGAGGTTGAAGGGCATGGTCCAGGGAAACCAGTGCGGCCGCACCCCGGGGTAGCGCACACCGTCGATCTCGATCTCGCCGAACAGGTCCTGGTCGACGGGCAAGGCCGTCTGGTTGAGCGTGGGCGTGGCGATGAAGTCATAGCGCGCCAGCAGCCCGGCCACGCGCCGGTACAGCGCCGTGCGCGCGAACATGGCGGCCTGGTACTCGTCGGCCGTCACGTCGCGCACCAGCGCCAGCTGCTGCAGCAGCGAGGGGGTGAGCACGCTGCCATGCGCTTGCGCCAGGCCGGCAAAGCGCGCACGCCAGCTGGTGTGGTTGATCACGCGCCACAGGGGCTCCACGTCCACCTCCAGGTCGGTGACCTCCTCCACCTGCGCGCCCTGCGCCTGCAGCAGCGCCAGCGCGGCATCGAAGGCGGTGGCCACCGCGGTCGCCAGGGGCCGGCCTTGGGGTGCCCGGGCAAAGCCGATGCGCCTGCCGTGCAGCGCGCCCTGCGGCGCCACCGCCCCCATGCCCGCACCAGCCGGCACGCCCATGGACCAGGGGTCCGAGGCGTCCTCGCCGGCCAGCACCTGCAGCATCAGGGCCGTGTCCTCGGCCGTGCGCGCCATGGGCGTTACATAGGTGTAGTTGGAGAACGCGTCCTGCACCTGGCTGTGCGGCACCACACCCAGGCTTTGCTTGAAGCCCACCACGCCGTTGCAGGCGGCCGGTATGCGCGTGGAGCCGCCGCCATCGGTGGCAATGGCCAGTGGCGCCAGCCCCGCCGCCACGGCCACCGCGGCACCGCCACTGCTGCCGCCACTGGTGTGCGCCCGGCTCCAGGCATTGGGCGTGCTGCCGAACAACGGCGCATCGGTCAGGCACTTGGCGCCGAACTCCGAGGTCGTGGTCTTGCCCACCAGCACCGCGCCCGCCTGGCGCATGCGCGCTACCGCCAGGGCATCGCTGTCGGGCACATTGTCGGCGTGGACGATGGAGCCATGCGTGGTGCGCAGGCCCCGGGTGTTGACGATGTCCTTCACCGAATACGCTACGCCATCGAGCGCGCCCAGGGGCTCGCCGCGCAGCCAGCGCGCCTCGCTGGCGCGGGCTGCGTCCAGCGCCGCGTCCTCGCACAGGGTGATGTAGCAGTTCAGCCGCGGCTGCAGGGCGGCAATGCGCGCCAGGGTGGCCCGGGCCACCTCCACGGGCGAGAAATCTTTGTGGCGGTAGCCTTGCGACAGCTCGCTGGCCGTGAGGGCGGCGACGTCGGTGCCGCTGGGGGTTGCATCAGTCATGGGCCCGATAATTGCATCGGGTCTGGAATGCATCCAATACCGTTTTCGAAAGCACCCTTATGGCAAAGCTAACGGGCACCGATCTGCGCGGGTTTTCGTACTTTCTGGCCGTGGCCGACGAGCAATCGCTGGCCGCCGCCGCGCGGCGCCTGCACATGGCGCAGCCGCCGCTGTCGGTGCAGATCCGCAAGCTCGAAGACCGCGTGGGTACGGCCCTGTTCGAACGCGGCAGCCACGGCATGCGCCTGACCGAGGCCGGGCGCGCGCTCTATGCCCGCGCACGCGACGCCGTGCAATTGGCGCAGGACGGGTTTGATGCGGCCGCCGCCATCGGCAGCGGCCGGCGCGGCAGCCTCAAGGTGGGCATCATGCACGCGCTGTGCTACGAATTCCTGCCGCGCGTGGCCGACGCCCTGCACCAGGCCCTGCCGCAGGTGGATTTCCAGTTCGAGGAGATGGACGCCCCGGCCCTCGGCGAGGCCCTGCGCGAGCGCCGCATCCACGTGGCCCTGGGCCTACCCGCCCAGGGGCAGGACGGCGTGGCCTGCCAGCCCTTTGGCCGCCTGCGCTACCGGGCCGCCGTGCCCGACGATGGCGGTGGTGGAGACGCCGCCGCCCCGCTCTCGCTGCGCCGCTTTGCGGCCGAACCGTTGATCCTGCTACCGGCCCCGGCCCCGGGCCAGGGCGCAGGCGTGCTGCAACTGCTGCATCAGCGCGGCTACCAGCCCCAGGTGGCGCACCGCGTGCAGACGGTGCACGGCGCACTGGCCCTGGTGCGTGCCCGCATGGGCGTGGCCCTGCTGCCCGAGAGCGTGCGCGCCATGCTGCCCACCGGTGTGGCCCTGCGCCCCTTGAGCGACCTCGACCATGGGCTGGACGTGGCCGCCAGCTGGCTCGACGGCCAGCCAGACCACGCCCTCGTGCAGCAGTTCGTGGGCCTCGTGCAGCCCCTGTTCGCACAGCCGTTCGCACAGCCCACCCCGGCCGTGCACTGAGGGACCGGGGCGCCGGGACTAGGCCGCCACGCCCAGCTTGTCCAGCAGTCCCGCGGCGCGGTAGGGCAGTTCCTTCACCCCCTCCAGCAGAAACACCGTGGAGCGTGAATGCTGCGTGCGCAACGGGATCAGCGGCGCATAGGCGTCCGAGTCGTACCAGGCGCGCGCCTGGTCCATGCTGGGGAAGGCAATCACCACGCAGTCGCCGCCAAAGCTGCCTTCGCGCAGCTCGGGCCGCGTGCCATGCACCAGGAACTCGCCGCCATAGGGCGCCAGCGTGGCGTCGATGCGCTGCAGATAGCTCACGATGTCGGGGCCGAACTGCAGGTCTTCGAGCAGGCCGATGGCGTATGCGGTCATGGTGGATCTCCTTCTTGAGTGGGTTGCGATGGATCCACTGTAGGCAAGGCCTTGCCGCGGGTCGATTACCTGGCAGGTCATGGTTTCGCCCAGGTGTGCAGCCCGGGCGGAACGCCCCTGCAGCGCCAGGCGCCGGCTGCCTACCGCTTGCCGGGCTGCGCCGCGCCCAGGGCCAGCAGCTGCCGCGCCTCCAGCTTCGTCTCGTCCAGCGCCTTGGCGCTGTCCAGGGCCATCTGCAGGTACTTGCGCACCGTGTCCGCTTCCAGCTCGCTCACCATGTAGAGCTTGGCCAGCTGCAGCGCGGCCTCCGCATCGCCCGCGTCCAGCGCGCGCAGGAACCAGCGCTTGGCGCTCACCATGTCGCCCATGCAGCGGTAGCTGATGCCTATGTTCAGAAACGCCAGCTCGCTGCCTGCGGCAATGGCCTTCTTGTCCCACTCGATGGACTGCGCCAGGTCGATGCGCACGCCCTCGCCCGCGCCGTACATCACCGCCACCATGGCCATGCAGTCCACATCGCCCGCCTGCGCCCCCGCCAGAAAGCCCTGGAAGGCCTTGTTCAGGTGCCCCCGGTCATAGGCTGCCGTGGCGTCTTCATAGGGGTTGTGCTCTGCATCGGACATCGCGTTACCTTCCAGCAAGAAGAGAAGTAGTAGAAAAAGACAATGGGACAGCATCGCCCCGGGGCCGGCCCCGCGGCCACGGCATCATGCCCGGCTTTCATGGCAGCTTGCCAACTAGGCCCGCCGGTGGTCCCCCGCGCACACCCCTGGCGCTGACATGGGCCACCACGAAGAACACCAGCAGCAGCAGGCTTGCCGACCCGCCCAGCAGCACCGCGCCGGTGGGTGCTGGCGCAGCCGCAAAGGCAGGCAGCAACACCGCGACCAGCGGCAGTGGGTTGGCCAGCACGGCCCAGCGCGGCCATGGCGTGCGCCCGCGCAGCACCAGCATGGCAAGAACCAGCGAGGCCATGGCACCCGGCACGGCCAGGCCCAACAACGACAGCCGCATGTACGCCTGCACGGCCTCGGCCTGCGCCTGGCAGGCCGCAGGGGCGCCGCCGGCGGCGCCGTCCAGGCACGTGCGGATGAGCAGCTCGAACACCGCCCACACGGAATGGATCGCCGCCAGGCCCACGGCAAACAGCATGAACAGGCCCAGCATGGCGCGCGCAGCCCGCCCTGCTGGCACCTGCACGCCCTGGCAGACCTGCCAGAAGCCCGCCACCAGCAAGGCCCCCGCCACGGGCCCGAGCAGGCCACCGGCCCAGATGCGCGCAACCGGTGCCGAGCGAACCAGCTCCAGCATGCCGGCACGGAAATCGGCGGCCGCGCCCCAGTGGCCGAGCAGCAGCATGTCGCCGGCCAACAGCAGCACGGCCCCCCAGATGCCCATGCCAGCGCCCATGCTGGCGCCCCTTTGGCCGGGTACGCATGCTGAATCGTTGTGGTCTCTGTTCATGCGGTAGCGCCCTTCTGGTGCGATGGTGGTTGTGACGCCATGAATTTCCGCAGCTTGCGCGTGAGCAGCATGCCGGGCACGGTGACCCCGTTGCCTTGCGCGCCCAGAATCACCAGGGCCAGCCCCGCCTGCAGGTCGATGGACAGGTAGGAGCAGTAGCCCAGCGTGGCGCCATCGTGCCAGACGATGTGGCGGTTGCCCAGCAGCCGGTCCACCGGGCTGGGCTGCATCCAGCCCAGCCCGGTGGCACCACTGGCACGCGGCGCGTGGGTGGCAGCCAGGGCCGCATGCAAGGGCATGGCGGCATCGAGCTGGGCGCGCGCAAAGCGCAGCAGGTCATCGGCCGTGGAGAGCACGGCCCCGGCACCGTGCAGCGACACAAAGCTCCACGGCGCGCAGGGCTCGCCGCGTGCCGTATGGCCCTGGGCCAGCCGCTCGCGCAGGGCGGCAGCAGGCTCCACGGCGCTGTCCTGCATGCCCAGGGGCGCAAAGATCTCGCGCGCCAGCAGCGCGCCATAGGGCTCGCCGGTGCGCCGCTCCAGCAGGTGGCCGAGCAGGCCCATGCCGTAGTTCGAATACGCAAAGCGCCCCGGCACGGGCTTGCCGTCGTTCCTGTCGGGCGGCTGCTGCAGGTAGTCCCACACCGTGGCCGGCTGGATCAGGCTGTAGGGGTTCTTGAGCACCTCCTGCACGCCCAGGTGCACGGGCAGATCGCGCTCCAGCAGCTTGGGCACCCGGGGCAGGCCCGAG
The DNA here is from genome assembly GCF_058783375.1 of Acidovorax sp. FW305-C-20-28. Classification (NCBI taxonomy): domain Bacteria; kingdom Pseudomonadati; phylum Pseudomonadota; class Betaproteobacteria; order Burkholderiales; family Comamonadaceae; genus Acidovorax; species Acidovorax sp. FW305-C-20-28. Next base: position 100,400 of record NZ_JBYSYM010000024.1, on the reverse strand, counting down.
GTGTGCGTGGCCAGGGCCCCGAGCGTGATACCGGCATGGGCCGGGTGCACGGGCGCGGCGGAAGGGCCCAGGGCTTCCTGCACCGTGGTGCTTTCCGCGACCCCATGGCGGCCGGCCAGCAGCGGCAGCAGGCTGGCCGTCATCACCTTGCTGAGCGAGCCGATCTGGAACACCGTGGCCCCCGTGGGCAGCGCAGGCGGTACATCGGCCGGGTTCACCGCGCCATAGCCCTTGGTCCACACCTGGCCGCCATGCAGCACCCCGACCACCAGCGCACTGCCCGGGCGGCCGGGGCGGTTGGCCTTGCGCAGGGCGTGGTCCACGATCTGCTCCAGCGTGCTGCCGCCGGGCGCCAGCGCCTTGAAATACAGCCAGAGTGCGCCGGCCAGCAGCAGCGCAGCGGCAGCCCAAGCAACAACGGTCCATGCTCCCAAGGCACCCTCCTGCCACGGTTTTGCTGGCCGCTACTGTAGCCGCGGCAGGGTATGCAGGGCCTCAGGCATTTGGGTGGCCGCCCCAAAACGGCAGGCCGACCCGGCCCAAAGCCGCCCAGTCATAGCAAAATAGCGCCACAAAAATTCCACCAGCAATATTGGGGTGAGAGGGATGGCAGTTCCAACAACCGGCAGGCAGCCACACGGCCAACGTGCAGCGCGCCCGTGCACCGCTTTTCCCGCCCGCCCCCGCAAAGCCACGCCATGCCCGTGACCACCGCCGCCACCCTGCTCTGCCTGGTCGTTGCCATCAACGACGGCGACTCCTTCCGCGCCCGCTGCGACGGCGTCGCCCGCAACGAAGAGACCAGCGTCTCCATCCGCGCCATCGACGCGCCCGAAATGCGCCAGCCCTATGGCGAGGCCTCGCACAAGAGCCTGGTCAACCTCTGCCTGATCCCGCAGAAGGTCAAGCTCAGCAACATCGCCGTGGACGTCTTCGGCAACACCGTGGCCGACGTGGAGTGCCAGGGCAAGGACGCCGCCACCGAGCAAATGCGCGCCGGCATGGCCTGGTACGACCCCAAGGTGGGCCTGGGCTACGAGGCGCTGGCCGACCTGCAGCTGCGCGCCCAGGCTGCCGGGCGCGGCCTGTGGGTGCAGAACGGCCCCCTGCCCCCCTGGGACTGGCGCGCCACGCGCAAGCTCAAGCCCACGGGCCCCATGGCCCCGACGACCGTGCGCCTTCCCTGAAGCGCGGCGCCACGGTCGCCGTCGTCACGGCGCCACGCGCACCCCCTGCACCTGGCTGCTCAGCGCCAGGTACAACATCGGCGCCCAAGCAGCCATGGTTCGCGGCAACTGCCGGCAACTGCTTTGCACAGGCCGCGCCATTTCAATCCAGCATCGGCCCCGCCAGGCCGTCCAGCGCCAGGGCCGCATCGCTGCGCTGCGCGCCCGGCCGGCCCGCGCCTCGCATGCATCCGGCCACCAGTTCCCGCACCAGTGCATGGCTGGCCCGGGCCGGCCCGAACAGGGTGCGGTAGATGATGGGTGCAACCACGCCGTCCATGAGCGCATCCACCGTGGGCACGGCCTCGCCGCGGGCCAGACCGCGCGCCAGGATGATCTCGATCTGGCTGGCCGTGTAGGCCGCGCACTGGCTGGGCACGGCCATGCCGCTGCCCTGTATGCGCCCGGCCAGCACGTCGCGCAGCATGGTCTGGCCGACCTCGGAACCCATTTCCTCGAAGAACTGCTCGGCCCAGACCTGCAGGTCGCCCTCTGCCGTGCCCGTGTCCGCGGGCTCGGTGTCGGCACGAAAACGGTCCAGCGCCACGTCGGCCAGCAGCTCGGCCAGGTCGCCCCAGCGGCGGTAGATGGTGGAGGGTGTCACCCCCGCCTGCGCGGCGATCAGCGGCACGGTGAGCTGCGCGCGGCCGATCTGCCCGGCCAGTTCATTGGTGGCGCGGTGCACGGCCGCCTGCACGCGGGCGCTGCGTCCCCCGGGGCGGGGGGCTGGTTTGGAAGTCATGCCCACCATGCTAAAGCAAAAAGATTGCTTTAGTGGTTTAATACGCAAAAGCAAATTCTTTGCTTTTATTTCGTACTGGAGTTTCCATGGCCACGAACCCCGCTGCTGCCGCAGCCGCCGCCACGCCGCACGCCATCGCCCCGCCCTCGGCCCCTGTGCGCCGCATGGGCCATGCCCCGGCCCTGTGGCTGCTGGCCTCCATCCTGGTGGGTTTTCTGGCCGCGTCGAGCGCGCCGTCGCCGCTGTATGCGCTGTACCGCGACAGCTGGGGCTTTTCGGCGCTCACGCTGACACTGGTGTTTGCCAGCTACGCCTTTGCGCTGCTGAGCACGGCGCTGCTGTTCGGCACCTTCTCGGACCACCGGGGCCGGCGCGAAGTGGTGCTGCTGGCCCTGGTGCTGGAGATCGCCTCCACCGTGCTGTTCTGGCAGGCCGATTCGGTGGCCTGGCTGTTTGCCGCGCGCACCGTGCAGGGCCTGGCCACAGGCATTGCCACCAGCGTGCTCAGCGCCGCGCTGATCGACCTGCACCCCGAGCGCGGCGCCCTGGTGAACACCGTGGCGCCCATGCTGGGCATGGCTGCCGGGGCTCTGGGCACCAGCGCGCTGGTGCAGTTCGCGCCCACGCACACGGCGCAGGTGTTCGAGCTGCTGCTGGCACTGTTCATCGTGCAGGCACTGGCCGCTGTCTTCCTGCCCGAAACCGTGGCGCGCCGCCCCGGCGCCTGGCGCTCGCTGCGCCCGCGCATCGCCATCCCGGCGGGCTCGCGCGCCACGCTGGCGCGCATCCTGCCGCTCAACACGGCGCTGTGGGCGCTGGGGGGCTTTTACCTCTCGCTCGGGCCCACGCTGGCGCGCGTGATCACGGGCAGCCACGCGCCGGTGCTGGGCGGCGCCCTCATCTGCGCGCTGGTGCTCACGGCCGCCGTGGCCATTGTGTTCGTGCGCACCCGGCCGCCACGCCAGGTGCTGCTCCTGGGCACCTGGGCGCTGGTGCTGGGCCTGGCCATCACGCTGGCGGGCATTGCGCTGCATTCAAGCAGCGCCTTCTTCGCGGGCACGGTGGTGGCGGGTGTGGGGTTTGGCTCGGGCTTCAACGGCTCGCTGCGCAGCCTGGTGGGCACGGCCACGGCGGCCGAGCGCGGGGGTCTGATGTCGGGCTTTTTCGTGCTCAGCTACCTGGCCTTCAGCCTGCCGGCGATTGCGGCCGGCCTGGCCGCCGGCCACTTCGGGCTGCATGCCACGGCACTGGGGTTTGGCCTGGCGTTGCTGGCCTTGGGGCTCACGGCGCTGGGCCTGATGGTGCGGCAGCGGACGGCGCCCTGAGCGGTGCCGCCGTGCACGCCGATGGGGGCGGTCAGGAGTAGATGGCCAGGCTCAACGACAGCGCAGCGACGATGGCAATGGCCTGGATGCCAACGACGATTCCCAAGATAGGCATGAGGTGGTTCTCCGTGAAGAATGCAACAGCGTAAAACGCACTGCAACAATTGCGTGCAGTCTTTTGCAAACACGCTGCGTCAGACAATTCCTACACAGACCAAAGCGAGCGCCGGCCCTCCTGGGGTGCACACATCAATGGCATGTCGTCCTACAAAAATGCCCGCGCCGCGTCTTTAGTATTGCCCCTGTCGATACCGCATCGACACCCACCCCTCCCTTGCTGAACAGCAAGTTACAGCCCGCCCCACCAGCGGGCTGTCTTTTTTTGGGCGACCGGCTGTCAGTGCCGCCTTGCGGCACCGCTGGGCACTGGCCGATGCCCCGCATCGAAACCGTCCGACAGCCAAGAACCGCGCTCTGCGCGCCAATGGAGGCACCACCCCACGAGGAGGTAGCCACCATGTCCCGCACCCACAGAAGCCAGCCCGAAAAGCTCCGCCCCCGCGACATCAAGCGCCGCCGACAGTGGGAGGCCATGCAGCGCCCGGCGCGCGAGGCGCAGCTGCTGTTCCCCGAGCCGGAAGCGCCGCACTGGAAGCCGATGGGATAGTGGGTCCGGGACGACCTGGCAAACCGTGGCCGTCTTGATGGCATGCCTGTGTTGAGGGCAGGTGCCGGGTCGTGGCGCCTGCGACTTCAGCAAAAGCACGAGGCCACCAAAGACCCCGAGCCAGCCACCAGCCCACCTGAAACAAGAAGAAACCAAAAACACCCGCCCCACCCCATCCGCCCCCATCCCCGGTGCGAGAATCCGCCGCACTTTCCCCTCCACTCGGCGCCCCGCACCCATGCATTCCCCTTCCCAGCCCTCGCCGCCGACGACGACCCTCCCCCTCACTGTCCTCCAGCGCACGCGCCGCGCCCTGGCCATCGCCTTGCTCTCCACCCTGGCCTGCGGCCTGGCTGCCCCGGCATGGGCCGCGCCGCCCAAGAAGAAAGCGGCCCCCGCAGCGGCGGCAAAGAAGAAAGCCGCCCCCGCCGCAGCGGCCAAGAGCAGCAACCACAAGACCTACAACAAGGCCGGTGCCAGCTTCCAGTACCCCACCACGTGGAAGATCGTGCTCGACGAGACCGATGCCAGCATGGGCGGCATCCACAATGTGGACCTGGAAGGGCCCGACGATGAACGCATCACGCTGAGCTTCATCCCCTTCATGGCAGGCAAGGACATCGAGTCCTTTGCCGCCCGCGCCGCCCACCGCCGCGCCGAGCTGGCCGCCCAGGAAGGCGCCGCCGCGGCCACCACCGCGCAGGCGCCACAACAAGCGCCGTCGCCACTGCCATCGCCGTCACAGCAGCAGCCCCCCGTCCCGCCGGAGCAGGAGGTGGTGCCAGCGCCCCCGCCAGCCACGGCCGGCCCCGCAGCCAGCGCCGCCACAACGCCTCCGGCCTCGGCCCCTGCAGCCGCCAGCAAGGTGTCGTCCATCACGCCCATCACCTCCAGCACCATCACGCGCCGCCTGCCTGACGGCAAGGAGGTCAAGGGCGTGCTGCACCATTTCAGCTACGTGGGGCAGGACAGCAGCGTGCCCGTGGAGGCCGGCTTCTTCGCGATGGACTTCAGCCCCACCAGCAGCGTCACCATCATGACGCAGGCCCAGGTCGAGCACGCCAAGTCCATGGAGGCCGCGCAAATCCTGGTGCTGGGCTCATTGCGCTACAGCCCCGCCGCGCAGCCCGAGCGGGCCAACAAGTAAATGGATCTACAGCGCGCGCGGCGTGCAGCACGCGCTGCACGTGCACTTTTTCGCGCGGGACTTCGGCGCCACCCGTATCATCGCCATGGGCCAGGCCCTGTCCGCCCCTGCACCGCCCACGCAGGCGGCGCTGGAGCAGGTGGTGGACACCCTGCACTACCGCGAGACACCCTGCCCCCCGCCCGGCCCGACCCCCTATTCCCTGCCATGCACAGCCACACCCTGCCCCGCTCCACCACCTCCTCCTGGTTGCCCACGCCCCGCAGCTTCTTCAACGCCGCCGCCACTGCCGCCCTCGGCCTGGCGCTGCTGGTCGCCGGCCTGGCACAGCCCGCTCTGGCGGCCCCCCATGCCACCTACAGCAAGGATGGCGTGAGCTTCCAGCACCCCGCCGACTGGAAGGTGGCGCTGGACGAGCTGGAGCCGGACGGCACCGGCATGCGCAGCATCGACCTCGAAGGCCCCGAAGACGCGAGCATCCACCTGATGTTCATCCCCTTCATGTCGGGCCAGAACATCGAGACCCTGGCCACCCGCGCCGCCGAGCACCGCGCAGAAATGGACAAGGGCCCCGCGGCCCTGGAGGGGCCGGACAAGATCACCCCCACGGGCATGACCTCCCGCGCCATCACCCGGCGCGTGGGCGGCAAGGAGATCAAGGGCGTGCTGCAGCGCTTTGGCTATGTTTCGGAGGGCGTCGCCATCCAGCTGGAATCTCGCTTTTTCTCCATCGATGCGGGCAACGGCAGCAGCGTCAACATCATGACCCAGTCGATGGCCGACGATGCCAAGCAGCTCGACACCGCGCTGGGCCGCGTGATGGACACGCTGCGCTACCGCGCCAAGCGCTGAGCCCGCCGCCCCCACGCCGCACAACCGGCCCCTCCTTTGCCCCCCTACCGACCGACCACCATGCACCGCACCGCCATGTCCCTTCGCGCCCCGTCGCTCCTGGCCGCCCGCCGCAACTTCACCGCCGCCGCCCTGGGCCTGCTGCTCGCAGCCGGCCTGACCGCCCCGGCGCTGGCCGCCCCCAATGCCACCTACAGCAAGGACGGCGTGAGCTTCGAGCACCCCGCGGGCTGGAAGGTGACCGACGACTCGGTCGCGCAGGACGAAACCCGCCTGCGCAGCATCGACCTCGAAGGGCCTGACGACGCCGTCGTCACCCTCATGTTCAGCCCCTTCCTGCAGCGCCAGAACATCGAGTCCTTCGCAGCCACCACGGCGAAGAACCGCGCAGAATCCGCCAAGAGCGGCAGCGCGGTCGCCCAGCAACTGCAATTTGGCCCCGCCACCACGGCGCCCATCACCCGCAATGTGGCAGGCCAGGAGAGCAAGGGCGTTTCGCAGCGCTTCGTGATCAGCATGCAGAACATGAAGCTGCCGCACGAGGCCCGCTTCTTCAAGGCCGACCTGGGCACAACCACCGTGATCGTCATGACCCAGGTGGCCGATGAATATGCCAAGGCCACCGAACCCGGCTTTGTGCTGGCGCTCAAGTCGCTGCGCTACGGCGCCGGGCGCTGAGCGCTCGGCCGCCCGTTACGGCGCGCCCTCCACCAGGGTGATGCCGCTGTCGGCCGCCCATTCGCGCAGCGCCTGCTCGATGGCGGCGGCCTCGTGGTCGTACCAGGCCTGCAGCAGGCCATGCCGGTGCAGCAGGTCCTTGAAGCGGCCATAGGCGCCCTGCCGGGCAAAACAATGGCGCACCTGCTCGTCCAGCTGGGGCGCGTGCTCCTGCGCAAAGCGCAGGGCCAGCCGCCGCCCCAGGCCCAGTTCCGACGGGCCGGGCACCTCGATATACAGTGACTCCTCGCCCACATCGTCGGGTGGCGGGTCGTCCTCGTCCTCCCAATCGCCCACCAGCCAGATCTTGCCGGAGCCGCGGTCCACACAGGCCGCGTTGTCGGGCGACGCGCTCACCCACTGAAAGGCGTCGGTGAGTTCGGAAAGGCGCAGTTGAACGGCCATGGCGATCTCCTCGTCTATAGAGCGCTATACCCCGTCGTGAAAATACGCGCGCCCGGCAAAGGTGCGCTGCAAGGCAGCCCGCAGCGCCTGGAACTGCGGCTCGGCCAGGTCAAAGCGCACCTCGATCCGGCCATCGTTGTCCATCTCCTGCGCGGCATGCGCATCCATCTGCACGTTCACGCGGTCGCGGTGCAGGGCGAAGGACACGATGTGGCCGTACCAGGACCAGCCCTGCCCGCAGTACTCGATGTAGGGCTGGTCCATGCCTAAGGCAATGTCCTGCTCGTCGTACTCGTCCAGGTGCTGCAGCATCAGGTAGAAGTCCTCGTCCTCGATGGACGGCGCCCCGAACGTCACGATGAGCAGCCCATCGTCGTCCTCGGCGGCAGACACTGCATTGGCGACAAAGCCTACCGGCATCAGCTCTTCTCCTGTGGTCTGGCCGCACACCGCAGCGGCCATGGGCCACTGTACCGCGGTCGGCGGACGCACGGTCCCCCGGTGCCATCGTCCCTACCGTTCCTCCATACCCTCCACCGCCACCTGCAACAGGTGAGGTGCGATGTAGCGGCGGTGCGTGCGTTCGATCAGTGCCATGTACAGGCGGCCAAAGGCATTGTGGCAGGCCACCCGGGTGGAAAGCGAATACTCCACGCGGCCATCTTCAAGGCAGCGCACGCCTATACAGGAGCGAAAGGCCAGGTGCCGGTCGTCTGCACCCAGCAGCACCTGCGCGCTGTGCCCATCGGCCGCCACCTGGCTGGCGTGCACGGGGTAACGATCAGCAAAGAGCAGACTATCCTTTGGCATCATCTGGCCCGCGATGGGCGGTTGCAGCGATGAGACGGGACAGGCCAGCGGCGAGCGGCGCAGCCTGAGTGGGTACACCAGTGCATTGCGCACGGCCATCATGCGCGTGATGCCCGGGTGCCGGTGTTCCAGAAAGCTACCGAGCAGACCAGCCAGCAGCGCCGGTGCATCAGGCATCGCGCCTGCCACGGCTGAAGGTGATGGGATTGGCGCTACCAGCGTAAAACAGTCCTCATGGTGCAGGGTGCGGCCGGGCAACGCCTGGCGCAACAGGCTGTCTGCCGGCAGGTCCAGCTGCTCCTGCACACGGCTGGGCCGCAGCTCGCTGACATAACCGCCCATCTGCCGCGGCCCCAGCAAGCGTGCCAGCGCACTGCCCAGGCGACCCATGGCTGCTCGGTAGTACCCGCACGCGGCAGCCAGCCACCCGCCAGGCCGCTCCCCCAGCGACAGTACCGTGGTGGGCACCTGCTGCGCCTGCACCGCTGCGCTCTCCATCAGGGCCCGCACGGAATCAGGCAGCAACTCGGTCAGCGAAGGGATATCTCCCTCGCCCTGCAACACACGCTGGCGCAGTGCTGCGCTGAGCGAGCCGCCCAGCTCATTGGTGTGGACCGACAGAGCGAAGAACGCCGGGTGCCCTGAGCCCTGCACGCGCGGAACGAACTGGTGCCAGTTCTCGCCCGAGAAACGCACGGTGAACAAACAGTCCGGCGGCACCTCCACGTAGCGCAACGCACGCACAAACGCGGCCGGGTCGCGAGCGATCTCATCCGGAGTAGCGCTGGAAAAGCGCAGTTGCGCCCCGGTACTGCCCGACACTGCCGTGAACACCCGGTGCCCCGCATGCCGATGGAAGGGGTGCCCGCCCTGCTCCACACCAAACGAGTACAGGGCAGTGGCGTCGCCTTTGGCAAAGTCACTGCCGCCAAGCTTGGCTGATGGTTCATCGAGCGCATCGATGAACCGGCCATGCCGTCCCTGGCGCTCCATCATCCCGCGGCACATACCCGTGCCCACCCCTCGGCCCAGGCGGGCCAGCAGGGTCACCTCGATGGGCAAGCCCCCCGGCCGCGTGGGCAGCGCCACAAAGGGGAAAGTCGCCGTCTCGCGCACCAGCTGCATTGGATGGCGGGCAAAGCCCAAGGTGGCCGTGGTGAAACTGCTGGCAAAGGCGCTGATATTCATGCGTCGGCTCTCATTTCTTGCGGTTGCAGGGGTCTCTGGGTGCTATTCGCCAACCTGTACAGGCTGATGCACCATCAGTCAAACATCTTATTTAGCTAAATAGCTAATTGCAAATTTAAAAAAATATTTCCACAACTCGAACTTCAAGTAGACGACCGCGACGACAACAATCGCTCCATTTGCGCCTTGATGAAAGTTCCTGAAGGAAGGCGTAACGCCCCTCAACCTCTCGTCCCCAACACCCTTGCCGCCCGCGGCGCGGGGAAAGAGCGGCCACCCGAGCTCGTCCCCCGTTTCAGTCCTGGCCCCTAGCTCTGACGCACGCAGACGCAGGGCATCGCCGTGCTGGCTGCAGCCATCAGGTTCTCCGTGGTCGGCGTCCGGCAACTGCGCGCACAGGACTAACGCACGAGCTAACCCTGCTTCAACATCCCAAACCCTTGTGTCACCTGCACCACGCCATCGTCGAACTGCAGCACCCGCTCCGGCCAGCGCAAGGCGGCCAGCTTGAAGTCATGCCCCACCACCTTGCCCGCCTTGCGCTCGGTCCAGCGCCCGCCCACGGAAAAGTCCACGCAGAACACATTGCCCCGCTTGCCATGCCAGGCCAGCGGGTGCGTGTGGGCAAACAGGTCGGCATCGCCCTTGCCCACCACGCTGCGGTCGATGGGGCGCAGGCGGCGCCAGTAGTGGCCCACCACCACAGGCACCTCGTCGGTGTAGGCGTCCCACCAGGCCTGGCGCTGGGTGAAGCGCCAGCGCCCTCCGGCAAAGAAGGGCTCGCGCCCGGTGCTCTCCACGCCGGTGGTCAGTACCTTCAAGGGGTTGAGCATCTGCTTGTTGGCCTCGTGCTCGGCATGCGCATGCAGAAACGGCGGCTGGTGCAGGTTGTTCTCCAGGCCATGCAGCCACTGCTCCAGCTCGCGCGCCATGCGCTGCTCCAGCGCACTGGCACGGGCCTGCGCGCTGGCGGCCTCCTCCCACTGGTCGTACTCGCGGCGCACCGATCCCAGGGGCAGCTGGCGCGCGGCGGCGACCTGCTCGTCCTGCCAGGCCGCGTGCACCACGCGCAGGTCATCGCGCTCCAGGGCAATGGGCAGTTGCGACAGAAACTCCACGATGGAGCGGCGCTGCGCCGGCGTGGGCCGCGCCGAGGGGGCGTACTTGTCGTGGTCGCGCACCATGCGCGCGTCAAAGAACCAGCCCGAGCCGTCCTTGGCATCCTCGCGCAGCAAATTGATCTCGTGGTTGCCCAGCACCGCCACCGCCCGGCCCGCCTGCACCAGGCGCTGCGCCAGGCCCAGCACGGCCGGGCTGTCCGGCCCGCGGTCGCAGAAATCACCCACGAAGACCAGCGTGCGCCCCTCGGCATGCCGGCCCTCGGCGTCGTAACCCAGGTGGTGGAGCAACTGCACCAGCGCCTCGTACTCGCCATGGATGTCGCCCACGATGTCCAGCGGGCCGTCGGGCAGGGGTTGGATCAGGCTCATGGGCGTAGCGCGCTCCTTCATTCGCTCTTGTCGGGTGTTGTCGTAGCCGGTCTGTCTGTCATGCGGCTGTCGCAATCCCGCCAGCATACCCGCCCGGGCCACCTCGGCCTTTCCCCGGGGGGCGTGCCGCCATAATCCACCCCCATGCCCCTGGACCAATGGATCGACCAAGCCCTGTACTTTACCTACCGCTGGGCCGACTACGCGCTGCTGAACCTCATGGACGACCCCGCGCTGCTGGCGCTGGTGTTCTGTTGAGGGCAGCCCAGGCCCTTCATTCCCACTGCAGCCAGGCCCAGGCGCACAGGGCCAGGCCCACGCCCCATACCAGCCAGGTGCGGGTGACGAAGTACGGGTAGAACATCAGCGCCAGCCCGCCCCAGGTCAGCCGGGGCTGGGCCTGCCTGCGGCCACGGCGCCACACGACCCAGCCGACGAGGCTGAAGACCAGCGAGCCAATCAGCGCGGCTGGGCTGGGCAGTTGCAGGCCCAGGCCCTGGAGGATTTCGAGTTCGTTCTGCATGGCGCGGCATCCTGCTGACTGTGGCCCGTGGCGGGCCGATGGCAGTGAGAGTGCGGCCCTGCGGATAAGTTGCCTGGGTTCAGAGGTCCACCACCAGCCGCTGTGTCAGCGCGCGCGAGCAGCACGGCAGGAACTGGTCGTTGCGCCCCTGCTCCTCGGGCGAGAGGTAGATGTCGCGGTGGTCCGGCAGGCCCGACACCACGCCCATGAGGCAGGTGCCGCACACGCCCTGCTCACAGGATGTGGGCACGGCCACGCCTGCGCCGGCCAGGGCCTCGGTGGCGCTGCAGCCCGCGGGCACGTTCACCACGCGGCCTGAGCGCGCCAGCACCAGCTCGAAGGCGGCATCGCCATCGGCGCGCACGGCCTGCGGTGCCGCAAACAGCTCCACATGCATGCGCTCGGGCGCCCAGCCCTGCGCGGCGGCCGCCGACTGCACGGCCTGCACGAAGCGCGCGGGCCCGCAGGCATACACATGGGTGCCGGGCGCCGCCTGGGCCAGCAGCGCGCCAATGTCCATGCGCGCCGGCGCATCGCCCGTGCTGCAATAGAGTTGGGAGCGCTCCGCCAGCCCCGGCACGGCCAGCGCCCCGAGCAGCGCCGCGCGGCCGCGCTCCTGCACGGCGTAGTGCAGCGCAAAATTGCCAGCCCCGGCCTGCACCAGCTGCTGCGCCATGCTGAGGATGGGCGTGATGCCGATGCCCCCGGCCAGCAGCAAATGGTGGCTGGCCCCCTCGGCCAGCGCAAACAGGTTGCGCGGGTGGCCGATGCGCAGCACATCGCCCTCGGCCACGGCATCGTGCAGGGCAGCAGAGCCGCCGCGCGAGGCCGGCTCGCGCAGCACGCACAGCAGGTAGCGCCAGCGCTCGTGCGGCGCGCTGCAGATCGAGTACGGCCGCACGATGGCGCCGGGCAGGTGCACATCGACGTGGGCGCCTGCACTAAAGGCCGGCAGCGCCTCCCCCTCGGGGTGCACCAGTTCGAAGGCCTCGATGCCGCGCGCCTCGGACCAGCGGCGCGCCACCCGCACGGCCAGCGTGTCCGTCATCATCATCTCGGCGGCCAGGCTCATGCCTGCTCGACGATGTAGTTGCCCGCGTCGAAGACGACCGGCGGCTCGTTCGGGTCGAAGCTCACGCCCGCCGGGTCTTCCCCGCGCTGCACCTTGTCCACCTGCTGCTGCAGCAGGCGGCGCAGCATCACGATGCCGCGGTCTGTGGTGGCCAGGTGTTCCTCGGAATGGTGGGCTATGGCGCCCTGGCTCACCATGGCCTCGTAGTCGCCGGGCATGGCGCGGTGCTCCTCTTCGGTCAGCTCTTCCCACAGCTTGCCGTTCATGCGCGAGCGCATGCGCGCCAGCTCTCCCACCTCGTTCACACGGCCCACCACGTAGATGCGGAAGTGGTGGTCGTCGATGGGCAGCACCCAGCCCAGCGATTCCACGCGCCCGTAGCGGCCCACCCGGGGGCTCGGTATCACGCGCAGCGTGGGCAGGCCGGCCTGGCTGACGCGGCGAAACACCTTGCCATCGGGCAGCGTGCGGATGGACGTGGTGCGCACGCCCAGGGGCACGGTGTCCCAGGTCACCTGGGGCATCTCGGCCATCTGCGCGACGAACTGCGTGCCGCTGAAGGTCGAATGCAGCACCACCACATGGAACGGGTCCACCAGGTTCTCGTAATGCTGCAGCCAGTTGCACGGCACCACGGCCGGGCCGCCGCCGCCGATGCTGGCGTCGTTGGCCTCCAGCAGCTCGCCCGCGTCCAGCCGCTCCAGCGCGTCGTAGCGCGGCAGCACGGGCTTCTTGTCGGCCGGGCCCAGGTAGGCCCATACCAGGCCGTACTGCTCCTGCACGGGATACCAGGGCTGGCGCACCTTGCCACGCGCGCGGCCCAGCTCGGGCTCGCAGGGCTGCTCCACGCAGTGGCCCTCCACATCGAACAGCCAGCCGTGGTAGCAGCAGCGTATGCCGCGCTCTTCCACCTTGCCGTAGTACAGCGAGGTGCCCCGGTGCGCGCAGTGCGGGTACACCAGGCCGGGCCTGCCGCTCTTGTCGCGGAACAGGATCAGGTCTTCACCGAGCACGCGCACCTGGCGCGGCGTGTCGGTGGCGTCCGCCGCCAGGCCGATGGGGTGCCAGTAGCGGCGCAGCAGCTCGCCCATGGGCGTGCCCGCGCCCACCTGGGCCAGCGTGAGGTTGGAGGTCGGCGCGGGCAGGCCGTAGGCCGTGCCGGTGTCGACGGCAATGGGGATCACCTTGTGTTGTGCGGTGCCGGGGTTCATGCAGTGCGTCCTTGGGTACAGAAATCCATCAATCCAGCGTTACGCCGGCGGCTTTGATCAGTTCAGCCACGCGCGGGTAATCGGCCGCATAGCTGGCCTTGAACTGCGCCGCCGTGTTGCCCAGGGGCTCGAAGCCAAAGCTCGCCAGCTTCTCGCGCACCTCGGGCATCTTCGTGATCTCGCGCAGCGCCTCGTTCCACTTCTGCAGCACGGCCGCGGGGGTCTTGGCTGGCGCGTACACGCCGATCCAGCTGTCCAGGTCGAAGCCGGCGAAGCCCTGCTCGGCAAAGGTCTTCACATCGGGCAGGGCCGACACGCGGGCGCTCGATGCAATGCCCAGCACCTTCATGCGCCCGCCCTGTACCTGGGCCCGCGCCGTGGCCGGGTTGGCCCAGGCAAAGTCGAGCTGGCCGCCGAACAGGTCGTTGTGCGCCGCGGCCTCGGCCTTGTAGGGCACGTGGATCAGTGCCACGCCCGTCTGGCGCTTGAGCAGTTCGCCCATCAGGTGCGCGGCCGAGCCATTGCCCCAGGTGCCGTAGGTCAGGTTCTTCTTCTGCTTGGCGAACGCCACGAACTCCTGCAGGGTGCTGTACGGCGCATCGGCGCGCGCCACCAGCATGGGCCCGCCCAGCGCCAGCTGCGAGATGGGCTCGAAGTCCTTCACCGGGTCGTAGGGCAACTTGGGCTGCAGGATGGCGTTGTTGATGTGCGTGAGCGGCAGCGTCACCATCACCGTGTGCCCATCCGGCGCGGCCTTGGCCACCGCATCGGCGGCGATGATGCCGCTGGCACCGGGCTTGGCATCGACGATGATGCTCTGCCCCCAGCGCTGCTGCAGCCGGTCGGCATAGACCCGCGCAATCGCGTCGATGGGCCCGCCCGCCGTGCCGAAGGGCACGATGCGGATCACGCGCGAGGGGAATGCCGTTCCGGCCTGCGGCTGCTGGGCCCATGCCGCGCCGCCGGGCAGCGCCAGGGCCGCGCCCAGGGCCAGCATGGTTCTTCTGCGCACGCGCAGTCCCTGCGCGGCTTTGCCTGCATTCTTCATGTCTTGTCTCCGTTGTTTATCGTTGGGTGCCGTTACGATAGGAGACAAGCTGATATGGATCAATTCAAACGTTTGGATAGCTGATATGGGCCAGCCTGATATCCGGGGCCTGGACCTGCCCATGCTGCGCACCTTCGATGCGCTGCTGCGCGAGGGCAGCGTCTCGCGCGCCGCGTCGCGCCTGTTCCTGAGCCAGCCGGCGGTGAGCGCCTCGCTCAAGCGCCTGCGCGAGGTCTTTGGCGACCCGCTGTTCACGCGCACCAGCCACGGCATCGTGCCCACGCCGCGCGCGCTGGCCCTGGCGCCGCGCGTGGAGGCCGTGCTGAGCGAGATGCACAAGCTCATGAACCTGGAGCAGGCGTTCGACCCCGCCACGTCCGACCGCATCCTGCGCATCACGGGCAGCGACCACACCTGCCGCGTGATGCTGCCCCTGCTGTGCGCCGAGCTCACGCGGCGCGGCTCGCGCATGCGTCTGTCGTGGGAGCTGGCCGACTACGGCCGCCTCACCGAACGCCTGCGCCGGGGCGATGTGGACGTGGGCCTGCACCCGCGCCTGTCGCCTGCCAGCGGGGTCGAGTCCACCCTGCTCTACGGCGACAGCTACGTCGCCGTGGCGCGCCACGGCCACCCGGCCCTGGCCACGCGGTCCGCGCAGACTCTGGGGCTCGATGCCTTCTGCGATGCCCCCCATGTGGTGCTGGGGCAGACGCGATCGGTGCTCGACGACACCGTGGACCAGGCGCTGGCCAGGAAGGGCCGCCAGCGCCTGGTGCAGGCCGCCGTGTCCACCTTCAGCCAGATGGTGGAGCTGATGTGCGGCGACGCGCACAGCGCCCTCATCGCCGTCTTCCCGCGGCGCGTGGCCCAGCACTATGCGGCCCAGCTGGCCAGCGCCGCCCTGCCCGTGGAGTTGCCCGACTACCGCCTGTACGTCTGCTGGGCCGAGCGTTCCAACGCCGACCCCGCCGTGCTCTGGCTCAAGGACGAAATCCTGCGCCACGGCCACGCCATGGGCGAGGCCTGAGGCACACCGCAGCCAGACCGAGGGCGCGGCTCAACTGTCGGGCGTGATCTTCGCGTCGCGGATCAGCCGGGCCCAGCGCGCCTGCTCCGCCCGCATGAAGGCCTCCAGGCGCTCGGGCGTGCCGCCGCTGTCCTCGGCCCCGATCTCGCTGAGCTTGGCCTGCAGATCGGCCGATGCGAGGATCTGGTTCACATCGGCATTCATGCGCTGCACCAGCGCCGCCGGCATGGCCGCGGGCGCGGCCAGCGCAAACCAGATGCTCGCGTCGAAGCCGGCAAAGCCCTTCTCGGCCAGGGTGGGCAGGTCGGCAAAGCCCTTGGCCCGCTGCAGGCGCGTGGTGGCCAGGCCCTGCAGCTTGCCCGCCTTGAGGTAGGGGGTGGCGGTGGTCATGCCCTCGAAGCAGGCATCGATCTGCCCGCCCAGCAGGTCCGTGACCATGGGGGCCGATCCTTTGTAGGGCACATGCAGCACCTCGATGCCCGCGCGCCGGCGCAGCTCCTCCATGGCCAGGTGCTGGGCCGAGCCCGTGCCGGCCGAGCCAAAGCTCACTCGCCCGGGCTGCTGGCGGCAGCGCTCGATCAGGGCTTCCAGGCTGCGCAGGCCCTTGTCGGGCTTGCACATCACCACCATGGGCGTGGCGCCCAGCATGGTGATGGGCGCGAAGTCCTTTTCCGCGGAATAGCCGAGCTTGGGGTACAGCCCGGGCGCGATGCCATTGCTGCTGATGTGGGCCAGCAGCAAGGTGTTGCCATCGCCCGGCTGCTTGGCCACGTAGTCGGCGGCCAGGGTGCCGGACACGCCGGCGCGGTTTTCGACGATCAGCGTGCGGCCCCACAGCACCTGCAGCTTCTGCGCCAGCAGGCGCGCCAGGATGTCGGTGCCGCCCCCGGGCGGAAAACCCACGACCAGCTTGATGGGCCCGGACGGAAGTGTTGCGGCGGCGGTGGCCGGGGCTGCTGGGGCTGCGAGGGCACCCAGCACGGGCAGGCCCGCTGCTGCTGCCGTTGCGGCCATCAGCCATTGGCGGCGGTTGCTTTGCATGGTGTTTGTCTCCTTGTCGGTATTGTTGTCGTGAATGGGGGCCGCCTACGCCGCGGCCAGGGTACCGGTCTGCGGCATCTCGAAGCCCAGGGCATCGAGCCGCAGCGCCAGCGCCTGCGCCTGGTCCGGCGCCAGTGCCACCAGCGGCGGGCGCACCTGGGCCCAGCGGGCGTCGCCCGTCGCCCGGGCCAGGGCCCACTTCATCGCGGCAATGATGGGAAAGGCCTGGAAGGCCGCGCGCACGGCGTCCAGTTGCGCCTGCTGCGCGTCGGCGTCCGGCGCCTGCCAGCTGCGGTACAGCCGCGCAATGGCCGCCGGGTTGACGTTGCCCGTGGCCGTGATGCAGCCTGCACCACCGCCGCGCAGGGTGGACAGCAGCAGCGTCTCGTTGCCCGCAAAGACATCGAAGCCCGCGGGCTGGAACTCGCGCAGCAGCAGCGCGGTGTGCTCCGCATCGCCCGAGCTGTCCTTGATGCCCGCCACCACGCCGGGGTAGACCTTGAGCAGGCGCTCGATCAGCGCCGGGCTGATGCCCACCTGCGCCACCGGCGGTATGTGGTACAGATACACCCGCAGCCGCGCATCGGCCACCCCCTCGATCACGCGCGCGAAGTAGGCGAACAGTCCCTCGTCGCCCGTGCCCTTGTAGTAGAACGGCGGCAGCACCAGCACCCCGGCGCAGCCCAGTTGCACGGCATGGCGGCTCAGCTCCACCGTCTCGGGGATCGCGCAGGTGCCGGTGCCTGGCATCAGCCGGTGGGCCGGCACGCCACCCTCTGCCAGGTGGTCGAGCAACTGGCGCTTTTCCACGAGCGACAGCGAATTGCCTTCCGAGTTGGTGCCAAACACCGCCAGCCCCACGTCCTGCGACAGCAGCCAGCGGCAGTGGTCCAGCAGGCGCTCAGGCGATGGCGCACCGTCCGCCCCGAAGGGCGTGACCACGGGCGACAGCACGCCCTGCAGGCGCGGCACGCCGCTCACAGCGCGCCCCCGTCGATGCGCGTCCAGCGGGTGTGGCGTGCAATCTCCTGCTCATCGAAATCGAAGCCCAGGCCCGGCGTGGTGTGCAGCACGATCTGCCCATTGCGCTGCCCGAGCTGGCGGTCGATCAGGCGGCGGAAGTTCAGCACCTGGTCGTCCCAGAAGAACTCCACATAGCGCGCATTGGGCGTGGCCGCCACCAGCGGCGCATGCACGTCGTGGAACCAGTGCGGGCACATCACCACGCCATGGCTGGCCGCGTTGGCCGCAATGCGCCGCCATTCGGTGATGCCGCCGCACACCACGGCATCGGTCTGCAGGATGGCGGCGGCCTGCTTTTCCAGCAGCGCCTGGTGGTACCAGCGGCCATAGCCGATCTCCGCCGTGGCCACCGGCACGCGCGTGGCACGGGCCAGCCGCGCATGGTTGTCGATGTCGTCGGGCGAGAATGGCTCCTCGATGAAGTACGGGCGGTAGGGCTCGAAGCGCTGCATGTACTGCAGCGCCTGCGTCACATCGGTCCAGCCGTTGTTGCAGTCCATCATCAGCTCCACGTCGGGCCCCACGGCCTCGCGCGCAGCACGCAGGCGCGCCTCCTCCTCGGCGGGGGACAGGCGCCCCGTCTTCATCTTCACCGCCTGAAAGCCCATGGCCACGTAGCTGGCCATCTCCTCGCCCAGGTGCTGCGGCGTCTTGCCGTCGAGGTAGTAGCCGCCACTGGCATAGCCCGGCACCGTGTCCAGCGCGTTGGCGCCCAGGTAGCGGTGCAGGGGCAGGCCCACGCTGCGCGCGTTCAGGTCCCACAGCGCGGTGTCCAGCGCGCTGATGGCGCGCATCACCGTGCCGGCGCGGCCGTGCAGCAGCGCCTCCTGGTACATCTGGGCCCACAGCGCCTCCACCTCGTGCGAGTCGCGGCCGATCAGCACCTTGGCCAGCAGGTCCTCCACGGCCACGGTGAAGAGCCGGCCCGCGGCGCTGCCGACATAGCAAAAGCCGATGCCCGAGAGCCCCTCGTCGGAGCGGACACGGACCAGGCCGTAATGGCGCGCGCTCACGGTGCGGCGCGCGAAGGAGGTGACACGGTCCAGCGGCAGGGCAACGGCGCAGACCTCGATGGATTGGATACGGGGCATAGGGATTGAATCGAATGAAAGCCAAGGGAGACTTCATTCTGGGCAGGCGACACCATCGGTTCAAGCACGCTCAGGCATAATCAAAAGATGCAAAAAGCATCTTCTTGATGTGCTTACGCCCCCCCATGGACACCCAGTTTCTGCACACTTTCAGCCGCGTCGTCGAACTGGGTTCGATGGCCGCCGCTGCGCGCGAGCTCAACCTCACCCCCGCCACGGTGGCGCAGCGCGTGCACGCGCTGGAGGTCGACCTGGGCAGCCGCCTCATCGGGCGCACGGGCCGCACCGTCAAGCCCACCGCCGCCGGCCTGCGCGTGATGGAGCGCGCCCCTGCCGTGCTGCGCGAGGCGCGCGACCTGCGCTCCGTGGCCAGCGCCACGCGCCTGCCGGCCGGCCCGCTCAAGCTGGGCACCACGCCCGTCGGCATGACGGGCATGCTCCCGCCCATCCTGCGCACCTGGACACAGCGCCACGAAGACATCGAGATCTACATCGAGCCGGCCCCCACCACCCAGCTGTACACGCGCGTCCTCAATGGCGAGCTCGATGCCGCGCTGCTCGTGCACCCGCTGTTCGAGCTGCCCAAGGTGTGCGAATGGCGCCTGCTGCGGCGCGAAAAGCTGGTGCTCGTCACCGCGCGCGAGCTGAAGGTCAAGGACGTGCTGCAGACCCTGGCGGCCGAGCCCTTCATCCTGTACGACCGCAAGGTGGTGGGCGGGCGCCTGGCCGATGGCTACCTGCGCGCCCACGGCATACGGCCGCGCGTGCGCTTCGAGCTCGACGGCATCGACGCCATCGCCAAGCTCGTGGCCGAAGGCCTGGGCATCTCGGTGCTGCCTGACTGGGCGGTCATCGGGCCGGTGGACCCGCGGCTGCGCAAGCACGCCCTGCCCGGCACCTCACCTGAACGCGAGGTGGGCCTGTTGTGGCTGCGCGGTGCCGTGCGCGCAGCGCTGGCGCAGGAGTTCCACGGCGTGGCGCAGGAGCACTTTTCGCCTTGATCCACGGGGCCGCGGGCCGGGGCTCATGCCCGCTGCGGCTGCGCTGCCTGCACCCACACCCGCGGCGCCTGCCCCACCACCTGCGTGAACGCGCGCGAGAACGATGAGGCGCTGGCATAGCCCAGTTGCTCGGCCGCGGCCTTGACGGGGGTGCCCTGGCGCAGCAGGGTCTGCGCAATCGCCATGCGCCACTGGGCCAGGTAGTCGGCCGGGGGCTGGCCCACATGGGTGCGAAAGGCCGCGGCAAACGCGCTGCGCGACATGCCGGCCTGCGCGGCCATGGTGTCCAGCGTCCAGTCGGCCTCGGGCCGCTCGTGCAGGGCCACCAGGGTGCGCGCCAGGCGCGGCTCGGCCAGGCCGGTGAGCAGGCCGGCGGGCAGCTCGGTCTCGCCCGTGTGATCCAGCAGCCAGCGCAGGAGCTGGATCACCAGCACCTCGAACAGACGGTCGGCCAGCAGGCGCTGGCCGCAGCGCAGGCGCTCGGTCTCCGCGAACAACAGGGCCAGCGTGTGCTCCAGCCCCTGCACCTCGCGCAGCGGCAGGGCCAGGAGCGGCGGCAGCGCGCGCACCAGCGGGTGGCTGTCGCCACCGTCGAAGTCCAGCGTGGCGCAGACGAAATCGGCCCCGTCCACCGGCGCGTTGTGGAAGTCGTGCGCCAGCGGGCGCGGGTAGAACAGCAGCGTGGGCTCGTTCACCTGCAGCCGGCGCTTCACGCCCCGCGCGCGGTGCGTGACCTCCATCTCGCCACTGCGCAGCACGTGCAGAAACCCCCGCCCCGGCTGCGCCGCGAAGTGCGTCACGCCGCACAGCGGCCCGGCGTGGAACAGGTGCGCCCGCAGGCGAAAGCGCTCGAGCAGCGCGGACAGGCGGTCGATGGGTTGTGGCAAGGGGGCATTCATGTCGGCAATGCCAAATCAGGACGAAATGGCATGTTTCATAGATTGAATGCACCATATTTTACTGAATCGCGGCGCAAACTTCGTTCTACGGTCTCTGCAGCAGCAACCAACAAGCACATGCAGACGCCGAGACAAGCCTCCATCGACACCACAAGGAAAGAGTCAACCATGCGACGCAGCTTCTTCCACCGCAGTGCCACCGCCCTGGCAATGGCGGCCCTCGCCTGCAGCGCCAGCGCCCACGACGCGCACCAGCACGGCAAGCCGGGCGCCAAGGACGCCCACACCGGCGGCATCCGCACTGCACCGGCGCCCAAGGTCAAGCCCGCCTTCGACATCTTCCACACCCGCATCAGCACCGAGGGCAACACCGCCATCTTCCACGTGGCCGTCTCGGGCAAGGCCGGCGCCACCAAGCCCGCCAAGTCGGGCAAGCTGGCCGGCAGCGCGGTGTTCTCGTACGTCTGGCCGACCACGCTGGACCCGTCCACCGTGGGCTTCGAGCCCAAGGCCGGCATCCTGGCCTTTGCCGTGACCTCGCACCCCGACTTCGACGACACCCCGCTGTTCGACGAGAACGGCGACGGCAACCCCGCCAACGACGGCGATGTGTGGCACTCGCACTGGGTGGTGCTGCAGCCCGACGACGCCTGCGGCAAGGGCAATTTGAAGGTGGTGGACATCCCCGCCGGCGCCAAGCCGAAATTGCCCAAGACCTGGCCCGGCCTGCCCATCCTGATCGACAGCCCCGGCTGGCACCCGCAGTTCAGCGGCCAGACGCTGAAGGTGAAGGTGCCCTTCGACGACATCGGCGCCGTGCAGGCCGCTTCGTTCGACGGCGTGGCCGCCGTGCTGCGCGTGAACGCCAGCGTGCATGCGCCGCTGCTGTGCGTGCCCGATGTGATGAAGGTCGCCTCTGGCGACCTGTCACTCCCCGGAAAAGTGAACCGCTGATTTCTCCGCCCCGTACTTACATCAACCAAGGAACTATCACCATGAACAACCGCATCCCCCTGATCGACCGCGCATCCGCCCCCGCCAGCGTCGCCGGCACGCTCGACGCCATCCACGGCGCCTTCGGCGCCACGCCCAACATGTTCCGCACGGTGGCCCAGTCGCCCGCCGCGCTCAACGCCATGTGGGGCTTCTTCGGTGCCCTCGGTGGCGGCAGCATCGACGCGCAACTCGGCGAGAAGATCGCCGTGGCGGTCGCCAACCGCAACGACTGCCACTACTGCCTGGCCGCCCACACGGCCCTGGGCCGCAAGGCCGGCGCCAGCGCCGCCGAGATGGGCGCCGCGCAGACCGGCCAGTCAGACGACCCGCGCACCGCCGCCGCCCTGGACTTTGCCCTGAAGCTCGTGGAAGCGCGCGGCCAGGTGTCGGAGGCCGACGTGCAGGCCCTGCGCAGCGCCGGCTTCAGCGATGGCCAGGCGGTCGAGATCCTTGCCCACGTGGCGCTCAACCTGTTCACCAACTACGTGAACGTGGCGTTCGCGGTGCCGGTGGACTTTCCCTCCGTCGCACTGAAGCGTTGAAAGGCCCGGCCATGGACTACGCACCTGAACTGGAAATCGCGCAGTGGCTCAACACCGATGCGCCGATCACGCTGCAAGGCCTGCGCGGCAAGGTGGTGGTGGTCCACGCCTTCCAGATGCTCTGCCCCGGCTGCGTGGCCCATGGCTTGCCCCAGGCTGCGGCCATCCATGCGATGTTCGATGAACGCGACGTGGCCGTGCTGGGGCTGCACTCGGTGTTCGAGCACCATGCGGTGATGACGCCGCAGGCGCTCGAGGCCTTTGCGCATGAATACCGTTTGGCCTTTCCCATCGGCATCGACATGCCGGGTGCGGGCGACAACCCCATCCCGCGCACCATGCAGGCCTATGGGCTGCGCGGTACCCCCAGCCTGCTGTTGATCGACCGCGCGGGTCGGCTGCGGCTGAACCATTTCGGTCGCATCGATGACATGCGCGTGGGGGCGCTGGTGGCGCAGTTGGTGGCGGCGCCGGGCGCCGGGGCTCGGTCCGGAACGCCATCCGTCGGCACCACGGTTAGCGCGGGTGGTTCTCATCCGAGAGACGCTGCTTGTGATGCCGATGGATGCGCGGTAGTCGGTTGAGTGATGGATTGCCACAGCTATTCCCATTGCGCACCGCTGCTTCGGTGTTGAGGGTGGAGGCCGGGATGTGCGCCCGGCCTCCGCCCTCAGCAAAGGCATGCAGCAAATAAGTACCCCAGCCTCTCAGCACAGAGTCCCCGCCCTCTTCAACGGGGCGTAAAACACTGCCCCGCTGCGATGGCCGCACCAACCGCAGCCTCCACACTCGCCGCATTCGGATAGACCGACGGCGTCGCAGTGTCCTCCAGCAGACACAGGTAGTTGCCCTTGCGCACCAGCACCACAGGCGTGAACACGGCAGGGTTCAGCAGACCACCCGGAAAGGTCTGGCGCTTGCCCCAAAAAGCAGCCAAACCCGCACCAGCCTCCGCACGCTCCTGCTGGAACCAGAACGTGGCACTCAGCGCGCCCGAGGTCGCAACCCCTACGCCATCGCACTGCGCGTTGCCATACGCCACCGTGCCCACCCCCGCCGTCAGCGGGCCGTTGGACGGGGTCGTGAAATTCCACAGCGTGCGCACCCCGCCAGTGGCCGAGGGCTGGCAGCGGTCCTGCTCCCACGGGCCGTCCGCCAAGGTGGCCAGCGGCGCGCAGCGCACCGCCACCGTGTTCACCGCAGCCCCCGCCACCGTGCCGGTGCCGTTGCGCACCACGCACCCGGCACCGGTGGGCGGCGTCTTCACAGCCACCGCATATGCACTGCCATCCAACACAGGCCGGGTGAAGGCAAAGCTCCCGTTGACGGTCACGGTGGCCTCGTCATCACCACCGCCGGCCATGGCCAGAACCACGGACTGGCCGGTGGCCAGGCCGCTCACGCTGCCACCCAGCGCATAGCTGGCGCGGTCATCACCGCCACCGCAGGCAGCCAACCCCGCGCAGGCCACCAGGGCCGCGACATGCCTCAGCGCAGGGACTCCTCTTGTCGTCGAATGCATGCGATCTTCTCCTGTTGTGCGTTGTACTTTTTTCGCAGGGACACTCTCGCCCCGGGGCAATCATGACTCACCGGCCGCACAGCAGGTAGACCGCCAGCCAGAAAGCCCGGGGCCATTGACCTTTGCTTACGAAAAACGGCCGCACCGCCGCCGTGTGCACAACCGCAGCAGATGCGGCGGCTGCTGCGACCCACGGCAACTTCAGGATCTGGGGGCCGCTGCGGGCGCAGGCGTGGGTGCAGGTGTGGCAGAAGCATCCGGCACCACATCGCACACCGGGCCCCCATTGGCCTGGAACGCATCGTCCATGGCCTGCATGAATTCCAGGACCGCACCGGCATCCATGACGAACTCTTCCGTGTCCCGCTTGCCCACCGTGGCATAGCCTTTCTCACCGGTGATGCGGATGGCACGGCTCTTGGCATCCACAAAGGCCTTGAGCGCCGCGCGCTCGGCCGCTGTAGCAATGAAAGTGGCTTTCTCATGGACAAAGCGGCCCGACGGCTCACGCTCCACCTTGCCTTTGGAGAAGTCGCGTTCCAGAACAAGCTCGCCATCGGCCATGAGTGCCACTTTCTCGATGAACAGCCAGCCGCCACGCCGGTTGATGGTGGGCGCGATCATGATCGACGGCGCTTCGCACTCCAGTGCCGCGATGTAGATACCGATGTAGCTGTCCGGGCGGATGTTTTTGTTCAGGCGGGTGGAGACAGGCGTCAGGTGGTCCAGCTTGCGAAAGGCATCGCGCGTTCCAAATGCAAGCAGAGCACAGGTCCCGTCAGGCCGAATGTTCCTGCAGGCCATGTACTCGGTGATGCCGTCCTCGCCTGCAGACTTGCTGTCTTTTTGCCGCTCTTCGAAGCTGGAGCGAAACGCCTCCCGCCACTGCACCTTGGTGTAAGGCGGCTTGGGCGGCGGTGGCGCGGACGCCGGAGCCGGTGCTGACGCAACAGCCGCGGCCTCCGGCGGCTTCTCGCCACAACCGGCCAACAGCCCTGTGGTGGCACCGACGATGGCGCACACCGCAAGCGCACGGTTCATTCCCCTCTTCATTCGCATCTCCTTCTTCTTGTGACCCGCCTGCGGCCAGCCCAGGCGCGCAAGGCCACCACCGCCATGCGAGCAGCAGCCCTGCCGCAGCAACAACCTACTCTGCCGGCTTGGCCGACTTGGTGCCCGTGCCGCGTGGCTTGCGTGCGCGCGTAGCCGCCGCTTTGGCAGGCGCGGGGGCCGCAGCCGCAGCCGCAGCCGCACCAACATCATCATCCGCCCCGGCCTCTTTCAACGCGGGCTCGGCCACAGGCGCGTCAGCAGCGGCCTTGCGGCTGCCGGCGCTCTTCTTGCGCGCCGCGGGGGCAGCCCGGCGGCTGCGGGGTGCGGGGCTTGCTTGCGCTCCATCGTCCACCGCCACGGGTTGCTCCTCTGCGCCAGCCTCCAGGGCCGGCGGCTGCGCGGCCGGATCTTCCGGCTCCTCGGCCGCCACGGGGGCGTAGGCCAGCGCAGGTGCAGGCACTACAGCCGCCGGCTGGCTGAAATAACGGCTCACCACCGGCTCGTCCTGCGGTGCAGCATCGTCGCTGTGCGCATCGGCGCCGGGTCCGGCATGGACTGCCTCCTGCGCAAGCAGGTCCTGCTGGCCATCGCCATGCTGCGGCACCCCGCCACGCGCAGACGGCCCCTCGCCCCGCCGCCCACGGCCGCGCCCACCCCGGCCGCCACCGCCCTCGGCCTGCTCGGGCAGCGCGGCCACGGCATGGAAATCATGGCGCTGGCCGCCCTGGCGCTCACCGGCTGCGGGGGCGTCTGGCGCCGCACCAACACCCAGGCTGCGGAACACATAGGCGCCCGACTTCTCGTCGCGCCCAAACTCCATCAGCCCGCGCGCCTGCGCCTCTTCGAGCAGGTTGCCGAAGGTGCGAAAGCCGTAGTAGCCCTCGCTGAAGTCGGGCCGGCGGCGCTTGATCGCCTCCTTGAGCACCGAGGCCCAGATCTTGCCACTGTCGCCCCGCTCGGAGATCAGGTCCTCGAAGGTCTCCACTGCCAACTCCACGCCCTGGGTGCGGCGCGCGTCCTGCTTTTCCTTGCGCTGGCGCTCTTCTTCAGGCGTGCGCCGTGGTGCCGCCGGCGCTGCCGATGCGCCGCCGCCCTGCCCCTGGCGCCGTGCCAGCGTGCGCTGCTTCTCGCGCACCAGGTCGTCGTAGAAGATGAACTCGTCGCAGTTGGCGATCAGCAGGTCCGAGGTGGACTGCTTCACCCCCACGCCGATCACCTGCTTGGCGTTCTCGCGCAGCTTGGAAACCAGGGGCGAAAAATCCGAATCGCCGCTGATAATGACGAAGGTGTCCACATGCGACTTGGTGTAGCACAGGTCCAGCGCATCCACCACCAGGCGGATGTCGGCCGAGTTCTTGCCCGACTGGCGCACGTGCGGAATCTCGATCAGCTCGAAGTTCGCCTCGTGCATCGCGGCCTTGAAGCCCTTGTAGCGCTCCCAGTCGCAATAGGCCTTCTTGACCACGATGGAGCCCTTGAGCAGCAGGCGCTCCAGCACGGGCTTGACGTCGAATTTTTCATACTGCGCATCGCGCACGCCCAGGGCGACGTTTTCAAAGTCGCAGAACAGGGCCATGCTGATGCTGTTGTCTAAGGGGGATGCCATGGGAGAAAGTCCGTTCTAATGCAGCCGCAATCATCACACGGAACGGGACGGGGGTCCGCGATCAAGCTTTTGACAATGGCATTGCCCGCATGACACGCACCTACACCCGCGCAGCGCGCGCCACAGCCAATGTATTGCTGCTCGCTTTTCTGGGCATGCTGTATGCCAGCGCAAGGGGCAGCGGCCTGGTGGGTGCGCTCATCGCCCTGCTGATCGCCGCACCCGCCCTGGTCTGCTACGGCTACTACGTCGCCTCACAGCACTGTGCACGCTGCAGAGAGTCCATCTTTGGCGGAGACGACCCGCATGGGGTCCTTGGAGAATACATCGCGTTCATCACGCCACTTCGCGTTCCCCTGCAGTGCCCGCATTGCAGGGCCCGGACTCCATGGACCCTGGTGCGCGATGGCAAGCACGAAGATGCAGACTGACTGGCCAAGGGGCAAGACGAGTGCCCCGTAATCGACCGCGCAGATCATGGCCCCAAAAACAAAGCCCGCTTGCGCGGGCCTTGCCTGCATCACAACAGCACCACACCACCGGTTACGGGATCACATACCCCAACTGGTAGCGCTTGGCCGTGAGCATCTCCCCTAGAGCCTCCGATGGCGTCACGCCCAGCCCATACCCGACGAAGAACGCGCTGCCGGCCAGGGCCGTCAGGTCCTGGTCGGTGAACAGGGCCGTGGTCGTGTTCTGCAGGCTGCTGGTCCATGCGGCGGGAATGCTGAACGCATTGGCGGCCACGAAGGTGGAGCCGTTGTAGGCATAGATCGCACCGCCGGTGGTGATGGCCACGACAAAGGCATTGCCCTTGACGCCGTTGGCCAGGTGATCGCTGGCGATCTGCACCTTGGCCGTGAGCGTCATGCGCGTGGTGGTCCCGGTGGCGGTCACCGTGCCGGGTTGCGGCGAGTAGCTGGCATCGAACACCACGGCCGCGGGCCTTTGCGACAGCGCCCCGGCCTGGCCTGAGCCCAGTTGCCCGGCGCTGTTGCTGCCCCAGGCCACGAGGGTGCCGTCGGACTTCAGGGCCAGGGTGTGCTGGGCCGCAGCCGCGATCGCGGTGTAGCCGTTGCCGATCAGTTGCGGGCTGTCCGCATCGGCCGCTGCATCGGTACCCAACTGGCCATTGGCGTTGGAGCCCCAGGCCCATACGGTGCCATCGGTCTTGAGCGCCACGGTGTGCGACGCGCCCTTGGCCACCAGGCCATAGCCCGCGCCCAGCGAGGCCGGCTGCTCCTCGCCCTTCCACTGCCAGAGCGTGCCATCGGTCTTCACGCCCGCTGCGGTGGTGGCATTGAGCGCCACCTGGGCAAAGCCGCTGCCCGCTGGCCCGGTGCTGCCGTAGGCCGTGCGCCAGGTGTTGAGGACATTGTTGTTCGACACGTAGCGCAGGGCCCCGCCATCGAGCACGAACAGTGCGTTGTAGGGGCCGGTGGCCATCTGCCAGTAACCGGCGGGCAACTGGTCCAGCGACCCACTGCTGCCCCCTGCGGGCGCGCTGTAGACGAGCTTGGACTCGCCCCAGAACCAGACCGTGCCATCGGCCTTGGCCGCGGTGTCGGACGTGAGCAGCTTGTCAAAGCCGCTGCCGATCTGCACCGGCGCGGTCTCGTAGAACTCGCGGTCCTTGAGCACCGCATGGCCCCACATCCACAGGCTGCCGTCGGCCTTGAGGGCCACCATGTAGCGGCTGCCCACCTGCACCTGGGTGAAGCCGGTGCCCACCCGGACCGGCTTTTCCGCGCTGACGGAGCTGCCGTTGCCCAACTGCCCAGCCATGTTGTTGCCCCAGGTCCACAGCGTGCCATCGCTCAGGATGGCGGCCGAGTTCGATGCGCCCGTGGCGAACTTCACCACCGTGGCCGCATGGGCCCCGGCTGCTGCCGCGACCAGGGTGCACGCGAACCCGGCTTTCACCGCCAGGCTGCGAAGCGAGGCCAGCGGCCTGGACGGCAGGCGGCGGGGGGTTTTCAGCACGGCCAGGAGAGTCATTGCGATGCACCTTTCAAAAAATGGGTAGATAGACCTGACAAAAAAAGAAAAAACACCGCCACGCCATCGGGCGCCCAGGGGCAAGGGGCCAGGCCATGCGGTACCGCAGATGCAGGGAACCCGCCCCCAAAGACCTCCCGGCAAAAGGCGCAGCATGCCCAGCCCTGAGAGGCGCGTCCATCCCCCATTTCTCGCAGCACGGCCCCGCATATGTCACAAAAGGTTGCAGCGGCAGCAGCAGCGTGCGCGCAGGCACGTGAAGGTGCCGCAGGCCCTCTGGAATCCGCGGCTCCATGACGGCCCCTATGGCCGGTGACCCTGCGAACCAAGGGGAAATCCCCCCTGGATCCCCCCCCCTGACCACGCAAGCTCAGGTACGCTGCGCCGCTTCAACGCCCCGATGTTGCTTTTTGCAACGGGAAGAGGGGCGACCACTATTTGCCGAGAATTATTATTTCTGGAGTGTTTCATCAATGAGGTCCCTGGTTTTTGTCTCTTTGGCGGTGCTCAGCACGTTTGCACAGGCTGCCAACTTTGTGTCGATCCACCAGCTCCCCCACAAAACGGCACGCCCCCTCGCGGCCGGCAGCGCCCAGTACAGCTTTGACACCAAGATCGGGTTCAAGGAGCAGTACGCCCCCACGGGCGTCACGGGCTGTGCCATCGGCTTCGGCACGGGCGGCTGCGCCTTCCCGGGTGGGGGCTCGCTGCCCCTGCCCGAGTTCACGGGCGCCCAGCTGCAACAGCACAAAGAGTTCAAGATCTTCATTCCCGTAGGCACGCGCTCGCTCCTGCTCTCGGGCTATGCCCCCCTCGGTACCCAGTCGGCCTTTGTGTTGCGCTATGGCAAGGAGCCTGCGCGCGCGACCGCACTGAGCGATGCCGAATACCAGGCCGCCCGGACGGGCCAGCATGTCGAGGCCCTGTTCTCGCGCCTGGTCAAGGACGGTGCCGAACAGCTCGTCGTGCACGATGGCAGCGGCAGCCTGCGCTTCATGGGCGGCCAGCTCGATGCCAAGCAGGGCAGCACCGACCAGGGCCAGTGGCTCTATGTGCGCCAGCTGAGCGGCGCCCCGCTCATGACCTACCAGGGCGCCATCGACGTCGACATGCCCAAGTACGCCGCGGGCTATGCGGCCATCACCTGGAACACCCGCAGCGCAGCCGATCCCATCGACACGGTCAGCGGTGACGGCCCTGCCGCGCCGCCGCCGGTGGCAACCGCTCCCGCCATCGTCGCCACCGAAACCAAAGGCCGGGCCGCCACGGTGATCATGTCCTCCGCCGGCGTGCCCGTGACGCTGGGCCATGCCGATGGCGCGGCCTGCAGCGCAAGCCATGGCCCATCCGGCCTTCCACAGATGGGTGGTGGCAACGCGCAAACCTGCCAAAGACGTGTGCTTCAGGCCGCTGAATAAGAAAAGAACGACGACCTGTCTTTCAGGCCCTGTTGGGGGCCTGCAAATCCTTGTTGGGCTTGCCTGCATGCCCCGGCCGCAGCCGGTCAGTTGGCCAGCCCCAACCCGAACGCCGAGCGCCGCGCCTTTTCCTCTGCCGCGCTGCCTTTCGCCCGGGGTGCCTCAGGCGCCTGCGGCCGCACTGCGGCAACGCGCGGCCCCGTGTCCAGGTCGGGCACCAGTGCCTGCAGCGCCACCAGGCCGTCGGCCATCGCCTCCTGCCTGGTAGGAGGGGCTGGCAAGGTCTGCACGCTGGAAGCGGTTCCACGCCCGCAGGCGGTCCAGAAAGACGGCATTCCCGTGGAGGTGTCCGAGCCCCGGATCGCTGCCCTGGCCGCGCTGTCGG
The DNA here is from genome assembly GCF_058783375.1 of Acidovorax sp. FW305-C-20-28. Taxonomy (NCBI): domain Bacteria; kingdom Pseudomonadati; phylum Pseudomonadota; class Betaproteobacteria; order Burkholderiales; family Comamonadaceae; genus Acidovorax; species Acidovorax sp. FW305-C-20-28. Next base: position 70,375 of record NZ_JBYSYM010000024.1, on the reverse strand, counting down.
CCTGACCGCCCCCTGGTCGCGCCTGCCTTGCAGTGCATGACGGCGGGCGACGGCGCTTCCGATGCCGTCCTACGCGCCCGGGCAGGCCAGCACGTAGACTGCCTGCTTCCCGTGCCGATGCCGCACGGTCCACCGCTGCGCACAAGACCACGCCATGAACACCCCACCACCCCGCCGAGCCCCGCAACGCGACCTGACCCAGGGCCCCATCGCCCGCACGCTGATCGCCTTTGCGCTGCCGGTGCTGGGCTCCAACGTGCTGCAGTCGCTCAACGGCTCGGTCAACGCGATCTGGATCGGCAACCTGCTGGGGGAGGAGGCGCTCACCGCCACCTCCAACGCCAACCTCGTGCTGTTTCTGCTGCTGGGCGCGGTGTTCGGCGTGTCGATGGCGGCCACCATCCTCATCGGGCAGGCCTATGGCGCGCGCGACATCGAGCGCGCCAAGTGCGTGGTGGGCACGGGGGCCACCTTCTTCCTGGCCGTGTCGGCGCTGATCGCAGCCGCCGGCTGGCTGTTCACGCCCCAGATCCTGGCGCTGCTCAAGACACCCGAGGCCGCCCTGCCCTCGGCCGTGGCCTACCTGCGCGTGATCTTCGTGGCCGTGCCCATCATGAATTCCTTTGCCTTCGCCATGGCGGTGCTGCGCGGCTCGGGCGACTCGCGCACGCCGTTCTGGTTCATGGCCTTGTCGGTGGCGATCGATGTGGCGCTCAACCCGCTGTTGATCCGCGGCGCGGGGCCGCTGCCACCCATGGGCATCGCGGGCTCGGCCCTGGCCACGCTGCTGGCCCAGGGCATCAGCTTCACCGGCCTGCTGGTGCTGCTGGCGCGGCGCCAGCACCCGCTGCTGCCGGGGCGGCACGAGCTGGCGCACTTTCGCCCGCGGCCGCTGCTCTTGCGCACCATCGTGGTCAAGGGCGTGCCCATGGGGCTGCAGATGATCGTGATCTCGTCGGCCGCCCTGGTCATGATGGGCCTGGTCAACGGCTATGGCGTGCAGACGGCGGCGGCTTATGGCGTGGCCGCGCAGCTGTGGACCTATGTGCAGATGCCGGCCCTGGCCACGGGCGCGGCGGTCTCGTCCATGGCCGCGCAGAACGTGGGTGCGGGTCGGTGGGACCGGGTGGAGCAGATCGCGCGCGCGGGCGTGCTGTTCAACCTGCTGCTCACGGGCACGCTCGTGCTGGCCCTCTATGCGGCAGACCGGTATGCGCTGGGCCTGTTCCTGCCGGGCGACAGCGGCGCGGTGGACGTGGCGGTGCACATCAACAACGTGGCGGCCTGGTCGTTCGTGCTGTTCGGCGTGACCATCGTGCTCTTCGGCGTGGTGCGCGCCACGGGTGCGGTGCTGCCGCCGCTCATCATCTTGTTCATCTCCATGCTGCTGGTGCGCGTGCCGTTTGCCAGCGCGCTGCAAGGCACCTGGGGCGCCGAGGCGATCTGGTGGAGTTTTCCACTGGGCTCCATCACCTCGGTGCTGCTGGCGGGGCTCTACTACCGCTACGGCGGCTGGCGCAAGAACACGCTGGCGACCCGGCCCAAGCCGCAAGAAGCAGAGGACGAGCCCGCCACCGGTACCGCCGCCGACACCGGTGTGGCCATGCCCGCCATGGACCGCGAGGCGAATTACGACGGGCAGGCCACGGCAGCGGCCAAATCCTAGACATCTCCCAGGCAGGCCTTCAGCGCCCGCGCATGCTCCGCCCGGTCCTCGGCGGGCGTCTTGTCCACCACCGGCAGGCCGCGCCGGCCGCCTTGGCCGGTGAACAGTGCCGATGACGTGCCGCGAAACACCCAGCGCCGGTCCTGCCAGGCAAAGTTCAGCGTCTCGATGACGCGGGTGCCGAACTCGGCCTCTTCGCCCTCCGCCTGCGCGTCCGCGGGTGGCTCCTTGAGCACCAGCCGGTAGCGCAGCATCACCCGGCCCAGGTAGGGCCGCACGGGGTGGGAGGTCATCACCAGGTCGTGCGACAGGCCCGCCAACTCATAGGTAGCGGGCGCATCGTCGCCCTGCAGCAGCATCAGCCGCCGCAACGGCCGCAGGGGCTGGGTGTAGATGAAGCGGCAGCGCGCCACAATGGGCTCGAAGCCCGCGCTCACCACCGGGTCCAGCCAGGGCCGGGGCTCGGGCGGCGTGCCCTCGCCGGCTGCGTGCGCGCCGCCGGTCACCATGGCCAGGGCCAGCAGGGCCGCTGTGCAAGCACGCATGGCATCACCCTTCAATGCCGACAAAGCCGGCATCCGGGTAGCGCGCGCCCGCCACCTTGGCGGGGTCGAACAGACGGTCCAGCTCGGCCACCTCGGCGGGGCTCAGTGCCACATCGGCCGCATGCGCATTGCTCTCCAGATACGCAATGCGCCGCGTGCCCGGTATCGGCAGCACATGCGGGTGGCTGGCCAGCAGCCACGCCAGCGCGATCTGCGAACTGGCCAGCCCACGCGCCCGTGCAAACGCATCGAGCGCCTGCACCAGTTGCCGGTTGGCCGCCTCGGCCCCGCCCACGAAGCGTGGGTTGTTCTTGCGAAAATCGTTGTCGGCCAGCGCCTTCACATCCACCGTGCCAGTGAGGAACGCGCGGCCCAGCGGGCTGTAGGCGACAAACGCCGTGCCCAGCTCTGCACACAGCGCCAGCATGCCCTCCTCGGGCCCGCGGCTCCACAGCGAATACTCGCTCTGCAGCGCCGCGATGGGGTGTACGGCGTAGGCGCGGCGCAGGCTGTCGGCCGACACCTCCGACAGGCCGATGGCGCCCACCTTGCCGGCCGCAACCAGCTCGGCCATGGCGCCCACCACGTCCTCGATGGGCACATCGGGGTTGCGGCGGTGGCAGTAGTACAGATCGATGCGCTCCACGCCCAGGCGCTGGAGCGAGGCCTCGCACGCCGAGCGCACGTAGGCCGGCGAGTTGTCGATGCGCCGCTCGTACCGCCCGGCCTGGCGCACGATGCCGAACTTGGTGGCGATCTGCATGCGCGCGCGGGCTGCAGACCCGGCATTGGCGATAAAGCGGCCCAGCAGCGATTCGTTGTGACCCAGCCCGTACGTATCGGCCGTGTCGAAGTGCGTCACACCAATCTCCAGCGCCCGCGCCAGCGTGCGCAGCGAGCTCTCGTCGTCGCTTGCGCCATAGAACTCGCTCATGCCCATGCAGCCCAGGCCGATGGCAGAGGTCAGCGGGCCCTGGGCGCCCAGTTGGCGTTGTTGCATTGCAAAGCACTCCCTGTCAGTGGATGGCCGTGCATGGTAGCCGGCCGCGCGAATCCCTGCATGCAGCGCGTGGCCGCGGCCAGCCTTACCGGCTGCGCTTGACCATGGCGACGATGGTCTCGAACAGCTCGGCCTGCGCCGCCGCTTCGCTGATGTCGCCCGCCACGGCCGCGTCCGACAGCGCATCGGCCGCGCCCAGCATGGCCCACATGCCGGCGCGCTGCAGGCCCTGTGCACCCGCGAACGGTGCCAGGATGGCCTGGCACTTGGCGATGAAGACCTCCTGGTACTGGCGCTTGACGGCCGCCATCTCGGGCGAGCCCTGCAGCGCGGCCAGCACCTGCGGGATCTCGCGCCCCTGGGTCAGCACGCAGCGCACATAGGCCGAGGCGATGGCGCCGGCCTTGTCCTTGAGGGTGGGCCGCGCGGCGGCGATGGCGGCGTCCATCACCGCCGTCTGGCGCACGTCGAAGTCCTGGTACAGCGCGGCCAGCAGGCCCTCGCGCGTGCCGAAGTGGTCGTACACCACGGGCTTGGTCACGCCGGCCTCTTCGGCCAGGCGGCCCAGCGTGAGCGCATCGGCCCCCTCGGCGCGCAGCAGCGCCCACGACACATCGAGCAGTTGGCGCGCACGCTCGTGGCGCGCCAGGCGGCGGCGGGGTGCGGGCTCGGGCAGTGGTGGGGCCGTCGGCGTGCGGGGCATGGACTCCAGGGCAGGTTTAGTACGGATTTGCATTCAATCGTATAACTAGGCGGGAAGCCGCAGACAGTGCTATAGCACGGCAAGGCGAACCAACGACGTTAGACGGTTGAAGGCAAATTCGTACAAGACGGGCCGAACAGGCCCCGGCCAAGCGCATGCGCAGCCTCCAGGTGCGAAGCCGCCATGTCCTTGTCGTGCGACTGTAGCAGCAGCCTGGCGCTGGCCACGGGCGCACCGCAGTAGCCGAAGATGCCATGCTCGATCTGCGCCTGCATCGCGCCGGCATAGCCGTGCCGCTCGTAGGTGCCGCCACCGGCCCCGCCCAGGCCCAGCAAGTGCACCGGCAGGTGGCCGAGCTTCTTGGTGAGCCGGCCATCGGCCCCCTCCTCATAGGCATAGCCCTGGGTGAAGACCCGGTCGATCCAGCCCTTGAGCAGGGCCGGAAAGGACCACCAGTACACGGGGTACACCAGCACCAGCGCATCGGCCCGGTCCAGCCGCGCCTGCTCGGCCGCCACGTCGACGGGCGCCGGGCCCTGCTTGAGGTGCAGCGCCAGGTCGGCCGCGGTGAAGCGCGGGTCGAACCCCTCGGCCGCCAGGTCGGCGATCTCCGTGGTGTGCCGGCCCGCCGGGCCGGCCTGGGCTGCGCCCTGCGCCACCTGGGCGGCCAGGGCGTGGGTCAGGGACTGGCGCTCGGGGTGCGCAACGACGATGAGTGCGTGCATGAGAGAAACTCCATGGAATTGCTATATACCCATAGTAACTTACCATTGGTATATAGGTATTCCGACAGGATTTCTCCCCGGCACCACCGGGGGTATGGCCGCGTCCCGCGGTTCAGCTGCAGTGCTCCATCTCCAGGATGGCAAAGCCTATGGATGCGATCTCGGCCTCTACCGCGGGGCTGGCCGACTGCATGTGGCAGAAGCTGCACTTCTCGGCCTTCAGATCGCTGGCCGCCAGCCCCTTGGCCGCCAGGTAGCGCCGCCCGTACAGCAGCACCTGTTCATGGTCACTGACGGTGGAAGGAACGAGGATGTCGAAGTGCATGCGCAGCCCGTCGGGGCGCTGCACGTAGGTGTCGTAGACGGAGATCTGCATGGTGGACTGGGTGTGTTCAGAGAACACCAGTGTCTCCAGCCAGCCACCCCAAAGATGCGCCAAGCGTCCGCAGCAGATGCCAAATCGTCCAGGGGCGTGCGATTGCGGGCCGGATGTAAGCGAAGTGTCTGTTCGCCACAAAAGCCACCCGATCGGGGGATTGCACCCGTGCCGCTGCTACATTGCAGCCAGGACAGGAGATTCCCCGCCCATGAGCCACCCGCCCATCACCACCACCGCTGCGCAAGCTGGCACTGCCGTCACCCGCTACCAGTTGCTGCGCCAGCCCGCCGTGCAGATCGCCTGCCTCATGGCCTTCGCCCTGGCCCACCCGACCATCTTCACCGACCGGCAGCCCGTGCTGGCCTGGGTCTCGGCCTGGGCCATCCCCATGGCATTCGCACTGTCCGCCTGCGCGCTGCATGCAGCCCTGCGGCAGGGCCGCTCGCCCGCCGCCTGGCCCGGCCGCTTCGTGGCCGTGGCCTGGGTCATGATGGTGCTGACGATGGCGGGGCCGTGGGCAGAGCAGTGGGGCCAGCGCCTGCCGGGTGCCTGAGCCACGCGCAGGCAGGCGCTACAGCCCGATCTTCGCCTCGTTGAAGCACTGCACCTCGCCGCGCTCGCGCTGCCGGCCCAGGGCGGTCTCGGCGTCCTGCGGCAGCTCGCAGCCCGTGCCCTGCCCCAGTTTCTGGCACTGGTCGGCCTTGCGGGCCCGGGCGCCCGAGCCCACGGCCTCCAGGCAGCGCGCATAGCTGACCGTGCGCTCCACCTCGCGCGCATGGACCCCGGCGCGTTGCTGGGCGTCCAGCAGGGCGTTCTGGCGCACCAGCTCGGCGGGCCGGACCACGGCATAGTGGTAGAGCGCACTGCCCCCGGCCACCCCGAGGAGGCCCAGCGCCGCTACCGTGCCGATGATCGTTCTGTTCACGCCCATCACCCCCGAGGGGGTGTATGCCCCCTCTGTACTCAGCCTGGGGCGCATGTCCCCTGTATCCAGCGAGGGGCCCGCGCGCCCCTTGGCCCGAAGCACTCTAGCACCCGGCCCGCCACCGCGCCATGACCCGAAAAGGTGGCTGGGCCGGTGCCCCGGGTGGAAGCGGCTATCATTCCCGCATGCCGGCCGGCTGGTTGCGGGCTCCGCGGTGCAGGTGGCGCCCACGTCCACCCGCCCATGTGCCCGGCACCCAGCCCGTGCCGTGGCCCCCTGCAGAACATGGCAGACATGCTTCCATTCCTGAAGAAAACCCCCACCCCTGTCCCAGCCCGCTCCGCATCGGCCCTGCCGGTGATCGCACCGATCGCGGCCGATGTGGACACCCGGCCCTTTCGCGTCACCGACCCGCACTACATCGCCATGGCGCTGCAGGCCCTGGCCGACGACGGCGACCTGGTGTGCCTGTACCCCACGCAGGGAGCAAGCTTCCTGGCCGGGCGCATCGTTGAAGTGCAGCCCCAGGACGGCGCGCTGCTGATCGAGGTCCAGGGCGCCCGCGCCCCCCAACCCGACCCGGGCCCCGTGCTGCTGGTCGCCATGCCCCTGGGCATTGCGCTGCAGTTGCGCACCAGCGGCAGCTGGGTGGATGCCCCACCCGGTGCCCCGCTGCAGCTGCGTGCCGCGCTGCCGGACCAGATCATCCACCTGCAGCGGCGCCGCTTTCCGCGCCTGGAGACACCGCTCGGCCAGCCGTTCCGCGCCGAGTTCATGCTCCACGGCGAGAGCTTCTCCATGGGGGTGGACGACGTATCCATCGGCGGCCTGGGCTTGCGCTCCTCGGCCCACGAAGGCCGCCTGCTCATGCCCAGCCAGCAGCTGCGGCGCGTGCGCGTGGAACTGGGCCACGGCGCCAGCCCCCTGGTGGTGGACCTCGAGGTGCGCTCACGCCGCGCCTTCCGCTCCTTCCTCGCGGGCGAGCAATTGCATTTCGGCTGCAGCTTCGTGGACCTGTCACCCGCCGACAGCGAGGCGCTGCAGCTGCGCCTGGCACGGCTCGATGCGGAACGGACCCGGGTGGCACCGCCCCGGGTGGTGGGCTGAAGGACAGAGATCGTTGGAGCCGGCCCTGCCGGCGCCTGCACCGCCCGGCGGCCTCAGAGTGGGCCATGGCGGGGGCAGAAAGACAAAACCCGCCAGCACTTCACAGCACTGGCGGGTTTGTTTTATTTGGGGTGGCTGATGGGGCTCGAACCCACGACAACAGGAATCACAATCCTGGACTCTACCAACTGAGCTACAGCCACCGTTTGAGAGTTAAATTATAACCCGGGTTTTTGCCCCCGGAATCAAATTCTTCAATTTTCTGTTGGGGTGATGGTCAACTCGGAGGGGCGGCTCACCTTCATCTCGACCTTGAAGCGCTCCTTGAGCATCTCGTAGTAGGCCACGCCTTCGGCCGTGCTCCACCACTGCATAAGCTGCATGCGCTCTTGCTGGGCGCGCTGTGCTTCGGGCTTGTCGCGCGGCACGATGCGGTTGACCTTGACCACGGCATAGCCCTGGCCGGCGCCCAGGTCCACGCCTGTGAAGGCGGGCAGCTTGTCGGCGTTGGCACGCAGGGCGGCGTCGATCAGGGGGCGCGGGAAGTTCATGGGCGTGTCGCGCGCGATCGTGGCGGCGGCGGTCAGGCCTGCGTTGCTGTCGGGCTTGGCGGTGTACTCGGCCAGCTTGGCCTCGCCTTCCTTGCGTGCCAGCTCGGCGGCCTTCTCGGCCACGTACAGCGTGCGCACCTTGTCACGCACCTTGTCCAACGGCAGGGTCTCGGCCGGCGTGTAGCTGGCGATGCGGCCCGATGCCATCTGGCTGGGGCCCACTTCCACGGCCTCGGTGTTGCGCTTGTTCTGCACCGAGTCCGACGAGAACAGGGCTTCGAGGAACTTGGCGTTGGCCAGCGGGCCGGTGGCGCCGGGCACGGGGGTGCGGGTCACGCCATTGGCGGTCTGCACCTTGAGCTTGAGCTTCTCGGCCACGGGTGCCAGGCTGTCGGCCTGCTCGTACACGCCATTGGCGAAGGATTCAGCGACTTCGGCGTACTTGCGCTGGGCCTGCTGGGCCTTGAGGTCCTTCTCGATGCTGGGGCGCAGTTCTTCGAACGGAGGCACGCGCGAGGGCTTGATGTCGGTGACCTGGATGATGTGGTAGCCGAAGTCGGTTTCCACCACGTCGCTGATCTCGCCCTTCTTGAGGCCGAACGCCGCGTCTTCGAAAGGTTTGACCATGTCCTTGCGGCCGAAGAAGTTCAGGTCGCCACCTTGCGCGGCCGAGCCGTCCTGCGAGTTCTTCTTGGCCACATCGGCGAAGGTGGCCGGCGCCTTGCGCACCTGCTCCAGCAGTTCGGTGGCGCGGGCCTTGGCCTTTTCGCGGTCGGCGGCAGGCGTGTCCTTGCCGGCCTTGATCAGGATGTGGCTGGCGCGGCGCTCTTCCTTGGAGCCCAGGGTCGCAGCATTTTCGTTGTAGTAGGTACGCAGGTCGCCTTCATTGAGCGTGATGCTGTCGCGCACGGTGTCGAGGCTGAGCACCAGGTACTCGACATTGGCCGATTCCAGCTGCTTGAACTGTGCGGGGTGGGCCTTGTAGTAGGCCTCCAGGTCGGCGTCGGTGGGTGTGACCTTGGAGGCGAAATCGGCTGCGTTGAAGCGAGCTACCTGGATCTCGCGGCGCTGGTAGAGTGCGTCCAGCGACTGGGCGATCTGCGCATCGGTCACGAAGGCCGAGCCGACCACGCCGCCCAGGATCTGGTTGACCGACAGGTCGTTGCGCACGCGCGCTTCGAAGCCGGCGGGCGTGAGGCCCTGCTGGGCCACCAGGGCACGGTAGGCTTCGTTGTCCATGCTGCCATCGGGGCGCTTGAGTGCGGCAATCTGGGGAATCTCGGACAGGCTGCGCGCCAGGCGGGCGTCGCTGGTCACCATGTGCATCTTCTGGGCGGCGGCGGCCAGCACGCGCTCGCGCACCATGCGCTCGAGCGTGGCGTAGCGGGCGCCGGGGGAGTCGAGCAGCTTCGCGTCCATGGTGGGCTGCTGCGCGCGGATGCGGTCGCTCTCGGCCCGGTGCGCGTTGTCCCATTCGGTCTGTGTGATCTTGTTGCCATCCACGCGCGCAACCACGGCACTCTTTTCAGAGAAGTAGTTGCTGTCGATGCCGACCAGCACAAACGAGGGAATGACCAGCAAGAACAACAAGAACATCATGATCTTGGAGTGCTTGCGGATGGATTCAAACATGATCGAACTTTCAATGACAAAAAACAAAAAGGCGAACTTGCGTTCGCCTTCGTGTTCGGTGGTGGTGGGTCCTGACGGTCTCGAACCGCCGACCTACTCCGTGTAAAGGAGCCGCTCTACCAACTGAGCTAAGGACCCCGCCTCAACAACAAACGTGTCTTCAGTTCAAGGCGTCTTTCAGAGCCTTGCCTGGACGAAACTTCGGCACTTTAGCAGCTTTGATCTTGATCGTATCGCCCGTACGGGGATTACGGCCGGTACGGGCAGCGCGCTTGCCCACGGCAAAGGTGCCAAAACCGACGAGCGAAACGGTACCGCCCTTCTTCAGGGTCTTCTTGACGGCCTCGATCGTGGATTCCAGGGCACGCGCTGCAGCGGCCTTGGAGATGTCGGCGTTGTTAGCGATGTGCTCGATCAGTTCAGTTTTGTTCACAAGAAGCCTCTCGGGAAAAGCGTTGATGAAGAAGTATGTCTTGGGTATCTGGTCTTCACACGTCAGAAGTCACAGCCTGTGAAGGCCGGGTGTCTGCAGACGGGGGAATGACTGGCGTACACAGCAGGGGCTGCTGCATCAGATTAAAGCCATCGACTTTCAAGGTGTCAATACAACACGCTGCATTGCCACAGCGATGGGATGAATTCTAGTCGTATTTCACACCCCGTCCGGGCTTGCGGCGCGGTTTTGTCTCAAACGCGCCGTATGCGCGCGATTCCCGATTGACAGCCGCCGCGCCCATCAGCAGGGCCACGGAGCGTGCCCCACAACGGGGCATGGGCCCGCACAAGGCCATGCCGATTCGCGATTTCGGATAGACGAAAAACTCACTTCACACGGGCGCGAATCTCGGGCAGGGCCTTTTGCAGGTAGTACACCATCGACCACACGGTGAGCACGGCCGAGGCCCAGATCAGCCAGGTGCCCCACACGCCCGTGTCGACCACGCCAAGGAGGCGCCCGTCGTACAGCAGGAAGGGGATGGCGATCATCTGCACCGTGGTCTTGACCTTGCCGATCATGTGCACGGCCACGCTCTTGCTCGCGCCGATCTGCGCCATCCATTCGCGCAGTGCCGAGATGGCGATCTCGCGCCCGATGATGATCAGCGCCACGAACACGTCGGCGCGCTGCAGGTGCACCAGCACCAGCAGCGAGGCGCACACCAGGAACTTGTCGGCCACCGGGTCCAGGAAGGCCCCGAACGATGAGGTCTGGTTGAGCTTGCGCGCCAGGTAGCCATCGAGCCAGTCGGTGGCGGCGAACACCACGAACATCACCGTGGCGATCAGGTTGCGCGTGGCCGGCTCCAGCGGCGCATAGAACACCCCCACGATCAAAGGTATCGCGACGATGCGCGTCCACGTCATCAAGGTGGGGATGGTCCAGAACATGGGCGCGATTGTGCACCACCGGGGATACCCCCCGACTCTGGAATGGTGCGCGGCCTCCAGACAGCCCCGCACCTCGTCCGGATCAGCGAAGGGCCCGGTAGATTTCCTCGGCCAGGTCGCGCGAGATCCCGTCCACCGTCGCCAGGTCTTCCACACTCGCGCTGGCCACACCGCGCACGCCGCCAAAGCGCTGCAGCAGGCGCGCGCGCTTCTTGGGGCCCACGCCGGGGATTTCCTCCAGCTGGCCGCCGCCCACGCGCACCTTGGCGCGCGCCGCGCGCATGCCGGTGATGGCAAAGCGGTGCGCCTCGTCGCGGATCTGGGCCACCAGCATCAGCGCGGCCGAGTCCTTGCCCAGGTAGACCTTCTCGCGGCCATCGGCAAACACCAGTTCTTCAAGGCCCACCTTGCGGCCCTCGCCCTTTTCCACGCCCACGATGCGCGTGAGGTCCAGGCCCAGCGCGGTGAACACCTCGCGTGCCACGCCCACCTGGCCCTTGCCGCCGTCGATCAGCACCAGGTCGGGCAGGCGCGCCACGCCCTTGGGCTTGACCGCGCCTTCGGCATGGGCGACATCGGGCGGCGGGGCGGCCGCGAAGTCGATGCCGCCGGCCTCGCGCGCGGCCTCCACCACCTTGCTGTAGCGGCGTGTGAGCACCTGGCGCATGGCGGCATAGTCGTCGCCGCCGGTGATGCCTTCTATCTTGTAGCGGCGGTACTCGCTGCTCTGCATCTTGTGGTGGTGGAACACCACGCACGAGGCCTGGGTTGATTCGCCCGCCGTGTGCGAGATGTCGAAGCACTCGATGGTGAGCTGGTCCAGGTCCTCGGGCGGCAGGTCCAGCGCCTCGGCCAGGGCGCGCGTGCGCGCCTGCTGCGAGCCCTCTTCGGCCAGCAGCCGGGCCAGTTGCAGGTCGGCGTTCTTTTGCGCCATGTCCAGCCAGGCGCGGCGCTGCTCGCGCGGCTGGTGGATGGCATTCACCCGCGTGCCGGTCTGCTCACCCAGGGCTTCGAGCAGCGCCTTGTCCACCGGCTCGCTGCACACCAGCACCGGCGGCACGGGCACGCCGATGTAGTGCTGGGCGATGAAGGCTTCGAGCACCAGCGCCTCCACGCGGCGCGCAGGCGTGGCGGCGGGTGCGGCATCGCCCTCTTCCACTTCTTCTTCATGGATGGCCGCGGCATCTTCCACATGCACGGGGAAGTAGGGCCGGTCCCCCAGGTGGCGCCCGCCGCGCACCATGGCCAGGTTCACGCAGGCGCGGCCGCCCTGCACGCGCACGGCCAGGATGTCCACGTCCTTGTCGTCCGCGGTCTCGATGGACTGCTGGTGCAGCACGCGCGACAGCGCCTGCATCTGGTTGCGCACATCGGCCGCCTGCTCGAACTCGAGCTTGTCCGAGTGCGCCATCATGCGCACCTCCATGGCCTTGAGCACCTCCTGCGTCTCGCCGCGCAGCAGCGCCTCGGCGTGCTGCACGTCGGCCGCATAGGCCTCGGGCGAGACCAGGTCCACGCAAGGGCCCGAGCAGCGCTTGATCTGGAACAGCAGGCAGGGCCGCGTGCGGTTGGCGAACACCGTGTCTTCACAGGTGCGCAGGCGAAACACCTTCTGCAGCAGCTGGATCGACTCCTTCACCGCCCAGGCACTCGGGTAGGGGCCGAAATAGCGGTGCTTCTTGTCCACCGAGCCCCGGTAGTAGGCCATGCGCGGAAACACCTGCGAGGGCGAACCGCCCTGCCCCGCCACCGGCCCGGGCGTGCCCGTGATCTTGAGGTAGGGATAACTCTTATCGTCGCGGAACAGGATGTTGAACTTGGGGTTCAGCGTCTTGATCAGGTTGTTTTCCAGCAGCAGCGCCTCGGCCTCGGAGCGCACCACCGTGGTCTCCATGCGCACGATCTTGCTCACCATGTGGCCGATGCGCGTGCCGCCATGGTTCTTGGTGAAGTAGCTCGACACCCGGCGCTTGAGGTGCCGCGCCTTGCCCACGTAGAGCAGCGCGTCCTGCGCGTCGAAATAGCGGTACACGCCGGGCAGCGGCGGCAGCGCCGCCACCTGGGCCAGCAGTTCTTCGGAATGGGCTCTCTGTGCTTCTTCGTCTTCGGACATGGGGCTATTGTCATGGCAATGCGGAAGGCCGCCAGGGCACGCCCCCGATCACCCGGCACACGACCCCATATCACCGCCACGCATAGCCATATGCGGCTTTCATGCTTCACGGCAGGCCGGGCGGTGCTAACTTGGTCGAAGCCGTTCTCCACTGCCCCATTTTTTTCTGCCGCAATGACCTACACCCCCACCTACCTGCAAGCCCGCTATGGCGCCCAGGCCGCCGCCTGGCCCGTGCCCCACCACCCCGTGGTCGAGCACATCCTCTCGCACCGCTCGGTGCGCAACTTTCTGCCCGACGCGCTGCCGCCTGATACCGTGCAGACGCTGGTGGCTGCCGCCCAGTCGGCCCCCAGCAGCTCCAACCTGCAGACCTGGAGCGTGGTCGCCGTGCACAGCCAGCACAGCCGCGACCGCCTGGCCGAACTCGCCGGCAACCAGGCGCACATCAGGACCGCGCCCCTGATCCTGGTCTGGCTGGCCGACCTCTCGCGCATCGCGCGCATATCCCAATACAAGGACCGCCCCGCCGACGGCCTGCCCTATCTGGATACCTATTTGATGGCCGTGATCGACGCCGCCCTGGCCGCGCAGAACGCGGTCGTCGCCGCCGAGGCCCTGGGCCTGGGCACCGTCTACATCGGCGCCCTGCGCAACCAGCCCGAGGCCGTCGCCCAGGTGGTGAGCACCCCGGCCGGCGTGTTCCCCGTGTTCGGCCTGGTCGTAGGCCACCCCGACCCGGCCCGCCCCGCCGCCATCAAGCCGCGCCTGCCCCAGGCCAGCGTGCTGCACCACGAGCGCTATACCGCCCCGCAGGACCTGAAAGCGGAGATCGGTGACTACGACGCCCAGTTGCGCGACTTCCAGGCCAGCGAAGGCCTGCCCGAGGTGGACTGGAGCGACTTGGTGCTGCAGCGCCTGGCCAATGCCGATTCGCTCAAAGGCCGGCACCGGCTGGTGGAGGCGCTCAAGGGGGCGGGGTTTGCGCTGCGGTGAACGCACCAAGGCCTTGAAACGCGCGACACCAAATCCGTGTAAATTCCCTCCCTCAAAAAGAGAGAGGGAATCATGAGGAAGTTCACCCCACGCTGGGCAGCCGCGGTTGCCCTGGCGCTGCCATTGTTCGCCACCCCATGGGGTACCGCCTACGCAGGCGATGCCGACGAGCGCGGTGAAATCATCGCGCTGTTCGCCAAGAACTACTCTTCGAGTGACTTTGCCAAGCTCGATGCCTGGTACACCAAGGCGCTGCGTGAAGATGCACGCCTGCCGTCCGGTGTCTACCGCGCCAACCGGATGGTGCGCTCCATTGCCAGCGGATTCGGCGGTGCCTCGCCCTTGCCAGCCTGCGCCAAGGAACCCTGCCCGCGCGTGAACGACGCCTTCTGGGCCGAACACCAGCAACGGGCCCAGACCTGGCTCAAGCAGAACCCCCAGTCCACCCTGGCGGCCATGACCCTGGCCACCGCCTACAGCAAGCAGGCCTGGGCCTACCGCGGCGGTGGCTATGCCAACACGGTGCGCGACGAGGACATGAAAAAGTTCCAGGAGCTCAACCACCAGGCCCTGCGCGCCCTGTTCGCCAGTGCCGAGCACGGCCGCAAGGACCCCAACTGGTGGGCCGAACTGCTGACCTATGCCCAGTATGGCCAGGCGAGCCGCCAGGACTATGCCAAGCTGGCGCAGGACGCGATGGCTGCCTTCCCCAGGAACCACGACATCTACTTCACCATCTCGGAAAGCCTGCTGCCGCAGTGGGGTGGCAGCTACAAGGCGATTGCCGACCTGGCGGCCCAGGCCGTGGAGAACACCAAGGCCGAGCAAGGCCAGACCTTCTACGCCCGCATCTACTGGAATGTCTACTACGGCCTGAACCACCAGGGCGCCGCGGTCTTCACCCGCCCCGACGTCGATTGGCCGCGCATCCGCGCCGGCTTCGAGGACCTGATCAAGCGTTACCCCGACAACTTCAACCTCAACTCTTACGCGCGCCTGGCCTGCGTGGCCGCACAGGACAAGAAGACCACGGCCGAAGTGCTGCAGCGCATCGGCCAGGACCTGGTGCCCGACGCCTGGGAAGGCCGCAACGAATACGTGCGGTGCAAGAGCTGGTCGCAGGGCAACGCCTCGTGATGCAGCGCGCATCGCTGGCGGCAGCCATTGCCCTGCCCCTCCTGCTCGGCACTGCCGGCGCAAGCCTGGCCCAGCCGACCTTTCGCGACTACATGGACGCCTACGCGCGCCTGCAGCGCCAGGAATTCACCCAGGTCGAAAGCCTGTACGCCGCGGCGGTGCAACAGCCCGCAGCCAACTCCAGCCGCGATGGCGCAGAGTCCTTCTTCAGCGCCCTGCGGGCCGGCAGCGGCGGTGTGGGAGGCCAGACACCCGAAGCAATGGCCGCCTGGGGAGTGGCCCGGCAATGGGTGCAGGCCTCGCCCGCCAGTGTGCCGGCCGCCATCTTCCTGGGCCGGCTGGCGGTGCGCGATGCCTCCGCCAACCGCGACTGGGCGGCCCAAGAGCGTCAGACCACCGAAGCCCTCCAGGCGCTCGACAGGGTCAAAGGGCCAGGCCGCAAGGATCCAATCTGGAACTCCACCTATATTGCCTTGCAGACCATGGGCGGTGCCACACCCGCGCAGACGCTGGCACACGTCAAGGCCCACCTGCCCGCCATGTCCGAGCCCGGCGAAATGTTCTTTGAGGAAGTGGTGGCCGCGCTCGACCTCAAAAGCACGGACGCCCTGCCCCAGCTGCGCGAACTGGCGGACCTGGCCGTGCAGCGCACAGGCAAGACCCGGGGCAAGGGCATGCATGCCGTGGTCTACCTCTCGGCCTTCTTCCACGCACCGGCCCTGCGGCTGACGCCCTTCAAGCCCGGGGTAACCGACTGGGCCACCATGGACACGGCGCTCAACGACCTTGTCAAGCACCGCTCCAGCGCTACCGATCTGGTCCAGCACGCTGCCATGGCCTGCCTGGCCCAGGACAAGAAACGCACCACCGAACTCATGGGCCGGGCCCCGGGGACCAACGGCCCCGAGGCAGCCTACTGGCGGGCCTGGGGTGGCGAGCCTTTCTACGAGCGCTGCAAGACCTGGGCGTTCGGGCGGCTGGTGCCGACCTGACAACAGCGACCGGCCCTGTGCTCCAATCCCCGCCAGTTCGATGAACCGCCACGGCATTCGCTTCGGTGTGATTTCATGCCTCTTTGCAGCGGCAGCCATTGTTCTGGCCGTCACCGAGCAGCATTTCAACAGCATCCAAGGCGCAGTAGTCGGGTACGTTTTGCAGTGGTTCGATCAGCAGGGCTTGGTCCGCCCGCCAAACCATGCTTCTTATCCAGAATGGAGCAATCCAGGCCGCTTGGTACTCACCGACACCCTTTTGGCATATTGGCTGGCAGTGCATTCATGCTGGTTCGCGGCCTGCTCCGTACTGTTTGCCCTGTGGGCGGAAAGCCGGCATGAAGCGACCCTGCCGCTCAGTGCGGGCTTTGTACTGGGCGCCATGGCCCTTGTCTTCCAGAGCCACATGGTAAGCGTCGCCACCCTGCTGACCGGCGGCGCCTGCATGCTCTGGCTTCGTCGCCCCGCTCGCAACAGAGGCTCCGGTTGAGACAGGTCCACAGGTCGACGACGACTTCAGGCGCGCCCGAAGAAACAGGATTCGGCTGGCACGCACCTACCGCGCTTTGCCCCTGGTACCCTGGTGTCCTCTTGCAACCGGAGCCTCTGCCAACCGGTGCAACACCTCCCGCAACGCCAGCGCCGCCACCCCCAGGGCCCGGTCCGTGCGCCAGGCCAGATAGGTCTGCATCTGCGCCACGCCCTGCGGGCCCAGCGCGGTGGCGGGCAGGGGCCGCAGTTGCCCCTCGGCCAGCTCGCGCTCCACGGCCCATTGCGGCAGGCGTCCCCAGCCCACGCCGGCCAGGATCAGTGCGCGCTTGGCGTCCTGCGTGCCCACGCGCAGGGTCTGGGGCGAGAGCACGCCGAAGTCGCGCCCCTCCGACAGGTCGCTCGGGTCTTCCAGCACGATCTGCAGGTGGTCGGCCAGGTCCGCGCCCGTGAGAGCCCCGGCCTTGCCACGCCGCCGGGCCAAGGGATGGGCCACAGAGGCCACCGCGACGATGGGCACGGCCTGCAGCGCCTCGGTCTCGATGCGCGGGTCGCGAAAATCCTCACCCGCCATGATGGCCAGGTCGCAGGCCTCGTCGCGCAGCGCCTGCAGTGTGCCACCCAGTGGCGCCGTTGCCATGCGCAACCGTACCGATGGCAGGGCCGCGCGCAGCGCGCCCAGCGCGGCCGCCGCCAGGGGCAGCGGGTAGAGCGTGTCCACCATCAGCGCCAGTTCGGTCTCCACGCCCTCGCCCAGGCCCCGGGCCCGCGCCCGCAGAAAGTCCACCTTGAGCAGCACGGCGCGCGCATCCTCCAGCAGCGCGTTGCCTGCCGGCGTGAGCGTGGGCCGGTGCCCGCTGCGGTCGAACACGGCCACGCCCAGCTGGGTCTCCAGGTTGGCAATGGCATGGCTCACGGCCGACTGCGCGCGCAGCAGACGCGAAGCGCCCGCGCGAAAGCTGCCGGCCTCTGCCACGGTGACGAACATGCGGATCTGGTCGAGGGTGAGGGCGTCGAGCATGGCGGATGACTTGATCGATCCAATAGATCGACTGGCTCGAAATTTTAGGGCTTCCGTAGATCAATGGCATTGACCATACTTGCGGCCATTCCTGACCTTCCCGAGACCAGCACGCCATGACCAGGGCCTCCGTTCTGACCGATACCCCCGCCACCCCTGCGGCCACCACCACGGCCACCGACTGGCGCACCGTGGCCGTGGTGGTGGCTGCAGGGGTGGCCTCGTCCTTCCACCTGGGCAAGGTGGCCATTGCCGGCCCCCAGCTGCAGGCCGGCCTGGGGCTCAGCCTGTCCATGCTGGGCGCCCTGGGCGGCACCTTTGCCATGCTGGGCGCGGTCGGCGGCGTGCTCGCGGGGTCGGTGGTGGCCCGTGCGGGCGCGCGCCGCATGCTGGTACTGGGCCTCGTGGCCACGCTGCTGGGCGCCTTGCTGGCAGTATCTTCCGGCAGCTACGCCGTGCTGCTCGCCTCGCGCGTAATCGAAGGGCTGGGCTTTGTGCTCATCACCGTGGCCGGGCCCACCGTGCTGGCCCGGCAGGTGCAGGCCGCCGACCGCAGCCGCGCCATGGCACTGTGGAGCTGCTTCATGCCCACCGGCATCGCACTGGCCATGCTCACCGGGCCGTGGTTCGGCGGCTGGCGCAGCCTGTGGATGGCGGCAGCGCTGGGCTCGGGCCTCATCGCGGCGCTGGTGCTGCGGGCCGTGCCCGGCACCACGGATGCACAGGGCGCAGCGGCCGGGCCGCGCGCACGCATTGCCGAGGTGGGGCGCGGCCCCGCGCTGGCCCTGGCCACCACCTTCCTGCTCTACAGCCTGATGTTCTTTGCCCTGTTCAGCTTTCTGCCGGTGCTGCTGCAGCAGCGCATGCAGGTGGGCGCCGGCACGGTGGGCCTGCTCGCGGCGCTGGCCAGCGCGGCCAACATCGTGGGCAACCTGGCTGCCGGCGCGCTCCTGCCGCGGCTTGGCCGCACCGTGCTGGGCATGGCCGCGGCCACCGCGATGGCGCTGTGCGCGCTGGGCATCTTCCTGCCCGTGCTGCCCCCTTGGGCCGCCTTTGCGCTGTGCCTGGTGTTCTCGGCCATGGGCGGGCTGGTCCCTTCCAGCCTGCTGTCATCGGTACCGCAGGTGACGGCCACGCCCGCCCACGCCGCGCTGGCCGTGGGCCTGCTCATGCAGGGCAGCAACCTGGGCCAGGCCCTGGGCCCGCTGCTGGTGGGCAATGTGGTGGACCACCATGGCTGGCCGGCCGCGGCGCTGTGCGTGGTGCTGGCGGCGCTGGCAATGGCCTGCACCCTGCGCTGGCGGGCGCGCACCGGGGCGCCATAGGCCCTGGTGTGCGTTCTGCCCGGCGGGCAGCAGCACGCCGTCGGGTGCGATGCAGGTCTGCCCGGCGTTCATGCTCAGAAGCGTTTGGCGATGCTGAGGATCAACCGGGTCTTGTCCATGCGCCGCGCGGTGCCGCTCGCGTCCACGGCCACGAAGGGCGCGCTGTCGCGCACCGTGGCGCCCGCCGCCTCGGCGCCGAAGATGAAGCCCCAGCGCGTGTGCTCCAGGCCCAGCCGGTAGTCCACCGTGTCCATGCCGCGGAAGTGGCGCACCTTCTGCCAGCCCAGGTGGCCGATGAGCTTGGTGCTGCCGTTGATCGGGTAGGCCAGGTCGAGATCGAGCAGCTGTGTACCCCGGCTGTGGCGCATGCCCTGGCCGTAGCAGTCCATGGCTGCCGCCATGTCGCTGGCCAGGTAGCTGGGGCAGATGGTGGAAGTGTTGGCCCCCCGGAAATCCCTGCTCACCACATGCAGGTAGCGCGCGGTGAGGTAGCCCCAGCCCAGCTCGCCCACCAGGTAGCTGGTGTGAAAGCCCGTGTTGGCCACGCCGGTGGGTTCGAGGTTCTCATCGAAGCCCGTGGGGGCGCCGGCCACCCTGGCCCGGGGGAACCACTCGCGCGCCGCGGCCACGCCATAGTGCAGCGCGCGCGGGTCGCCGCCGCGCCAGCCCACGGCCAGCATGGGGTTGAGGCGGTTGCTGTCGGGGTAGTTCACGCGGCTGATGCTGCCAACCTGGAACTGGCCGATCAGGCCGGACTCGTGCGCGAATTCCACCGTCAGCTCCGCGCCGGGCCGCCCGAAGCTATCGGAAATGCCACGCGTCTTGCGGTCGCTGGAGAACTTCAGGGTGGTGTTGATGCTGTAGCTGGCGATCTCGGGCTCGTCGTCGGCCGGGGTTGGCGCGGCGGGCATCTGGGCCTGGGCCAGTGCGCTGGCGCCCGCAAGCGCTGCCAGGATCCACAGGCGGGGGGTGTTCTGCATGGAAGTCTCCTCGGGGTGGGTCAGCGTTGCGGGCAGGGCTGGGCTGGGGCGGCGGTGCGGGTCATCTCCTCGGTCTCGCCCAGCACCTCGACCCCCACGAAGGCGCGCAGGCTGAGCTTGTCGCCCTGTGCGCGCAGCACGCCCTTGTAGTTTTTCTTGCTGCGCGGGTCGTGCACCCAGCCCTCACGCCAGGCTTCGCCGTCCCAGCGCTTGAGCCGGGCGATGCGCACACCGCAGGCATCCGCCGCGGTGCCCGCGTCCTTGTCCCAGACGATCTGCCCGCACAGCACGCCAGCTGCGTCGGCGCACTCCTTGAACTCGATGATGGCGCCCTGGTCGGCGCTGAGCCAGGTGCCATGGGCATCCCTTGCGTTGGCCGCGTGCGTGGGCAGGGCCACGCACGCGGCCAGGCAGGCAGCCAGGGTGAGGGGGTATCGCATGTTGTCTCCTTTGTTGTGTATCGGTATCTGGAGGGGTTGGGGAAAAGGCGAAGCGGGAACGGATTCAGGGCATGGGCAGCAGCACCGGCCAGTGCCCGACCACCTCGCCCCCCGCGACGACGGCGATGTCGCCGAACTGCTGCAGCATCGCCTCGCTCTTGTGCGGGCGCAGGAACACGGTGTCACCCGGCGACAGCGCCTGCCGCCCCGAACCGACCAGCACCTGCTGGTTGGGCGACTGCCCGTACAGGCCGCTGGTGGCCAGGCCGGCGGGCGATACCGGGTCGGCGCGCCACTGCCCGCCATAGAGGAACACGCCATGGCGCTGGTTGCGGTCCCACGCCTTGGCGAGCCCGCCCAGCCACTCCACCCCCGTGGGCAGCTCGAAGGCGCCGCTCTTGAGCACGGGGGTGGCGATGAAACAGGCAGCCTCGCATGCCGCCAGGTGCGCAAGGTCGAATTCCGTCGGCTTGACGAAGGCCGAGCCGATGCTGACCTCGTTGGCCGCGCCGCTGCCGTCGTGCAGGTGGAAGGTGGGCGACCCGGCGGCATTCCAGGTCAGGGGCGTTGCCGCATCGGCCCGGGCCACCTGGGCCAGCGCCGCCTGGGCCTGCGCCTTGTAGTCCGTGTAGACCTTGGTGGCGTGCGCTTGCGCGCGGCTGCGCGCGCCAGGCAGGTCAGGGATGGCGCTGATGTGCGGGTCGTAGCCCATCATGCCGCTGAACTGCAGCAACGGCTCCTCGCGCAGCAGCGCCAGGGCGGCGCCCAGGGCCTCGGCGCTGGCGAAGCCGCCCCGGTGCAGGCCCACGTCGATCTCCAGGTTGACGCGCAGCGGCTGGCCCAGCGCGCGCGCCAGCTGGCGGTATTCGGCCAGGCGCGCGGGGGTGTCGACCAGCCATTGCAGCTGGCGGCCCGGGTCGAACACGCCGCGCACATGCTGCTGGTAGAACGCCTGCGCCGCGCCCACCGGCAGGGGCTTGCCCAGCAGCAGGTCGTGGCTGGGCATGTCGGCGGCCAGGCGCAGCAGATAAGGCAGGTTGAAGACCATCTGCCGCGTGGTGCCGGCCTCGCGCGTGATCAGCTCCAGCAGCGGCAGCGACGGCAGCGACTTGGCCACCACACGCAGCGGCATGGCCTGCGCCTTGAGGGCCAGCACCTGGCGCAGATTGGCCTGCAGGCGGTCACGGTCGATCACCAGCACCGGGGTGGTGGCATCGGTCGCGCGGCCGGAGCGGCGCAGCGCGCGCGCCAGCGCTGCGAAGTACGCGTCGTGCGGCGCGCCGCGCTCCGACGGGCGCATCGCCATGGCGGCCACGGCGACAACGCCCGTGCCGATGAGCCATTTGCGGCGGGTGGTGCTGATCATGCCGTGACTCCCAACAAGCTGCGCAGGTGCGGATTGAGCAGACGCCCCTCGGGGTCCATGTCCCGGCGCAGCGCCTGGAAGTCCTTGAAACGCGGGTACAGCGCGGCCAGCTGCGCCGCGCCCAGGCCGTGCAGCTTGCCCCAGTGCGGGCGGCCGCCATGGCGCTGGAAGATCGGGCCGATCTCGCTGAGCAGGTAGTCGTGCGCCTCATCGGCCGCCGCGTGCACGGCGATGGAGCAGCTGGCGCGCTGGTAGAAAGGGCTGAGCCAGGCGTCGTCGGCGGCGACGAAGCGGAACTCGAGCGGAAAGAACACCTCGCTGCGCTTTTCCAGCGCGGCGATCACCTCCTTCACGCAGGCCAGGCCCGCCCCGGCCGGCACGTGGTACTCGGTCTCGTTGAACCGCGTGGGCCGCTGCGTGGCCAGCAGGCGCCAGGCGCGGTTGCGCGCGTCCTCGGTCTGGTTCGGGTCGATCAGCCAGCCCGCCACCCTGCGCCGCAGCGCGGGCGAAAAGCCCAGCCAGTCGCGCAGGCGGCGCAGGTCGCGCAGGATGTCCTCGTCCGCCGCCTGCACGGTGAGCACCTCGGCGCTGGTGTCCACGTCGTGCGTGATGCCCGCCGCATAGCCGGTGAAGGGCAGGTAATAGAACTCGAAGTTGCGGTGCTTGCGCGCCAGTTCGGGCGCCCGCTCCAGCAGTTGCATCGCGGGCTCCAGCCAGACATGGCGATGCAGGTTGTAGGCGGGCACCACACGCACCTGGGCCTGGGTGATGACGCCCAGGCTGCCCAGCGACACGCGCGCGGCCGCCAGCAGCTCGGGGTTCTTGCTGGCGCTGCATTCGACCACCTCGCCGCGCGCCGTGACCAGGCGCAGCGCCTGCACCTCGGCGTGCAGCGCGGGCAGCTCGCGCCCCGTGCCGTGCGTCCCGGTGCTGATGGCCCCGGCGTAGCTCTGCACGTCGATGTCGGGCAGGTTGGGCAAGGCCAGGCCCAGCGTGTCGAGCTGGCGCGACACCACGGAAAGGCGCGTCCCGCCCTGTACCAGCACGGCCCCCGCCACCGGTGCACGCGCCACGCCCGAGAGGCGGTCGAGCGACACCAGCCACTGGTCGGTGGGCACCAGCGGCGTAAACGAATGGCCCGCGCCCACGCTGCGCAGCGTGGTGCCCGCGGGGGCATCGCGCAGGGCCTGGGCCAGCTCGGCCTCGTTGGCCGGCACGAAGTGGCGCCGGGGCTGGCATTGCTGCAAGCCCGACCAGTTGCGCCAGGGGGCGGGCGCAGCCAGGGGCGCAGAGGCGCCCGCAGCGGCGGCAGCGGGCGCCTGGGCGCGCGCCAGGCCGGGCCACAAGGCCGCACCCAAGGCGCCGCCGGCGCCCGCACGCAGCAGCAAACGGCGCGAGGCGGCGCCGCGCCGGCGCAGGGAATCGAGGGGATGTGTCATGGGCAAGGAGGGGAGCTGAGGGGGAAGGGCTACTGGGCCATGAACTGGATCAGCGCGCGCAGATCGTTCGCCGTGCAATCGGCACACAGCCCGCGCGCCGGCATGCCGCCCAGGCCCTGCTCTGCGTGGCGCACGAGGGTGTCCATGCCCTGCTTCAGGCGCGGCCGCCAGGCGGGCGCAAAACCCGTCAGCGGGGCCTGGGCCGCGGCCTGCGTGTGGCACACCATGCACGAGCGCTCGTACTTCTCGGCCAGCGCCGCATCGTGCGGGCGCAACTGGGCCGCGCGGGCCTCGTCCGCGGGGCCCGGAGCGGCAGGCCCCCCGCAGCCGGCCAGGGCCAGCGCAAAGGCCGCGGCCAGCGCACCCCGGCAGGCCGGGAACACAGAAAGCGGAAGGCGAAAAAACATGGTTTGGATCAATTGAAAAACAATGATCTCAAAAAAAACACTGTTTTATTTAGGGGTTTACACCCCCGTGTCTTTCCCGTTGCTTGCGATTGCCAGCCCAGCCCGCAAGGGATATCCCCGCGGGGCGAGAGCGCACATTGCACAATCGGCCGCATGACAAGTTCTCCCGACCCTGTGCAGGGCGAGGCCCCTCCCGCCCCGCCGCGTGCGAGCCGCCGCGACACGGAAATGCAGGCACGCCGGCGCGACCTGCTGGCCGCCGCGCGCAAGCTGCTGCGCAAGGGCGGTGCGCAGGCCGTCACGATGCGTGCCGTGGCCGAGGTGGTGGGGGTGTCCACCACGGTGGTCTACGCGCTGTTTCCCGACAAGGCGGCCTTGATCGCCCAGGCGGTGGACGACGACCTCAAGCGCTTTTCGCGCCACCTGCAGCAGGCACTGGCGCAGGCCAGCGACGCGCGCGACGCGCTGCGCAAGGTCGCGCGTGCCTACGCGGCCTTCGGCGTGGCGCACCCGCAGTCCTACCGGCTGATGTTCATGGAAGCCCGGCCCGCCTCGCCGGTGGAAGACTCATCGATCGAGTTCGGCAACCCGAGCGAGGACGCCTATGCCCTGGCACGCACGCTGGCCGACGGCCTGCTGCGCGAGGCGGGCGGCCCGCCGCCCGCGCAGGCCGACATCGAAACCACGGCCCAGCTGGTGTGGGAGGCGCTGCACGGCGCGACCTCGCTGCGCATCACGCTGGGCGACGACCCGTGGTTCGCACGGCTGCCGCTGGAGCAGCACATCGACCGCATGGTGGACGTTTTCGCGGCAGGGGTGCTAAGCCGAAGCCGTTGACGGGAATTTGCGGGGCAGCACACCCGTCAGCCAAGCCCCTGCAGTGTGACCCGCACGCGCTGCGCCACCCGGTCGAACTCCGCCGGCCGCTCCTTGAGCCAGGCATGCAGATGGTGGCCCGCCCCCTCCAGGCGCAGCACCTCGACACTCTTGGCCTTGCGCGCGCGGCTGCAATATCCATCCTCCACCTGCCGGGGGATCACCGCATCCTCGGCCCCCAGCACCAGCAGCAGGCGGCCTTCGAAGCGTTCGAGCGCATCGAAGGCGGGTGACGAAGCAAAGTCGCTCGTCGCGCGGATCACCTGCTGGAACGCGGGGCCGAAGGGCACGTCCAGCGCCGCAGCCTCATACGCGGCCGGGCAGTAGAGCACCAGCGCAGGCGGCGCCAGCGCGTCGATCAGCGAGCATGCGATGTGCCCGCCCATGCTGGAGGCGATGAGCGACACCGGCCGGCGCATGCCGAGAAAATCCACCACCGCCAGCGCTTGCTGCGCCCGGTCGCGCAGGCCCGAATCGGCCATGCGGCCCATGCTCTCGCCCTGCCCGGCAAAGTCAAAGGCCACACTGGCGTGGCCGTGCCCGGCCAGCAAGTCCAGCAGGGGCTGGTACCCCAGGCGCGACGAGGCGCCGCCGCCATGCAGGGCCAGGGTGCGCGGCGCGCTGTGGGACGGGCTGTGGGTGGTGGTTCCGTGCAGTTGCACGTTGCGAAAGGGAAGCTGGAAGTGGGAATGCGCCATGGCCGCTTTTCGGAGATGCGCGGATGATGGCACGCCCCAGCCACTACAGTCGGGCAGCCAGCCCACCAGGAGCCCCCCATGATCGCCCGCCGCGCTGTCGCATCCGACAAAGACGCCGTGCTCGCCCTGTACCGCGAGTTGCGGCCGCACGACCCACCGCTGCCCCCCGACCGGGCCCTGGTGCTGTGGAACCAGGTCCACGACAGCCCCCACTCCCTCGTCGCCGTGTGCGAGCACGAAGGCCAGGTAGCCGCCACCTGCATGCTGGCACTGGTGGCCAATCTGGCCAGCGAAGGGCGCCCCATCGGCTTCATCGAGCACGTGGTCACCGCCTCGGCGGCCCGCCGCCAGGGTCTGGCCGAGGCTTGCCTGGCGTTTGCCGTGGGCGAGGCATGGCGCCTTGGCTGCTGCAAGGTGGTGTTGCTGTCGGGTGCCCAGCGCCCACAAGCCCATCGCCTGTACGAGAAGCTGGGCTTCAACGGAGATACGGAACGCGGCTTCGTCCTCAAGCGACCGGTGGGGTGATGCACCAGGCCGCGGGCGCCGCATTCCAGGCACCCCGCGCACAGGGTTAACCCGCGCCCGCCTCTGTGAAAGTTTTACCCACCAAAACTTTGAAGCAAGGCTTTGACGGGAGGATCGGCAATCCCTAGATTGCAGGCAGTCGCATCGTTTCATTCCAAGAAACAAGAAAAGCTGCCATGCCCCCTGCCGCAAAACGCCCCCGATCCGTCGTCACCCGCGACCCGCACGGCGCCAGCACCTCCTCGGTCGAGCGTGCCATGCGCGTGCTGCGCGTCATGTCCGAAGGCGGCAGCACCCGGCTGACCGACATTGCCGCCGCCGCCGGCCTGGACAAAGCCACCGCGCTGCGCCTGCTCGATGCCATGGCGCGCGATGGTTTCGTGGCGCGCGATGCGCAGAGCAAGCAGTTCTCGCTGGGCCCCGAACTCATGGTGCTGGGCGCGGCCGCGCTGCGCCGCTTCGATCCACGCCAGCTGGCCCAGCCCAGCCTGCTGCGGCTGACCGGCCTGTTCGAGGACAGCGCCGTGCTCTCCATCCCCAGCGGCGTGGAGTCGCTGTGCATTGCCGTGGAAGAAGGCACCTACCCCATCCGCGCCAACTACCTGCGCGTGGGCAGCCGCCGGCCGCTGGGGGCCGGGGCGGGCAGCCTGGCGCTGCTGGCCTTCATGCCCGATGCCGAGCGCGAGGCGGCGCTGGAGATACTGGCCACGCAACTGCCCGCGCGCTACCCGCGCATCACCATGGCCCTGCTGCAAGAGCACATTGCCCAGGCGCGCGAGCGCGGCCACGTGGTGCTGCTCGACGTGGTGGTGGAGCGCATGGGTGGCATCGCCACTCCGATTTTCGACCCCGACGGCCGGCCCGTGGCCGCCCTGAGCATCGCCGCGCTGAGCGACCGCATCCTCACCCGCGAAGCCGCCCTGGCCCAAGCCCTGCGCCGCGAAGCCACGGTGTGCCAGGTGCGCTGGGCCGAGGCCCTGCGCCCCGAGCGCCCCACGCCCACCACGGTGCGCCGCACCAAGGCCGCTGCCGCATGACCCACACAGCACACCCCACCACCGCCTACATCCGCGCCGTGGGCAACACGCCCTTTGGCCGGCACGAGGGGCACAGCGCCCTGGACCTGATGGCCCGCGCCGCCGCCCAGGCGCTGGCTGGCGCACAGCTGCGCCGCAGCGACATCGACGGCCTGCTCTGCGGCTACGCCACCACGCTGCCGCACCTGATGCTGTCCACCCTGTTCAGCGAGCGCTTTGCCCTGCAACCCCGCTATGCGCACAGCCTGCAGTTGGGCGGAGCCTCGGGCGCGGCCATGCTGGTGCTGGCGCGCGAGCTGGTGCGCGCGGGCCGCTGCCGCCATGTGCTGGTGGTGGCGGGCGAGAACCGGCTCAGTGGCCAGTCGCGCGACAGCGCCATCCAGACCCTGGCCCAGGTGGGCGATGCGGATTTCGAGGTACCCAACGGCGCCTCCGTGCCGGCCTACTACGGCCTGCTCGCGTCGGAATACATGCACCGCACCGGCACCACGCAGGCCGACCTGGCCGAGCTGGCCGTGCTCATGCGCGCCAACGCCGCGCGCCACCCCGACGCGCACCTGCGCACCCCCATCACCGTGGCCGAGGTGCTGGCCGCCAAGCCCATCGCCGCGCCGCTGGGCCTGCTCGACTGCTGCCCCATATCGGACGGCGCCATGGCCGTGGTGGTGTCGGCCGAGCCGGGCGATCACGCCCGCATCGCCCTCACCGGCACCGGCCAGGCACACCGCCACCAGCACCTCACGGCCATGGCCGACGTGATGCAGTGCGGCGCGGGCCAGGCGGCGGAGCAGGCGTTCGCCGAGGCCGAACTGGCGCTGGCCGAAGTGGACTACCTGGGCATCTACGACTCGTTCACCATCACCCTGGCCATGCTGCTCGAAGAGATCGGTTTTGCCCCGCGCGGCGGCGCGGCGGCGCGGGTGCGCGCGGGCGACTTCGCGCCCACGGGCGTGCTGCCGCTCAACACGCATGGGGGCCTGCTCTCCTTCGGCCACTGCGGCGTGGCCGGCGGCATGGCCCATGTGGCCGAGGCCTGGCGCCAGATGGCGGGCCAGGCCGGCGCGCGCCAGCTCGCCCCTCCGCGCCACGCCTTCGTGCATGCCGATGGGGGCGTGATGTCCTCGCACGTCAGCCTCATCCTGTCGCGGGAGGCCGCATGACCGACACCACCCACCCAGCACTCGCAGCCCCCTTCACCGAGGGCCTGGCCCAGGGCCTCATCCGCTACCAGCGCTGCAGCGCCTGCGGCACGGCGCAGACCCTCGCGCGCTATGCCTGCCCGCACTGCGGCCATGGCGCACTGGCATGGCACGACGCCGCCGGCACGGGCACGGTGCGCGCCGTGACGGTGGTGGCACGCGCCCCGTCGGACGAGTTCCGCCCGCTCGCGCCCTACACCCTGGTGCTGGTGCAGCTCGACGAAGGCCCGCGCCTCATGGCACACGCCACGCCCGGTGTGGGCATCGGCGATGCGGTGCGCGCGGGTTTCTTCATGCACCACGGCCGCACCCTGGTGCGCTTCGCACCGCCCTGAGCCCCTGCCCCTTTCGCTTCCCGTTCTCGCATTGCCAACCAAGACCACAAGGAGACAAGCAATGAAAGCACCGAGCACCCGCCGCCGCCTCCACCTCACCGGCATCCTCGCCCTCGCCCTGCTGGGCAGCGCTGGCGCACCCGCCGCCTGGGCCCAGGCAGCGCCCTACCCCGACAAGCCCGTCAAGCTCGTCGTGCCCTACCCGCCCGGCGGCCCCACCGACATCGTGGCCCGCGTGGTGGCGCAGAAGCTGCAGGACGCGCTGGGCCAGCCCTTTGTGGTCGAGAACCGCCCCGGCGCGGGCGGCAACCCGGGCGCCGAGGCCGTGGCCCGCAGCGCACCCGACGGCTACACCCTGGTGGTGGCCACCACCGCGCACGCCATCAACCCCTCGCTGTTCAGCAAGCTCAGCTACCAGCTCA
This sequence comes from Acidovorax sp. FW305-C-20-28, assembly GCF_058783375.1. Classification (NCBI taxonomy): domain Bacteria; kingdom Pseudomonadati; phylum Pseudomonadota; class Betaproteobacteria; order Burkholderiales; family Comamonadaceae; genus Acidovorax; species Acidovorax sp. FW305-C-20-28. Next base: position 41,956 of record NZ_JBYSYM010000024.1, on the reverse strand, counting down.
TGAAGGACTTCGCGCCCGTCTCGCAGCTCACCGCGGGCCCCCTGGTCATCGTCGCCAACCCGGCGCTGCCGGCCAACAATGTCAAGGAGCTGATCGCGCTGGCCAAGTCCAAGAGCGGCGGGCTCAACTACGGCTCCTCGGGCAACGGCCAGTCCACCCACCTGTCGGCCGAGCTGTTCAGCGCCATGGCGGGCGTGAAGATGGCGCACGTGCCCTACAAGGGCAGCGCCCCCGCGCTCACCGACGTGATGGCCGGGCAGACCGACCTGATGTTCGACACCATGCTCTCGGCCCTGCCGCACGTGAAGGCCGGCAAGCTCAAGGCCCTGGCCGTCACCAGCGCTCAGCGCTCGCCCGTGGCACCCGATGTGCCCACCGTCGCCGAAGGCGGCCTGCCCGGCTACGAGGCCATTGCCTGGAACGGCCTGCTCGCCCCGGCCGGCACGCCGGCGCCCGTGGTCGCCAGGCTCAATGCCGAGCTGAAGAAGGTGCTGGAGAGCCCCGACGTGAAGCAGCGCTTCGAGGCCCAGGGCTTCACCCCCATGTGGAACAGCCCCACCGACTACCGCGCCTTCATGCAGGCCGAAGTCGATAAATGGGCCAAGGTCGTGAAGACCTCCGGTGCAACGGTGGACTAAGCCCTTTCCCAAACCACTACACCCGCCAAATCCATGTCCCCCTCCCTGCTCTCCAGCGCCCTCAATCCCCAGTCGGTGGCCATCATCGGCGCGTCCGACAACATCCACAAGATCGGGGGCCGCCCGATCCACTACATGCAGCGCCACGGTTTTGCGGGCCGCATCTACCCCATCAACCCGCAGCGCGAAACGATCCAGGGCCTGGCAAGCTATGCCAGCCTGGCAGCCCTGCCCGAGGTGCCCGAACTGGCCCTGGTGGTGGTCGCCGGCGACACGGCCGTGGCGGCGGTGGAGGATTGCGCGGCGCGCGGCGTGAAGGCCGCCGTGGTCATCGCCTCGGGCTTTGGCGAGACGGGGCCCGAGGGCGCGGCCGTGCAGCGGCAGATGGTGGCCACGGCGCGCGCGGCCGGCATGCGCCTGTTCGGCCCCAACACGCAGGGCCTCGCCAACTTCGGCACCGGGGCCATCGCGGGCTTTTCCACCATGTTCATCGAGGTGCCGCCGCAGGACGGCCCCGTGGGCATCGTCAGCCAGAGCGGCGGCATGAGCGCCATGGCCTATGGCCTGCTGCGCGGGCGCGGCCTGGGCGTGCGCCATGTGCACGCCACCGGCAACGAGGCCGACGTCACCGTGGGCGAGCTGGCCTGGGCCGTGGCCCACGACCCCGACGTGCGCCTGCTGCTGCTGTACCTGGAGAACATCTCCCAGCCCGAGCTGCTGGCCGCCACCGCCGCCTATGCCCGCGAGCGCGACCTGCCCATCATCGCCGTCAAGGCCGGTCGCACGGCGGGCGGACAAAAGGCCGCCTCATCGCACACCGGCTCGCTCGCCAACGAAGACCGCACGGTGGATGCCTTCTTCAAACACCACGGCATCTGGCGCGTGCGCGACCCGCATGCCCAGGCCCTGGCGGCCGAGGCGTATCTCAAGGGCTGGCGCCCCGCCGGGCGACGCCTGGTGGTCATCAGCAACTCCGGCGCCAGCTGCGTCATGGGGGCCGACGCGGCCGACGACGTGGGCCTGCCCCTGGCCGCGCTCGCACCCGCCACCCAGGCCGCCGTGGCCGCCAAACTGCCAGGCTTTGCCACCACCACCAACCCCATCGACATCACCGCCGCGCTGCTCAGCAACAGCGGCCTGTTCGGCGACGTGCTGCCCGCGGTGGCCCAGGACCCTGCGGCCGACCTGTTCTTCATCAACATCCCCGTGGCCGGCGCAGGCTACGACGTGGACGCCTTCGCACGCGACACCGCCGCCTTCGAGGCCGCCACCGGCAAGCCCGTGGCCGTGGCCGCCTGGCAGGACAGCGTGGCCGCACCCTTTCGCGCCCAGGGAATCGCCACCTACGCCAACGAGGCCCAGGCCCTGGGCGTGCTGGCCCAGTTGGCCGACCACACCGCGCTGATGCGCAAGCCCCGTGCGCCCGCGCTGCCGCCCGTGAAGGTGGCGCTGCCCCCAGGCCCCGCAGGCTTCATGAACGAGGTGAACAGCCTGGCCCTGCTGGCGCGCCACGGCGTGCCCACCGTGCCGCTGCGGCTGGTGACCACGGCGCAGCACGCACGCGAGGCCTTCGACGCCATCGGCGCCCCCGCGGTCGCCAAGGCCTGCTCGCCCGACATACCGCATAAGTCCGAGCACGGCCTGGTGGCCCTGAACCTGCACAGCGCCGACGAGGCCGCGGCATGCTTCGACCGCTTCTGGCACAAGATGGGCAGCATGGGCGCCGCGCGCGACGGCGTCATCATCGCCGCCATGCGCCGCGGCCGGCACGAGTTCATGGTCGGCGCCCGGCACGACCCCATCTTCGGCCCGGTGGTGGTGGTCGGCGACGGCGGCAAGAACGTCGAGGCCCTGCAGGACTGCGCCGTGCTGCTGCCGCCCTTCAGCGCGCAGGACGTGCACGACGCCCTCTCCACCCTGCGCATCGCCCCCCTGCTGGCCGGCGTGCGCGGCGACCCGCCACTGGATGTTGCCGCCCTGGCCGAGGTCGCCGCGGCCGTGGGCGCGGTGATGGCCGGCGCCAACGGGGCCATCGCCTCGATGGACCTCAACCCCGTGCTGGTGGGCGCCGTGGGCGAAGGCGCGGTGGTGGTGGATGCGCTGGTGGAGCGGGCGGGCTGACGGCAGGCCCTGTGGCAAGCCCCGCGGCCACGCGCAGCAGCCAGGGGTGTTGACCCCGCAGGCCCCAGGGTCGGGCGCGGGGCGAGGCATGCCCGGACAATCCGGTCCATACTGCGTGCTGCCACTTCACGAAAGCTCCAATGTCCTTCGATATCCGCAGTGCCTCGCCCAGCGAAAAGCGGGGCAATGCCATGGCCGCCGCGTTGGCAAAAGAGCAGTTGGAGTACGCCGTCCAGATCGTGCGCGAGGTGCTCCCCGGCCAGCCGGCCGACCCGGCACTGATCGGCGCGGTGGTGCAGACCATCGCCTCCAACTACGCGGCCACGCCGCAACCCAACCGCTGAAAGGTGGGAGGCCCGGCGCCTCCCCGCCTGGGCCCGCGGCCTATCGCCGTGGATGCGCGCGCGGTGCGGCCGCGCCGCCGGCGCGTGGCTCCAGGTGTCTGAAGATGACGCGTCCCTTGTCCAGGTCGTAGGGCGACATTTCCACCGTCACCTTGTCCCCTGCCAGCACGCGGATGCGGTGCTTGCGCATCTTGCCGCCGCTGTAGCAGATCAATGTGTGCCCGTTGATGAGCGTTATGCGAAAGCGCGAGTCGGGCAGGACTTCGTCCACTTTGCCCTGCATTTCGATCAGTTCTTCTTTGGCCACGAGGCTCCTTGCGGGTGGGAGGGAAACAAAAGGCTGCAATGGGCGATCAGCACAGGGACTCGCCACGCGCAAGCGCCTGGCCTTGTGCCAACGCATACACGGCAGCGCCGGGCGCGCTGTCGAACAGCGGAATGAACCGGAACACCCGGTCGTGCATGCCCCGGCGGATGGAGACGGACGCGGCGTAGCGGCCCTCCTCGGTGGCTTTGGTCAGGGGTGTGACGAGGTAGCGGCCTACCTGGTGGACAGAAGTAGTGGTTTGCATGGCAATACGGCGTGGCTGCGCAAGCAGCCCACAGGATGGCGCGCATGCCGCAGGCGAAGAAGGCCTGGATGCGCCGGGGGCAAGAGCCCCAAGGGGTACAAGAAGCCGCTGCTCCGTGGTGGGAGTGCGGAAGGCGATGGGCCCGTCGATGAAGAAGATGTGCGTTCCGCCAAGGCAGCAGCCAATGTGCTGGTCGGAAGCCTGTTCGGCGCGTCAGGCCGTGAGGTGGCAATCGAGGAAAGGGGAAACGGGCACGCCCCTCTCGGTAGACACAGTGTACGCCATTTCGCATGAACCGGCCGTTTCAGGGGTATCTTGCCCCCAGGGCCCGCGGCGTGGCCTGCCGGGCCGCTAACGGTGGGCGGGCGGCAGGCCACCCGATCCGCGGTTCGAGCGCACGCTGGTAGCATGGCGACACCTTCCCCGTGCCGACCTGGAGCATTGCGATGATCGATCAAGCCCGTGCATCACGCCTTGCAAGCCAAGCGTTCGACCTATGGCAGTCGGGCAAGGGAGCGGAGGCCATCCCGCTCTACGAGCAGAGCCTTACCCTGGCAGACCCCAGCCACTACCGTCTGCCTGACTACCATGGCGAGCTCGCGGCCGTGCTGTCGGAGCTGGGGAGATTTCCGCAAGCCCGCAGTCAGTTGGAGCAGTCTTTGCGCGTTACGCTGGACCAGGGTGCTGCAGAGGGCAGCATCGGTGTGGTCATCGCGCGGTACCTGCTGGCAGATCATCTGCTGGGCCAGCAGCAGCCGCAAGAGGCGCTGCAAGTGATCGAATCGTCCCTGGTCAGAGGGATGAAGTCCGAATGGCTGCTGCGCCTTACCAAGGCGACAGCGCTGCACGCACTGGGTCGCATCGATGAAGCCCGCCCGGAAGCGGCCATCGCACTGGAGACCGCTCCATCCAGCCAGAAACGGGAAGAACTCGCCAGACTGCTTGCCACGCTCCAGTTGCCATAGTTGCGGTAACGGCGACCGCCCATCCCAAGTCGGCGGGAGGACGGGTGACCGATGTCTCCGCCGGCGCACCTACACCGCCACAGGCTCCAGATCCCGCCCGCACACCGCCTGCACACCCAGCGGCAGCACGCACAGCCGCACGCCATCGAGTGTGAGCACCAGGCCCAGCTGGCCGCCCACCTGCACGATGCCGCAGGTGGTGGTGGAGCCAGCAGCCGCCGCACGTGACGCAGCCGGTGCGCCTGGCACCGATAGGGCCTGCACCACCGCACGGACCGGCGGCTGGCCGAGCATGGCCCACAGGGCCTGGGGGTCGCGCAGTTGCAGCGCCTGCTGGTAGACGCGGAACGTGGTGTCGTTCTCGCGCTCGCCCTCCTCGGCTTGGCGCGGCAAGCGAGCCTGCCGCAGCCGCAGCAGTGCCCGCCGCAGCTGCTGGCGGCTGCCGGCTTCGGTCCTGCCGCCGGCCTGGGCCAGCTCGGCATGGCTGGCCTCGAACACCTCGTACAGCAGCACGGCCGCGCCATCGGCCGGCGCCAGCCGGGCTGCCAGCATGTACAGGGCCTGCGTGGCCTGTTGGGCCAATGCGGCATCGGCCTCGGCCGAAGGGCTCGCTGCCAGCCCGGCATCGTCCGCCGGGTTCAACTGGGCCACCCACTGCTCCATCCACTGGCGCCGCCGCAGCCGGTCGATGGCCTGGTGGCGCACCACCGTGTGCAGCCAGGCCTGCGCGGCGTTCAGTTCGGATGTATCGGCACCGGACTCCAGCGCACGCACCAGGGCGTCCTGCACTGCGTCCTCGGCCTCGGCCGGGCCCAGCAGGCGCGCGGCGGCGCGCACCAGGCTGCGCCGGGCGGCATGGTCGGCCAGGGGAAGAAGGTGGCGGTCATCGTGCATGCCAGCCATCTTGCCATGGCAAGGCAAATGCTGCAGCCACCCTGTAACGAAACCCGGGGCTCGTTCGTCAAGGCAGTTCATCCCATCTCCACTGAAGGACTGTTTCTCCATGCACTACGCCGCAGACGACACCCCGCCCCCGCCCTCCAGCGCCACCGAACCGCGCACCTCCTACCTGGAAGAAAAGGCCTTCAAGGCCCGCACGCTGCTGATCTTCGGCACCGTGACCGACGTGACGGCGGCCGACGTCACGCGCCGCCTCATCGCGCTCGACGCCGAGGGCCCCGAGCCCATCGACATCATCGTGAGCTCGCCCGGCGGCCACCTCGAATCGGGCGACGCCATCCACGACGTGGTGCGCTTCATCGCCGCGCCGGTCAACATGATCGGCACCGGCTGGGTCGGCAGCGCCGCCACCCATCTGTACCTGGCGGCCCCGCGCGAGCGGCGCTACTGCCTGCCCAACACGCGCTTTCTGATCCACCAGCCCAGCGGCGGCGCCGGCGGCCAGGCCACCGACATCGCCGTGCAGGCGCGCGAGATCGTCAAGGCGCGCGAGCGCATCGCCCGCACCATCGCGCGCGAGACCGGCAAGCCGCTGGAGCAGGTGCTGGCCGACATCGAGCGCGACCACTGGCTCTCGGCCCAGGAAGCGGTGGACTACGGGCTGGTGTCGCGGGTCATCGAGCGCAAGACGCAATTGCACCAGGGCTGACGGCCAGGGCTCCCGCAGCAGTCAGGGCTGCCGCAGAAACCGGCGCACCACCCCGTCGGGCCCCGTGACGGCCAGGGACTGCCCGGCCCGGCACAGGTCCAGCCGCTCATCGAAGGCCTGCGCGCGCCACGCCTGGCGGTCCGGGGCCAGGGCCGATGGCTCGATGGCGTAGCGGCAGGGCACGCCGTAGTCGCGCAGGGTGCTGGCGGTGCCTTGCGCCGCATCGATGCGGTACGGCGTGCCATCGGCTGCGCGGTAGCTGCCTGTCGCCCAGTTCTCGACCTCGGGCCCTGCGGGCCGTGGCAGCGCGGGTGGGTAAGGGTCCCAGTGCTCGCCCAGGGCCAGGCCCAGCAGCCGCCGCGCGGTGGCGGCAGCCGGTGTGGACGCGGTGTTGAACAGCACCACGCTGCACAGGCCCGCCTCCGGCAGGCCCAGCAGCATGGCCGTATGGCCATTCACGTCGGCCCGGTGGCCCGTGCTGCGCCAGCGCCGGCCCGAAAGCGCCAGCCCGTCCAGCCACCAGCCGCAGCCAAAGGAGCCTGCCGACCCATCGAACATGGTGGCGCGGTGGCGCTCGTCCAACACCCGGCCGCTTACCAGGCTCCACCACCAGCGGGCCAGGTCACCGGCCGCCGCCGCCAGGCCGTAGGCACCATGCGCCACGCTGGGGTCCAGCCACGGCGCGCGGGGCCTGCCCGTATCGAGCAGGTGGCCGGTCGTGTCCGCGCGCTCCAGCACGGTGGTGCGCCCCAAGCCCAGCGGTGCCCAGAACAGCGAGGCCAGCAGTTCGTGCAAGGGCTGGCCACTCACCTGCTCGGCCACCCTGGCCAGGGCCGCATACCCCGTATTGCTGTAGTGCACGCCCTGGCCCGGCGCATGCAGCAGCGGCAAGGCGGTGGCCCTGCGCACCAGTTCCTCGGGCGCGTGGCGGGTCTGCATCAGCGCGGGCCAGTAGTCCGGCAAGGCCGTGTGGTTGGCCAGACCGGACTGGTGCACGAGCAGGTGGCGCAGGGTGATGCGCGCATCCAGTCCGCAGGCGGGCAGATGGCCGGCGGCCGGGGCATCGATGTCCAGCAGCCCGCGCTGACCGAGTGCCAGCACCGCCGCGGCCGTGAAGCTTTTGCTCAGGGAGCCGATGGGAAAGCGGGTCTCCACGGTGTTGCGTATGCCCTGGTCCACATCCGCGAACCCATAGGCGCGCTGGGCCAGAACCTGGCCACCCGCAAACACGGCCAGCACGCCATGCAGGTCTGCATGGGCGGCCAGGTCCTCCAGGTAGCGCTGCAGGCCATGCTGCATGGGCACGGAGTCCCCTTCATCCCTCTCATTCCTGTCTTCCATTGCATCCATCCCTGATCTTCTCTCCATTCAGCAAACCTTCATCCTTGGCGCCGATCGGCCGGCACACTGCGACCCTGCCAACCACCACCATCCAAGAGCGCGCACCATGAACACGCCCCCGCCGGCGCTGGCCATGGGCCGGCTGGTGCTGCTGGTCAGGGATTTTGAGGAAGCCATCGCCTTCTACCGCGACCGGCTGGGGTTCGAGGTCTTTGTCGACACCGGCACGCCCCCGGATCGCTTCGTCCACATCCGCCTGGCATCGCAGCCGGAGTTCGGGCTGTGGCTCATCGAGGCGCAAGGCCCTGAGCAACAGGCCCGGGTCGGCAACCAGACCGGAGGCCAGCCGCTGGCCGTGCTCTACACCCCGCACCTGGCGGCCGAGCAGGCCCGGCTGCAAGGCCGGGGCGTGCGCTTCGTGCGCGCGCCTGCCAGCGATGGCACGGCACGGTTTGCACACTTCGCCGACCTCTACGGCAACGAATTCGTGCTGGTCGAGCTGCTGGCGCATTGACCACCTTCGGGGGTCCATCGGCTTGCTGCACCTGGCATCAGCACCCTGCAGGGGATCACAGCCACAGCTCGATCCCCCGGAGCACGGCGCGCACCCGGTCGCGCACCCCCAGCTTGGACAGGATGCTCGAGACATGGTTCTTCACCGTGCCTTCGGCGCAGCCCATGGCCTGGCCGATCTCGCGGTTGCTCAGGCCGCCGGCCATCAGGCGCAGCACCTCGCGCTCACGCGGGCTCAAGGGGTCTGGCGACGCCAGGTCCGATCGCCAGCCCCCTTCTGCGCTGCGCGACTGCAGCGCGCGCAACAGCCGGTCCGTGATGCCCGGGCGCACCAGGGTCTGGCCCGCTGCGACCTCGCGCACGGCCTGGGCCAGCTCCTGCGGTGAAATGTCCTTGAGCAGAAAGCCGCGCGTGCCGGCCTGCAGGCCCGCGATCAGCGCCTCATCGTCATCGAAGGTGGTCAGCAACAGGCAGGGCACGCCCGCACCGGGCCCACGCGCCAGGTGCTCGATGACGTCGATGCCGCTCAGACCGGGCATGCGCACGTCCAGCAGGGCCACATCGGGCAGCAGCGCCTCGATGCGCTCCAGCGCCTCGCGGCCATCGGCGGCCTCGCCCACTACCACCACGTCGTCGGCCAGCTCCAGCAGGCCGCGGATGCCGCTGCGCACCAGCGCCTGGTCATCGGCAAGAAACAGGCGGATCATGCGCCCACCTCCACCGGCCCGGCGGGCATGGTGGTGCTGGCGGCGCCTGCAGGCACCGCCGCAACCGCGGGCGCCACCCCCTGCAGGGGAAACCACAGGTTCAGGCCGAAGCCCTGGCCGGGCTGGGTGAACCAGTGCATGCGCCCGCCTCGGGCCTGCACCCGCTCCTGCATGCCTTGCAGCCCACTGCCGGGCGCCGGGTGCAAGGCACCCCGCCCGTCGTCGCGCACCGTGAGCGCAATGCCCGGGGGCGACTGCTGCACCTGCAGGGACACATCGATGCGGCGCGCGTGGGCATGCCTGAGCGCATTGCTCAGCGCCTCCTGCGTGCAGCGCAGCAGGGTGTGCGCCAGCTGTGCGTCCACGGCCGGCAGCTCGGGCGCCAGGTGCAGCTGCACCTGCGGGTGCGGAACCGTGCGCACCAGGGCCTGCAGCGCGGCACGCAGGTCGGTGGCCTGGGCCGCACGCTCGGCCGACACGGTGGCGCGCACCTGGGCCAGCAGGCTGTGTGCCAGTTCCGCCGCAGTCGCCAGGGCCCGGGCCGCCTTGGCGGCCGTGGCATGCTGCGCCAGCTGCAGGTGGATGCCCAGCGCCACCAGGTGGTGGCCCATGGCGTCGTGCAGTTCGCGGGCAATGCGCAGGCGCTCCCGCAACCGGGCCTGCTGCGCCAGCTGCTGCTGGGCACATACCAGTTCGGCGTGCGTGGCAGCCAGTTGCGCGCGGCTGCGCCGCTCGGCCACCGCCAGGTGCCCCACCGCAAAGGCAAAGACCTGCCAGGCCAGGCCGGTCAGCACCTGCACGGCCAGCAGGCTGCCCGGCGCCAGGCCCGGGTCTGCCAGTTCCACGGTGTTCGCGCCCAGCCGGCCGCTCAGCACGAACTGCAGGCGCTCCGCGGCCAGCACACCCAGCAGGGCGGCCAGGCCCATCTGCACCGCCATCCAGCCCGCCGCCCAGCGCCCGGGCAGCACAAACGGCAGTTGCGCGGCCAGAACCAGCAGCAGCGAGGGATCGGTCAACACGGCCAGCACCGCCTGCAGGCTGACCACCAGCAGGCCCACCACCGGCCGGCAGCCCCGGGGCCGGGTGGCATACCAGAACAGCAGGGCAAAGCCCGCCGCGCTGGCCAGGTGCAGCAGCACCGTACCGGCGAACGCCTGGGAACTCACCGGCCCCGACTCCAGCGGCAGGGCCAGCACGCGCGCCAGCAAGGCCGGCCCGGCGAGCAGCAGTTCAGACAGGCGCGGCAGGGTGGAGGTGCCGATGGCCAACAGGCCACCAAGGCGAAACAGGTCGTAGGGCGTTCGTTGCATGGCGTACAGGGGCAGGTCGGTGCGGCGCGGCGTGGTGGCCCCATGGGCCTTTGCCGGCGCCTAGGGCCTGTTCACACTAATTGGATCGGACCAGGATGAAGAAATGGTGAAGACGCCACGCCTCAGGAGGCGGCCTCGGCCACCCGGTGCAGCGTGATGCCCAGCACCGTGATGAAGTCCCCCTGGCGGTCGCGGCCCGCGCGCACCGTCTCCTGCCGGCCCCGCCCCACGCCCAGGATGAGCGCCGTGCCGGGCGTGTCGGGCGCCAGCCCCAGCTCCCACGGCTGCTTGGAGAACGTCGGCGCCAGCATCTCCAGGCGCAGGATGTCATCGTCAGTCATGAACAGCCGCGCGGTGTGGATGATCTCGCGCCGCTGCCCGCCCAGCAGCGCATAGGTGCCGAGCCGGGCGCGCCATTCGGGGGGGATCTGCGGTGGCATCGCGATGCGGCTGGCAAACAGGCTGCGGCGGCCATCGTCGCCGTAGCGCACCAGCAGCTCCAGGCCGCGCACCTGCTCCAGCGCCACCCGCTCAGGATCCAGGCGCGGGGATTTGGCCCACAGAAAGCCATCCTCCCCTGGCGTGAGCACGCCCACCTGTTCGCCGGAGATTTCGGCCAGCAAGGCCCCTGCGGCCAGGTGCAGGCGCACCACCGGCCCATTGCGCAGCACATAGTAGCCCTCGTAGCTGCCAAGGTCCCGGTGGCGCGCATACGCCGGCGCCACGGGGCTGGCCAGCGGCCCGAAGACCATGCGTGTCTTGATCTGCGCAGCATCCACCAGGGCTGTCAGGGCCACTTCCTGGATGAACTCCGAGGAGTCGGAGTGGTTGCACAGCGCCACCACCCCCAGCCCCTGCTCGGGCAACAGCGCCAGGATGCTGCGGTGGTGCATCGAGGTACCGCCGTGCATCACCGCGCGCAGCTCGCGCTCGGTGGCCGTGTCGCGCTTCAGTGGCACCACGGACCAGCCCAGGCCGGACAGATCGTCGAGATCCAGATCGGCGGCCTGCCCGCTGAACTGGACACGCCACATCGCGGCCAGGCTGGCGGCCTGCAGCGGCACACCGTTCAACTGGGTGCCCGCATGGATGCGCAGGCAGGCACTGGCAAACTTCGCCAGGTCTTCCACCGTGCTGCGCAGGCCACCATCGGCAATGCCATTGTCCAGCCAGCGCGGCGCCACATCCTCCTGCGCGGGGTAGCCCGCACCATCGGCCAGCGCAATGCCCGGAGGGGTCTGCTCGGCCGGGTCCCGCATCGCCGACCCGTCCATCCCCAGGGGCTGCAGGATCTTCTCTTCCACATAGCGCGCATAGGGCATGCCGCTCACGCATTCGATCAACCGGCCCAGCACCTCGTAGCCCAGGTTGGAGTAGGCCCTGAGCGTGCCGGGCGGGTGGGCCAGCGTCTCCTCGGCCAGCAAGGCCGTGGTTTCGGCCAGCGTGAGCGAGCGGTCCGCATACCCGCCGACCAGCAGTTGCTCCGGGATTCCCGCGCGGTGGGTCAGCAGCAGCCGCGGCGTGATCGGGTTTGCGCCGATGTCCCAGCGCGAACGGATGCGAAAGCCCGGGATGTAACGGTCGATGGGCAGGTCCAGGTCCACCCGCTTGTCCTGCACCAGTTGCATCACCGCCGTGGCCGTGAACAGCTTGGTGATGGAAGCGGCCTCGTAGCGGGTACCGGGCGCGGCCGCCCACCCGGCCGAGGCCCGCGCCACGCCGAAACCCTCGGCCCACACCGTGTCGGCCCCGTCGATCAGCGCGATGCTGACCCCTGCGCCCGCCAGCTCCGGCGTGGCCAGGGCATCCAGCAGCTTGCGGGCGGCGTCGCGCCGTGCGGGCCCATAGTCGGGGCCACCCGCTGGCGGCAAGAGCCTGCCGGGACCGCCGCCACCACCGCAGGCGGTCATGAGCAGCGCGACCAGGGGCGCCGACAGGGGCACACCCAGCCATTGGCCCAGCCAGCGGCGGCGGCCCGGGGAAAAGCGCGGCTCGGCAGAAGCGGCCAGCGGGCCGGACAAAGGTACATGCATGGGGGAACAACTCCAGAAGGTCGGCACGGAAGCCCGTGCGGTTGGCGATGGAGAAATTGTTCCGGCCAGCCCGGTTTTGCGCATGTGCCAGAGGCCATGGCGCAGCACCATGACTTCTGGCAGGGGTGAGCAGGGCCATGGAATGCCCGCATGGCGCCCGGCGGCGCAAGCGGTATGCTTGGCAGGGTTTCCCCCGTCCCGTCCTCCCTCCCCTCCCTCTTTCCTGCGGCACACCCATGGCAACAGATCTATTCGTGCTCATCCTGATCATCGCGGCCCTGGCGGGCTACGGTGCGCTCGGCTGGAAACTGTACGAACTCAGGGAGGGTTCGAACTTCGTGCGCATGCGCTACGAGCAGCATCTGTCCCAGGTGCGCACCGCCCTGCACGCGTCGGAGGCCAAGCTGGCGCTGCTCAAGGAGGTGTTCGAGGCCCCCACGGGCGTGGCCGCCCGGGTGGGTGCGCAGCAGGAGCTGGCCGAGGCCATCCGCACCTACGCACCGCACCTGCCCACCCGCTACCGGCACACGCTGAGCTCCCTGCAGGCCAACGAGAAGTTCTTTTTGAGCGTGCACAAGGCGATTCCCGATTTCTTCTCGGACACCATCAAGGCGCGGCTGGACAAGCACAAGCCCATCAGCAACGATTTTTTCGCGTCGGAGAAGAACGATCTGCTGGCCGAGGCGGGGGTGCTGCTGCTGCGGGCCAAGGATGTGCTGGAGTCGGTAGAGATCAGCCCCAGCATGGACCCGGGGGCCAAGCACATCGTCGCGGCCATCTCGCAGGGCCTGCAGATCGGCACCAAACGCAGCCCCAAGCTGGCCGAGATCGTGGAGGCCTGGAACGTGCAGCTGGAGGCCGACGCGGCCTAGCGGGCGCGCCAGGATGCGGCCATGCCGCCCCCGTCGCTCGACACCGCCGAAGAAGCCGAGTGGCTGGCGCAAGCGCAGGCCGGAGACACGGCCGCCTTCGACCGGCTGGTGGCACCGCACCGCCGCGCGCTGCACACCCACTGCTACCGCCTGCTGGGCTCGCCCTTCGACGCGGATGACGCCCTGCAGGAGACGCTGCTCGCCGCCTGGCGCGGCCTGGCAGGCTTCGAGGCGCGCAGCGCCCTGGGCACCTGGCTCTACCGCATTGCCACCCATGTCTGCCTGCGCCTGATCGCGCAGCGCCCGCAGCGCGTCACCTCAGCGGACCACGCGCCGCCCCTGCAGGCCACAGCCGAACTGGGCGAGCCGGTGGCCGGCCCGGTATGGCTCGAACCCCTGCCCGACGCAGAATGGGCAGCCACCAGCCCCGAGGACCCGGCCGCCGCGCTGCAGCGGCGCGAGCATGTGGCGCTGGCCTTTGTGGCCACGCTGCAGCACCTGCCCGGCACCCAGCGCGCCGTGCTGTTGCTGCGCGAGGTGCTGGAGTACTCGGCCGCCGAGACAGCCGAACTGCTGGGCACCTCGGTCGCTTCGGTCAACAGCGCGCTGCAGCGCGCGCAAAAGACCCTGCGGGAGCGCATGCCGGCGGCGCAGGCGCAGCAGCTTGCGCCCGGCGCGCCGGGGCTCGGGGAGCTGCTCGCACGCTTTGTCGATGCCTGGGAGCGCCGCGATACCGACGCCATGGCAAGCCTGCTGGCCGAAGACGCCCGCTTCACCATGCCGCCCCTGCCCTCCTGGTTCAGCGGCCGCCCCATGGTGCTGGCCTTCTTTGCCGAGCGCGTGTTCCAGACCCCCTGGCGCCTGCAGCCTCTGCACGGCAACGGCCAGCCGGGCTTTGCCTGCTACCTGCAGCAGACCGGCGACGACCGGTTTCGCCCTGGCGGCGTGGTGCTGCTGCGCCTGCAGCAGGGCGGGCCGTTGATCGAATCCATCGACAGCTTCATCGATCCCGCGGTCTGCCGGCGCTTTGGCATGCCCGAAGAGTTGGGGTAAAAAAATCCCAGCCGGAGCGATGAGTTGGCGGCACGGCCTGTCTCCAAAGGAGTGACACGCCCCGGACAGGCCGGGCGCGTGCACCCCGACCCCAGGAGATTTGTCCCATGGCCCAGCTCATCGTCAGCATCCTCCACTCCCTCGACGGCTACTGCGCCGGCCCCGGCGGCGCGCTCGCCGGTCTGCCCATGGGCACCGCGTTCGACGCCCACAACCTCGAGTGCCTGCGCCGCGCGGGCACCCTGCTGTTTGGTGCCACCACCTACCCCATGTTCGAGGGCTACTGGCCCCAGGTGGACCGCGGCCCCGGCAGCGACCCGGTGCAGCGCGAGATCGCCGAGCGCGTGGACGCCGCGCGCAAGCTCGTCGTCAGCGACCACCTGCGCCTGGGCCCCGACGCGCCCTGGGCCGACAGCACCACCGTGGTCTCCCGCGCGCAATCCCACGCCCACATCCGCGGGCTCAAGGCCGCGCCCGGGCCCGACCTGCTTGTCTACGGCAGCCACCTGCTGTATTGCGATCTGCTGGCGCATGGCCTCGTTGACGAACTGCATCTGCTGATGGCCAACGTGCTGCTGGGCGGTGGAGTACCCACCTTCGAGCCCGGACTGGTGCAGCAACCCTGGGCGCTGCGGGGCCAGCGCCGGCTGCCGGGGTCGGACATCATGGCGTTGCACTACGACTGCCGGCCACACGCCTGAGCGCTGCCTGCATCCATCGCCCTCACAGGTGGCGAAAGTAAAAATCCAGGGGCCGCACCCCGATGACCGAGTTCACGCGCGCCTGCGGCCCCGCAAGGAACGCCGGCTCCTGGCCCCAGCCCGCAAACACCTCCACCACGCACACCCCATCGACCTCGCCCGACAGCCGGTTGTGGGTGGACGAGAACTGCAGGAATTTCGACGCGCGGATGCGCTCCACCAGTTCGGCCAGGGTGGCGTCCGGCGCCAGGGTGTACACGGCCTCCAGCGGGCCCGCCTGGTCGTCAGCGGCGCAGCAGGCCTGGCGCGTCACCCGGACCTGCAAGACGGCGCGAGGTGCAGCAGCAGCAAGCTCAGCCCTGAACAACCGGGTCATTGCAGAAAAGCGCAATCTTGTTCCCCACCGGGTCGCGGACATAGGCGACAAAGAAGTCCTTGCTGTAGGCCGCGCGAAAGCCGGGCGCGCCCTCATCGCTGCCGCCAGCAGCGATCGCCGCCGCGTACACCTGGCGCACGCTGTCGTGCGAGCCGGTGCGAAACGCGGTCATTGAGCCGTTGCCCACCGTGGCGGGCCGGCCATCGAACGGTGGCTTGACGTAGACAACGCAGGGGCCGCCGCCGCCCGCCGGGGCCGGCAGCGCGAAGGTCAGGCCTTCGGGATCGACCTGCTTGCGGTAGCCCAGCGGCACCAGCAGGGCGGTATAGAAGCGCTCGGACGCGTGCATGTCGTTCGCGCCCAGGGTGATGTAGCTCAGCATGGCGGCAGGGGGCTCCGGCAAGGTCAAGAAGGTTCGGATGGGTGCAGAGGGTTCACTCCAGCGCAAAGCGCTCGCGCCAGAATGCCTGCAGCCGGGGCTCATTGTCCACCCGGCGCACCACCGGGGCCATGCGCGGCGCCACCTCGTAGAAGCGCTCGCGCCAGGGGCCGAAGCGGGACACGACGGTGACATACAGGTCCAGCACCGTCAATGCGTCGCCCAGCAGGTAGGTGCCGGGGGTCAACTGGCTGTCCATATGGGCCCAGCAGAAGGCGATGCGCTCGTGCACGGCATGGACCACATCGTCGCGCGCGGCCGGTGGCGCGCCGATGCGTGCCACGTCCGGCTTGATCCAGTGCAGTGAATAAATCGCCGATGAGACATACACCATCCACCGCAGGTACTGGCTTCGCCGCGGGTCACCCAGCGCCGGCGCCAGGCGCGCCGTGGGATGCAGTTCGGCCAGATGGACCAGGATGGCGGCGCTTTCGGTCATGACCTCGCCACCGGGCAGCACCACAGTGGGAATCTGGCGCAGCGGGTTCATCGGCGCCACGCGCTCGCGCGCCGCAGGGTCGGCCCAGGTGGCGCCGTCGACCAGGCGATAGGGAATGCCCAGCAAAGTCAGCGCGGCCTCCACCGCGATCGAGCCGGAGGCCGGGGCGCCATACAGAGTCCAGGGGGTTTTGGTGGATTCCATGGCGGGTTCATAGCACAAAGCGCACATCACCCATTTGGGGGCTCTTCAGCGGCACCCCGCACTCCTAGAATCGTAAGCAAAAGAAAGAGTGGGAAACCTGGGAGAAAGAAGCGCATGCGTCCGCGGGCTGGCAGGCAACTGCCGGCCCGCTGGCCGCAGTACCGGGCCAGCGATGGCACGGTACGGGCGCTGCTGCAACAACTACAACACATGCAATCTACCGTCAGCGATGCCGGTAGATTTTTTTCTTTGGGGGCTTGGCACTTCTTCCGCCAGGCGGAACGTCGGGCCGGCCTGCAGGTGTGCTTTGGCACAATGGCGGGTTCTGTACGCACCATCGTAGATCCAGCCCCCATGATGATGAAGAAGCCCGCCCTCTTCCAGGCCCTCTGGGCCCGCCCCTTGCTTGCGGCCACTGCCGCTGCGCTTGCGCTGTCTGCCCAGGCCTATGCGCAGAGCACTGCCAAGCCTGCTGCGGCGCCTGCCAGCCCGAGCGCTGCAGGCAGCGCAGCCGCCAGCGCCAGCACGCCCGCCCAGCAGGCCGAATCGTTTGCCAACATCTTCGCCACCACGTGCGCGAAGTACGCGTCCAACCTGGCGGCTCTGCGCACCAAGCTGGCACCGTTGCCCACCATGCCGGCCGACAAGGCCAACTACTTCCTGCAGGGCCAGCCCGGCAAGGCCTGGCCGGTGCCGGACCCGCATGGCAGCTTCGTGGTCGCCATCCCCGACGGCCAGAACCTGTGCGCGGTGTATGCGCGCCGCACGGGCGTGCCGCAGAGCATTGCCTGGTTCAAGAAGATGGCGGGCGAAGCACCCGTGCCCATGGTGGCCCGCCAGGTGCAGGACTCCAAATCGGCCACGCCCCACAACGGCACGGCCCACACCCTCGCCTTCGAATGGGCAGCCCCCGACAGCACCAAGCGCGTGCTCTACAGCCTGACCACCTCGGCCTCGCCCACGGCCGACCTGCAGGGCCTGGCCAGCGTGACCTACGCGCCCTGATCCCGCCCCGGCATGGGCACCGCATCCGCCGAGGACGAGATGGCCATGCAGGCCTGGGCCTCGCATGTGGGCATGGCAGGGCAGTTGGGCGCACCCTGGGTGGTGAATCTGCAGCTTTCCACAGTGCCCATGAACCACTGGTTCTACCGGCGCAAGGCGCTCCAGCCCGCAGACCTGCAACTGGACATCGCCATCCCCAGCTACGGCCTGTGGCGGGCCACGCTGCGCCGGCACGATGGCCTGTTCATGGCCCAGTGGCGGCCGGGCGGCCGCTTCAGCGTGGAATCGCAGCAGATGAAGTACACGCGCCTGCCCCCCTGGCCCTCCATGCCGTCGTTGATGGACTTCCCGGCCCTGGCAGGGGCGCTGGAACAAACCCTGTCGGTGCGCTTCATCCGCCATGCCAACCTGGGTGCGAACGGCCTGACCTTCGACCTCGAACACTGGGCCGCCGCCGAGCGCGGCACCGCCGCCCTGCGCCAATGGCTGGCCCCCTGTGCGGACACGCTGGGCACCCACTACCGGGCAGCACAGGCCAGCGCATGACAACGCCCTGCCCGCACTGCGGCGCCACCACCATCGCCTTCGCCCCCACCGAAGCCGACTTCGGGGCCGTGGTGCGCGCACTCGCCAATGGCTCCAAAACCCTGGCCGCGGGCGAGTACAAATGGTTTGCACAGTGCACCGACGCCGAAGCCACAGCCTGGGTCGCGCACCTGCTGCACTGCGCCCACGCCTGGCCCCAAGCGCAGGCGGACGAAGCCGTTTTGGCGCAGGTGGAGGCCGCCTTTGCCGGCGTGGACAAGCCCGAACACTTCACCGACCGCAGCCACTGCGACGAGTGCCGCACCCACGACGACACATTGCGTGCCCGCACGCGTGCCACCCTGCGCCGCAGCGACCTGGGCAACGCGGGCTGGGACCCGATCACATTTTCGAGTGCCGACGGCATCGGTTACTTCTTCCCCGCTCTGGCCCGCTTCGCCCTGCTGCCCGATGTGTGGCCCGACCACAGCTGGTACGCCGACCAACTGCTCTCGCACCTGGCCTGGGATGGTGCCGACAACCGCTTCCTGGCCTGGTGCTCGCCCGTGCAGCACGGTGCTGTGCAGGCGCTGCTGACGCACATTGCGGCCACGCGCAGGGATGTGGTCGTGCACCATGCATGTGAGGACGCGCTGCAGGCAGCGCGGGCGGTGTGGCAGGCCCGCTCAGACTAGCCGGCCCCTCGGCCAGGGCGCCCGTCCACGCGCTCGCGGTCAAAGGCGTGGACAATGCCCAGGCCCTGCACGGCGGCGACCACGCCAATGTCCAAGTGGCGGTGCGACGCACGCCTGATCTTTTGCATCGATCAGGCCCCGCAGACAGTACAGTTTGCGTACCCTTCATGAGGCCAATGCGGTTCCGCTGCAGGCACAAAACTCATGGGTCCGAGCGCAAGACCGACATCAGAAACTGAACGTCGCGCCCTTGGTATTCGTCATGCCGACGTTGCCCCCCGACGGAATCGTTTGCCATCCCCTTCCTCAAGCCAGGGCCGCAACTGATGAAGGACCGGCCAAAGAACAGGCTTGCCAACCCACCCCGAAAGGTCTCGCGCGGCCCTCCCCAAAGATAGTCGGTGGACTTGCCCAATACTTTTTGGGTAGAACGCTCGACCACGGCCATCTCCTGGCGGTAGAGGCTCAGGAAGGGGTTGTGCAAAGTCGGTGGTGAAATGATGAAGTCATACGAACTACTCAGTTGGTTCGAGTAGATGAACTCGTCTTCGTTCTTGCCAACGATCTTTCTGTACTTGTGCTTTCCGCTCTGGCTCTCCAGTTCCGCATAGCTGAACCCGGCCCACAGTGCCGGTCTTGCGTCAAACCCGTAGAGGGAAGGGACTTGAAAATAGAACCCTTCGACATCACTGCGCTTTTCCATGATCACGGGCAGCGCATTCGCTTTGCACAAAGCTTCAAGGTGCCATTGCCCCAACCAAGAGAAGGCGGCGGGGAAGATGCACACGCCCAAGACAATGGTTAGCCGGTATTTCGCAGGGACGCTCTTGCCGACCGCGAGTGTCAACATCGCGATCACGCCAGCGCTGGCAATCAACATCGCCGCAGCGAAGACAACCAGCAGCAGACCGAAGAACATCGTGCAAGCCTTCCGTGAATGGCTGGCAGCTTAGCCGCTGCGCCCGGCATGCCAAGCAAAAGACTGCCACGCTCAATCAACGCACCTGATGCAATGCAGCTTGCCGCTGGGTAGGATGCATGGCACATGGCTCACCCTCACGGCCCATCACCCCGCAGCACCACCACCCCAGACTCACCGCAGACGCGCGCGCTGCAGCATGTGCACGCGCGCAGCGGTGAGGCCACTGGCGCGCTGCTCCACCCCGCCGCACGCATCACCCTGCAGTTCCACCCCGACCGCTGGCACCAGGGCCGGCCATTGCTCCAGGCCCTGCGCGAGGACGGCTGCTACAAATCCCAGTTCGAGACCCACACCAGCAACGGCGGCCTCACCGCGCACGAAGGCGGCGACCGCTGGCGCTGGGAGAGCCGCATCTTTGGTGGCGCCTACGATGGCGCGGCCCCCGGCGAGCGGCCCAAGTACGGCGCGCTGAACCACCGCGCCCTGCCCACGGGCGCCGCGCCGCGCTTTGGCTCGGCCTATCTGCGCCTCAAACCCGAGGTGCTGCAGCGCGCCACGTTCTGCTACCCCGACAGCGTGTTCGGGCCGCAGCACTTCGGCACGGTGGACCACGCCACAGCGCTCAATGCGCTGGCCGAAGCGAACAGCCAGCCCGATCCGCTGGACCGCTATATCGAGGCCCACGTGCATGGCCCCGTGCTGCTGGCGCGGGATGTGGAGGCGCTGGTGCTGGACCCGTGCTTCCGCGAAAGTCCTCTAGAGGAGTTGGCACACCAACTGCCCTGCCCTGTCGAGTGGCATGGGGGCTTTCGGCTGGAGGTGAAGAGCTTGCTGCGGCACCCGGACTACCGGGGCCCGGCCATCGCCGCGCTGGGCGCGCAGATCGCGCACAACAGCTTGGTAACACCGGCCGTTATAGGCGATGCGGTGGCGTCAGGGCAGCACGATCCGCAGGCGCTCAAGAAGGTGTGGCATTGCCTGGCGCGCTTCGGCGATCTGTCGAAGGCCCAAGGGGCCTGAGAGCGGCGCCCCGTCACGGCACCCGGTCCCCATCCCGTATCTGCGCCACCACCCCGTTGTGCAGTCGCACCACCGACATGAAGTTGCCCGGGCCGCGGTGGTAGGTCCACTCGTCCACGTACTCGCACTGCTCGGTCACGATCTGGCGCGGCGCCTCGCGCGGGTGCAGGGGCACGGTCCAGACCACACGCGGGATGCGGATGCACACCGTGTCGGTGGCGAACGGCTGGCCGCACTTCATGACCAGGCTGGCGCGCGAGTCGCCCACGCCCACCAGTCGGCCGCCACAGCCCAGGCCCTGGGCATGGGCACCCTGGGGAAAAGCCAGGGTGCTCGCGAAGGTCAAAGCGGAGAACGCGATCAGGGGAAACGACACTGGTCGACGCGAACTTGGCCTCTGCGCATTCAAGCGAAGAATGGTCGCTGCATAGCCAGCAATGATTTCTCTGAACGACTGCATGAGGTTTGGATGAGCGACGCAGACCATAAGTTTCAAAGCTTGAAAACCGGTTCCTTGAAGACAGTTGATGAATCCTTGGCGACAAGCACAGTCAACAGGCTTCTTCAGCAGCTAACGTTGAGTTCTACAAACGGTTGACATGGTGCCAAGTACAAAACATTACGCATCACAATGTGCACGAAAAATCTGCGACTTCTCTCCAGGAATTCTGGGTGCAACGCAGCAGCACCGTTACCTCCTCCAGCAGGCAAACATGGCCGTGCATTTTCCAAGAATGACTTGTACATTCGATGGTTGATAGAGAGGAGATCATGTACCTACAAGAAATATTCCGCGCGGTTGTACTTCTGTCGCTTGTAATCTGCGCTGCGACTAACACAGCGCATGCAAGTGAGTATGACGTGCGGGCGAAAATCGAAGATGTTTTTCGCACGGGCTATGCAGCCAGTGACTTTGCGGGGCTTGATCGTTGGTACGACAAGGCTGTGAAGGAGGACCAGAGAACGGGCTCTGGCGTATACAGCGCGAATCACATGGTGCGGACCATTCGCTTTCCCCATCCTCGCAACGGCACGCCCTGCGCCAAACCACCCTGCCCCAGCGCCGACGAAGCCTTCTGGGCCGAGCAACGACACAAAGCAAAGCAATGGGTTGAGCAATCGCCCAAATCGACCCTCGCCGTGATCGTTTTGTCACGCACCTACTCCCTACCTGCTGAGCAGTACCGTGGAACATGGTTTACCGCCAAGACAGGTGAGGAGAACCTCAAGAAATTTCGGCTGCTGAACCTGGAGGCAGTGAAAACCTTGACGGCTCATGCGGAAGAAGGACGCAAGGACCCCAACTGGTGGAGCGAACTGCTGTACAAATCGTTCTACGCCTCGCTGGGCGGCGACAGCTACGAAAAGCTGGTAAACGAGGCGATTGAAGCGTTTCCTGGCAACTACAACATTTATGCGGCTGTCATGGTCAGCCGGATGCCTCAATGGGGCGGCAGTCTCAAGGCGGTGGAGGAGTTGTCCGCTCGAGCTGTTGAGCGAACTCAAAGTATGGAAGGCCAATCCCTCTATGCGCGCGTGTACTGGGAATTTTCGCCATTTCTGCCATCACCGGCTTTCTCGCACGCGGGTATCAACTGGCCTCGCATTCGCGCTGGCTTTGACGACATCATTCTGAGATATCCCGACAGCCTCAATCTGAACGCTTTCGCACGGCTGGCGTGCATTGCAGCCCGCGACAAGAAAACGACAGCACGGCTCATGCAGCGCATTGGCGGTGATGTGCTGGAGCAGTCATGGCAGAGCCGTGCACAGTTCACGCGTTGCAAGCAATGGTCGCAGGAAGAGGATGAGTAATGAAAGCAGCTGTCGGCATTTTTGCAAGCATGTTGGTTCTTGCTGTGACCACCGTGCCATGCCTGGCCCGAGACCTTGACATGTGGGGCCGAAACCTTTGGGCCAGGGATGCCTTGGCAAAGCAGGAATTCGCCAAGCTGGATGCGGCCTACCTGCTGGTTCAAGCCCAAAGCGATCGGGATCCCAATGGAAGTTCGGAGGCGGAGATACTGCACCACACCATTACCTACGCGCCGCTTATCAAAGAAATATCGCGGTCCATCGGCCCCATGGATCTGGCACGCAAATGGACGGCTGCCTCCCCAGACAGCGTGCTGGCAGCAACCTTCCTTGCCACAATGGCGATTGACGCAACCAAGGCACGGGGTACCAGCAAGAATTGGCGCGAACAGGAGACCCAGACCAACGAAGCGCTGGAGCAACTGAAAAGGGTCGAGTCACGTGCAAAATCCGACGTGATGTGGCATGCCACCTACATGACCCTGATGTCGCAAGCAGGCGCCACACCCAAGCAAGTGGTGGGCCATTTCCGGAATGCACTTGAGCACGTTTCGCAGCCAAGCCCCAACTTCTTCAAGAGAGTGGTTGACGCTGTAAGGCTCGATGGCGAAGAGGGCCTCGTCCATATTCGCGAAATCGCGACCCTGGCCGCCGCCAAGACCGCTCAGCAGAGTGGCAAGGCGATGTATGGGCTGGTCTACGTCACGGCATTCGACAGCAAGAATCTGCTGCGGCGAAATCCATTCGAGCACGGAATGGACTGGAAGACGGTGGACGCTGCGATCTCGGAACTCACCTACCGCTATCCTGACCGGCAGACGAGCAATACCCATGCGATGCTTGCCTGCATCGCAAGAGACAGGGTGCGGACAGAACAGCTGATGAAGCAACTTCCGCCCCCCGTCACAGACGCAAAGGCCCGCTGGAGATATTTTTCGGGCTCCGACCAGATGTACCAGCGATGCCAGGAGTGGGCCACGGTAAAGTCCACGGAGGCCTGAAGTCAAGCCTTCAGCGCACACACCTGGTGATCACTGAAGGCCCACACTGCTCACTCCGCCTCGATCTTCGAAGTCTTCACCACCGTCGCCCAGTTCGCCAGCTCCACCTTGGTCTTCTCGCCCAGCTGCTGCGGCGTCTGGTAGTCGGCCGTGGCGCCCTGCTCCTGGGCTTTTTGCTTGAAGGCGGCGCTCTGCACCACGGTGCGGATGTCGGCGGTGAGCTTGTCGATCACGGGCTTGGGCACGGCGGTGGGGGCGAACACGGCGAACCAGGAGGTGGCGTCCACCTTGGGGTAGCCGGCCTCGGCGGTGGTGGGCACATCGGGCAGGCTGGGCAGGCGTTCCTTGCCGGTCACGGCCAGCACGCGCAGCTTGCCGGCGGCGATGTGGGGCATGAACGGGGGCGCCGTGCCGAAGGTCAGGTCCACCTGGCCGCCCAGCAGGTCCTGCAGCGCGGGGCCGGTGCCCTTGTAGGGCACGTGCACCATCTTCACGCCGCCCTGCTGTTCCAGCATGGCACCGGTCACGTGCTGCAGCGAGCCGTTGCCCGAGGAGGCGTAGTTGAGCTTGCCGGGGTTGGCCTTGGCGTAGGCAATGAGTTCGGCCAGGGTCTTCGCCGGCAGGTCGTTGCGCACCACGATGATCTGTGGGGCCGAGATCACGTTGGCCACGGGCTGGAAGTCCGTCTGCTCCCACTGCTTTTGCTTGGTGAGGTGGGGCGAGATGACGTGGTAGCCCGAGTACTGCATGAGCAGGGTGTAGCCATCGGCCTCGGCGCGCTTGACGGCGCTGGCCGCAATGGCGCCGTTGCCGCCGCCCTTGTTGTCGGCAATGACCGACTGGCCCAGCACCGGGCCCAGCGCCTGGGCGAGCATGCGCGCCGACAGGTCGGTGGTGCCGCCCGCGGCCGTGGGCACGACCAGGGTGACGGGCTTGGCGGGGTAGCTGCCGCCCTGGGCGAAGGCGCCGCCTGCGCACAGCGCGGCCAGGGCCAGCAGGGTGAATTGTTTGCGGGTTGCTTGCATGAGAGGGGTGTCTCCGTTCTGAGTTATGGATGGATGAATGGTGAAACTGCTGAGTCTGTTTAGAGGTGGCTAATCGACCTTGGCGCCTGTTTCCTGAACGACCTTGTGCCAGCGCGCCAGGTCGTCCTTGACCAGCGTTCCCAGTTGGGCCGATGTGCCCTTGAAGGGCTCGCAGCCCACGGCGGCGAGCTTGTCGACCACATCCTTGTGGTCCAGCGCCTTGGCCACCTCGGCCTGCAGCTGGGCCACCACGGCGCTCGGGGTGCCGGCGGGGGCGAACATGCCGTACCACGGGGTCTGGCCAAAGCCCTTGAGGGTCTCGCCCATGGTGGGCGCGTCGGGCAGCGCTGCCACGCGCTTTTCGTTGACCACGCCCAGCACCTTGAGCTTGCCGGCCTTGATGAAGGCGATGGACGAAGGCAGGCTTTGCACCGACAGTGGCACCTGCCCGCCCACCACGTCGGTGGCTGCCGCCGCCGAGCCCTTGTAGGGAATGTGCTGCAGCTCGATGCCTGCGGCCTTTTGCAGCATCTCGCCGATCAAATGGTTGAGCGTGCCGTTGCCTGCCGAGGCAATCGAATACTTGCCCGGGTTGGCCTTGGCCACGGCGATCAGTTCTGCCATGTTCTTGGCCGGAAAGGACGGGTGCGCCACCAGCACATAGCCGGCCGTGGCCAGCGGTGCCACGGGCTCGAAGTCCTTGACCGGGTCGAACCCCGTGCTCTTGTACAGCCAGGGGTTGATGACCTGGGCGCTGTCGGCCGTGACCAGCAGGGTGTAGCCGTCGGCCTTGGCCTTGGCGGTGTTGGCCGTGCCCACATTGCCGCCTGCGCCGGGGCGGTTGTCCACCACCACGGGCTGGCCCAGCTGCTCGCTGAGCTTTTGCGCCAGCACGCGCGCAATCGCGTCGTTGGCACCGCCCGCGGCCTGGGGGACGACCACGGTGATGGCCTTGCCGGGGAACTTGCCCGTGTCCTGCGCGGCGGCGCCGAACGCTGTGGCACACAGCAGCGCTGCGAACAGCAGGCGGCGCGGCATGCCGAAATGGGGTCTCGAATCGCTCATGGTCTTGTCTCCTGTGGATCGTTTTCTTTGATGAATCAACCTGAACAACCTGGGAACGGGGGCTATGCGGTGCGCCCTCCTCCTGCCAGCTCTTTCTCGCGCAGCAACGCCCTTTCCTTGATCGCCTCGTAGTCCCCTGGCACCGGGTGCAGCGCCAGGCGCGGCCCGGCCTTGGCGATCTGGCTGGGGATGTCGTGGCCGATCAGCCCGGGCAGGCGCTGCGCGGCGGCCACCAGCGCAGCCAGGTCCACGCCCGTGGCGTAACCCATGCATTCGAGCGCGTGCACGATTTCCTCGCTGCACACATTGCCGCTGGCGCCGGGCGCATAGGGGCAGCCGCCCAGGCCGCCCAGCGATGCGTCGAAGCGGTCGGCCCCGGCGTCGATGGCGGCCAGCACGTTGGCCAGGCCCATGCCGCGCGTGTTGTGGAAGTGCAGCGTAAATTCCACCCCCGGCCAGCGCGCACGCGCCGCCGCGGTGAGGGCCGCCACCTGCGTGGGGTAGGCCATGCCCGTGGTGTCGCACAGCGTGACGCCGCCCACGCCCAGGTCCACAAAGCGCTGCACCCAGCCGAACACGGCCTCAGAGGTGACCTCGCCCTCCATGGGGCAGCCGAACACGCACGACAGCGACACGTTCACCGCCACGCGCGCCGCCTGGGCCGTGGCCACCACCTGGGCCAGCGCGGCGAACGAATGCTCCTGCGTCATGCGCAGGTTGGCGATGTTGTGCGTGGCGCTGGCAGACATCACCAGGTTGAGCTCGTCCGCACGCGACTCGATAGCCCGCTCGGCCCCGCGCACATTGGGCACCAGGGCGGTGTAGACGGTGCCGGGGCGGCGCGTGATCTCGCGCATGACCACCTCGGCATCGCGCAGCGCGGGGATGGCCGTGGGCGAGGTGAACGAAGTCACCTCGATCTTGGCCAGGCCCGCGTCGGACAGCGCATTGGCCAGCGCGATCTTGTCCTCGGTGGGCACAAAAGCGCTCTCCATCTGCAGGCCATCGCGCAGGCCCACCTCCTGCATGTGGATGCGCTTGCCCGCACCGGCCCACACGCCCGTTGCTTGCATGGCGGCACTCATTGGATCACCCCCTTGCTGCGCAGCAGCGCGATCTGCTCGGCCGTGAGGCCCGCCTCGGCCAGCACCGCATCGGTGTCGTCGCCCAGGTGCGGCGCACTGCTGCGGATGGAGCCCGGCGTGGCCGAGAGCTTGGGCACGATACCCGGCACCTGCACGCTGTAACCGTCGCGCGTCTGCTGCGTGAGCAGCATGTCGCGCGCCTGGTAGTGCGGGTCTTCGGCGATGTCGCGCGCGGTGTAGACCTTGCCGGCCGGCACCCGGGCCGTGCCCAGCGCGTCCAGCACCTGCTGCACGGTGAGCGATGCGCTCCAGGCGCCGATGGCGGCGTCGATCTCGTCCACGCGCGCCACGCGGCCGGCGTTGTCGGCCAGATCGGGCGCGGCGCCCAGGTCGGGCCGGCCAATGGCCTGCATCAGCCGCTTGAAGATGCTGTCGCCATTGCCGGCCACCAGCACCCAGCCATCGGTGCAGGGGTAGGCGTTGGACGGGGCAATGCCCGGCAGCGCGCTGCCCGCGGCCTCGCGCACGGCACCGAAGGCGCTGTACTCGGGGATCAGGCTTTCCATCACGTTGAACACGGCCTCGTGCAGCGCCACGTCGATCACCTGGCCCTGCCCGCCATTGACTTTGCGGTGGTACAGCGCCGTGAGCACGCCGATGGCGCCATGCAGCGCGGCCAGCGTGTCACCGATGGACACGCCCACGCGCACCGGCACCCGGCCGGGCTCGCCCGTCAGGTGGCGCAGGCCGCCCATGGCCTCACCGATGGCGCCAAAGCCCGGCAGGTCGCGGTAGGGCCCGGTCTGCCCGTAGCCCGAGATGCGCAGCATCACCAGCCCGGGGTTGATGCGGTGCAGTTCTTCGGGCGACATGCCCCAGCCCTCCAGCGTGCCGGGGCGGAAGTTCTCGACCAGCACATCGGCCTCGGCGATCAGCTGGCGCGCGATGTCCTGGCCCTCCTTCTGGCGCAGGTCCAGCGCCACGGAGCGCTTGTTGCGCGACTGCACCTGCCACCAGACGGAGGTGCCCTCCTTGATCAGGCGCCAGTTGCGCAGCGGGTCACCGGTTTCCGGGGCCTCGATCTTGATGACCTCGGCGCCGAAGTCGCCCAGCGTCTTGCCGCAGAAGGGGCCGGCAATCAGCTGGCCCATCTCGATCACGCGCACGCCCTGCAGGGCGGCGGGGGTAGGTGTTGCACCCATTGTTGTGTTGTCTCCAATGTCGCGGCCTGCGAAATCAGGCCTGCCTGTGTTGCCCCGCATGATGCGCAAAGAAGCCCTGCGGGCAAAACGCTCTTATGACAATCCACCATCGCAATTCGGCATGGCACTAGGCAACGCAAAGCCAAGTCCTTCGCGCGCCGCGCGCCCTGCTTTGGGCGGACTGCGTCGTTACAAATGCTCGCCATAGCACGGGCTATGGCTGCGCTTTGTGCCTAGCAGTCCATCCCAAACCAAGGCATGCGCCATCGCGAAGACTTGGCTTTGCGCTGCCTTAACATCGCCCACATGAAGCTCGACCCCGTCTCCCTGCGCCTGTTCGTTGCCGTGATGGAAGAAAGCACCATCGCCGCCGCCGCCGCGCGCGAGCATCTGGCCGCATCGGCCGTGAGCCGGCGCCTGGCCGACTTGGAAGACGCCCTGCACGTCTCCCTGTTCACCCGCAGCAACAAGGGCACCGAGCCCACGGCCGCGGCCTATGCCCTGTTGAACCTGGCGCGTGGCGTGCTCAACGACCTGGATGGCATCGCCACGCAGATGCGCGACTACGGCGCGGGCGTGCGCGGCCATGTGCGCGTGGTGGCCAACATCTCGGCCATCACGCAGTTCCTGCCGGCGCAGCTGCAGAGCTTCATGGCCCTGCACCCGCAGGTGGACGTGCGGCTGCAGGAGCAGATCAGCACTGCCATCGCCCAGTCGGTGGCCGAGAACGCGGCCGACGTGGGCATCCTCAACCACGGCCACTACGGCGACCGCGTGGTGCAGTTGCCCTACCGCACCGACGAGCTGGTGCTGGTGGTGCCGCGCGAGCACCCGCTGGCACGCCGCAAGTCCGCCCGCTTTGCCGACGTGCTGCCGCACGACTTCGTGGGCGCGCACCCGGGCAGCGCCATCAACAACCAGCTCACCAAGGCCGCGTCCGAGGCCGGACTGCCGCTGCGCCTGCGCATGCAGGTCACCAGCTACGACGCCATGTGCCTCATGGTGGCGGCCGGCCTGGGCGTGGGTGTCATGCCGCGCGGCAGCGCGGCGCTGTACAAGGGCACGCAGCCGATCCGCGTAGTCACGCTCAGCGAGCCCTGGGCGCAGCGCCAGTTGGTGCTGTGCGTGCGCTCGGGCGAAGCCCTCTCCAGCGTGGCGCGGCTGCTGGTAGACCATCTGTGCGCACCCGCCGAGGGCCCCGCCGCATGAGCAGCGCCACGACCGCCCCCCTGCAGTGGGATGTGTTCTGCCAGGTCATCGACAACTACGGCGACATCGGCGTGTGCTGGCGCCTGGCCAGCCAGCTGGCTGCGTGCGGCGAACGCGTGCGCCTGTGGGTGGACGATGCCTCGGCCCTGGCCTGGATGGCAC
The DNA here is from genome assembly GCF_058783375.1 of Acidovorax sp. FW305-C-20-28. Classification (NCBI taxonomy): domain Bacteria; kingdom Pseudomonadati; phylum Pseudomonadota; class Betaproteobacteria; order Burkholderiales; family Comamonadaceae; genus Acidovorax; species Acidovorax sp. FW305-C-20-28. The sequence goes on along the minus strand of NZ_JBYSYM010000024.1, from coordinate 12,988 downwards.
CCGCAGGCCACCCGGGGGTGGAACTGCGCCCCTGGGGCGGCGACTTGCCCGCCGCGCACGAGGCCGCGCCCGACGTGCTGGTCGAGGCCTTTGGCTGCGAGATCCCCGAATCCTTTCTCTCATGGGCCGTTGGGCGGGCGCCCCACCAGCAACACGACAGGCAGCCCGTGTGGATCAACCTCGAATACCTCTCGGCCGAGGCCTATGTGGAGCGCAACCACCGCCTGCCCTCGCTCGTGATGTCCGGCCCCGCCCGGGGCTGGACGCGCTGGTTCTTCTACCCCGGCTTCACCCCCGCCACGGGCGGCCTGCTGCGCGAGCCAGGCCTGCTGGACCAGCGCCCGCCCGGGTTTGCCACCGCCTGGCGGACGGCCCAGCCGCCGGCGGCTACCATGCCCCAGCGCTGGATGTCACTGTTCTGCTACGAGCCCCCTGCTCTGCCCGCCCTGCTGGCCCAGGCCCTGCAACCCGGTGCCGTGCCCACGCGCCTGCTGGTCACGCCCGGGCGCGCCACGGCGGCGGTGCAGGCCGCGCTCGCCGCCCTGCCGGCACAGCATGGCGCGCTGCAGCTGCAGTACCTGCGAGCCACTGACCAGCGGGGCTTTGATGATCTGCTGTGGGCCTGCGACTTCAACGCCGTGCGCGGCGAGGATTCGCTGGTGCGCGCCCTGTGGGCTGGCCGGGCACTCGTCTGGCACATCTATCCCCAGGACGATGGCGCCCACCATGCCAAGCTGGCGGCGTTTCTGGACTGGCTGGGCGCCCCGGCCTCGCTGCGCGACTTCCATGCCGCCTGGAACGGCATCCCCGGCCACGGCCCGCTGGTGGTTCCGGATAGTGAAACGTTGGTCGAGTGGGCCGCCTGCATCCAGGCGGCCCGCGCCCGTCTGGCGCAGCAAAGCAGCCTGGTGGACCAGTTGGTAGGTTTTATCCAGGAAAAAAGGTAAAATCCAAGGCTTTGCGCAAATAACAGCGCGGCACCTCGGTGCCCGCAGCCCGCGCAACCCCGCCGCGGAACATGTGCCGGCCCTGCAGACCTTGCAGCCAGCGCGTTGAGCGGCCCCCAACCCAAGCAACCACACTGCTATGAAAATCGCTCAAGAAATCCGCGCCGGCAACGTCATCATGCACGGCAAGGACCCCATGGTCGTCCTGAAGACCGAATACGCCCGTGGCGGCCGCGGCGCAGCCACCGTGCGCATGAAGCTCAAGAGCCTGATCGGCAACTTCGGCACCGAAAACGTGTTCAAGGCCGACGACAAGATCGACAACGTGATCCTGGACAAGAAGGACTGCACCTACTCCTACTTCGCCGACCCCATGTACGTCTGCATGGACACCGAATACAACCAGTACGAAGTCGAAGCCGAGAACATGGGCGACGCACTGAACTACCTGGAAGACGGCATGGCCCTCGAAGTGGTGTTCTACGACGGCAAGGCCATCTCGGTCGAACTGCCCACCAGCGTCGAGCGCGAAATCACCTGGACGGAACCTGCCGTCAAGGGCGACACCTCCGGCAAGGTCCTGAAGCCCGCCAAGATCGCCACCGGCTTCGAAGTGCCCGTGCCCCTGTTCGTCTCGCAAGGCGACAAGATCGAAATCGACACCCGCACCGGCGAATACCGCAAGCGCGTGTAAGGTCGGCGGCCCACTGGGGCTGCAGGTTGACCCTCAAAAGGCTTCCCTCGGGAAGCCTTTTGCGCTTGTGCGCTCCCGCAACCCCGACCGTGGGTCTTGCCCTGTCCTGCAGCGACTGCTGCGACGTGCTGGTGCGGTTCCCGGGCGATCAACTGGGCGGAAGCCGCGCATGCCCTCGTGCCGGTACGCCTCCCAAAGCAAAGCGTGTCTCTTGTGTAAAGCCATACGCCTGAACGCATGCCAGCGTTTACCATCTGATACAAACAACCCTGAATAGATCACATCGACTCCCGCTTGCGCCTTCCAAGCCCGCCCCTGTGTTGAGCCATCGAGCCTCACATGACGCACAAGGATTTTTCCATGGTCTCCCCCAGCCTCCCCTCCCCGTCTGCAGCCTCGGCCCCCACCGCACAGGAGTTGGTCTTCATCTTCGATGACCTGCCCAACTGGCAGGATCTGGCCGCAGGCGCTCGCGAGGGGCTGGAGGTGGTTGTGCTCGATGCCACGCGCGATGGCCTGGCGCAGATGGCGCAGTTCCTGGAAGGCAAGGACGGCATCGGCGCCATCCACATCCTGAGCCACGGCGAACCCGGCCAGGTGCAACTGGGCAGCCTGTCGCTGGGCAGCGCGGAGATTGCAGGCCATGCGGACACGCTGGCGCGCATCGGCCAGGCGCTCACGCCCGGAGGGGACATCCTGCTGTACGGTTGCAACACCGCCGCGGGCGATACGGGCACGGCCTTCGTCGCCGCCCTGGCCGCGGCCACCAGCGCCGACGTGGCGGCCTCGATCGACCTGACCGGCAGCGCGGCGCTGGGTGGCAACTGGGTGCTCGAAAAGCACCAGGGGGACGTGCAGGCCGGACTGGCGCTTTCCGGTCCCACCCTGGTCCGCTATTCCGGCGTGCTGGCCACGCCCGCCAGTGAAAACTTTGAAAGCTATCCCCAGGAAGGCTCTGGCGTGCCCACGTCGCCGCGCACTGACCTTGGTGACTTTCAGTATGGACTCAACGGCACCAACCCCGCGTCGTATGTGCTCGATGCCATGTTCGGCTTCGGCTACCTCACCGGCCAGGTACTCGCCCTCAACTTCGATAGTCTCAACGGGATAACCAGGTTCACCCTGCAGGCGGCCTCGCTGGCGAACAATTTCACCTTGCAATCGCTGAAGCTGGAGGTCGCAGGCGGACCCGCCACCACGGCATCCACCACCTTCATCGTGAAAGGCTATGACGGCGGCAGTGGCGGACAGCTGCTGATGACGGAAACGGTCAACCTGCTGGCTTCCGATGCCCTGGGCACGATCACCTATGTCAAGGATATCAACTATCCCGGCGGCCAGCTGGCGTTCAATTCGGCATGGGGCAATGTCGACACCCTTGTCTTCGAAGCGGTCGGTGGCGACGGCATCAACATGGGGATCGACGATATCGTCGTGAGCGCTGCCGTGCCGGACACCGTGCCCCCTGCGTTCAGTTCGGCCACGGTCAACGGCAGTGCGCTGGTGATGACCTACACCGAAGCCAGCATGCTCGATGCGTCGAACCCGCCCTCAGCAATCAGTTTCACCGTGATGGCAGGCGGCTCACCTGTCACGGTCAACAGCGTGGTCGTGAACGCGACGGCCAAGACAGTCACCCTCACGCTGGCAGCCCCCGTCATCGGCGGTCAGGCTGTGACTGTGGCCTACACCGATCCCACCGGCGGCAACGACGCCAACGCCATCCAGGACACAGCCGGCAACGACGCGATCACGCTGACCGCCACGGCCGTCACCAACAACACGCCCGACACCACGCCCCCGGCGTTCGCCTCGGCCGCTGTCAATGGCAACAGCCTGGTGATGACCTACACCGAGGCCAGCACGCTCGACGCGGTCAACAAGCCCGGCACGAACGCCTTCACTGTGACTGCGGGTGGCTCCGGCGTCGGCGTGAGCAGCGTCGCCGTCGATGCCAACGCCAAGACCGTCACGCTCACGCTGGCCAGCGCCGTGGCCAATGGCCAGGCGGTGACGGTGGCCTACACCGACCCTACGGGCGGCAACGACGCCAGCGCCATCCAGGACGCGGCCGGCAACGACGCGATCACGCTGACCGCCACGGCTGTCATCAATAACACGCCCGACACCACGGCACCCACGATCACCAGCATCGTGCGCCAGACACCTGCGGCGGCCACGACCAATGCCGACACCCTGGTCTACCGGGTCAGCTTCAGTGAAGACGTCACCAACGTGGCCACCAGCGCGTTCACGGTCGTCGGCGCGACCGATGCCATGGTCACCAAAGTAAGCACGGTGAGCGCCCAGACCTACGACGTCACTGTGGCCGAGGGCGACATCGCCAGCCTCAACGGCACCGTTGCCCTCACCGTGCACTCCGGGCCAACCATCCGCGACCTGGCCAACAACACGCTGGGCAGCTTCACGCCCACGGGCGCCGACGAGTCCTACACGCTGGACAACACGGCCCCTACGGTCAGCATCGGCAGCAACACCGCTCAGCTCAAGGCGGGCCAGACGGCCAACATCAGCTTCACCTTCTCCGAAGACCCTGGCAGCACGTTCACCTGGGACGGCTCCACCGGCGACGTGTCCGTCATCGGCGGCACGCTGAGCGCCATTGCAGGCAGCGGCCTCACACGCACCGCCACCTTCACCCCCACGGCTGGCACCGATGCCAGCACGGCCAGCATCACGGTGGGCGCGGGCAGCTACCAGGATGCAGCGGGCAACAACGGTGGCGCGGGCACGACCCCCACCCTGGCTTTCGACACCAAGGCCCCCACGGTCGTCAGCATCGACCGGCAGACCCCGATATCGGGCACCACCAATGCCGACAGCCTGGTCTACCGCGTCACCTTCAGCGAAGCCGTCAACGACGTCCTGTCGAGTGGCTTCGATGTCACGGGTGGCTCCAACGCCTTCGTCACCCATGTGCAGTCCGTCGGCGGCAACGCCTGGGACATCACGGTCGCCGAGGGCAACATCGCCAACCACAATGGCCCGGTCACCCTGGCCTTCAGCGCTGGCCAGGCCGTGAAAGACTCGGCCGGCAATGCGCTGGCCAGCACCACACCCAGCGGCACCCACAACCCCACCTACACGCTGGACAACACCGCTCCCACGTTGGCCATCACCAGCAATCGCACCAGCCTGCCCGTGGGGAACACCGCGACCATCACCTTCACCTTCAGCGAAGACCCGGGCGCCAGCTTCACCTGGGATGGAACTGTGGGCGACGTGGTGGTCACCGGCGGCACGCTGGGTGCCATCTCTGGCACCGGTCTCACGCGCACCGCCACCTTCACGCCGACGGCCAATACCAACAGCAGCACGGCCAGCATCACCGTGGCGGCCGGCACCTACACGGATGCCGCGGGCAACAACGGCGGTGCGGGCACCACACCGTCGATCACCTTCGACACCCAGGCCCCTGTGCTCGCATCGAGCACTCCGGCGGACAACGCCACAGGCGTGGGCCCCAGCAACAACCTGGTGCTCACGTTTGCCGAAAACGTCACCGCAGCCGAGGGCTATGTGACGGTGCGCAAGACCAGCGACAACTCCCTGGTCGAGCAGTTCGACGTGGCCACCGGCGAAGGCAGCCTGGGTGGCACCGTGGCCGTGGCTGGCAGCAGCCTCACGCTCAACCCGCACAACGACCTGGCCGGCGATACGGGCTACTACGTGCTGGCGGAGTTCGGCATCGTCAGAGACGGCCTGGGCAACTACTTCGGCGGCATCGCGGGCCCACTGGACCTGAACTTCACCACAGGGTCAGCGCCCGTGGGTGGTGGAGGCGGCGGGGGCGGCACCCCAGCAGCCACCACGGTGGACGGCACCCCTGTCACCACCACCACGGCCCCCAACGGCAGCACCACGACCACGGTGCCCGTGGTGGCGCCCAGCCGCACCGACACCCCGGGCTCGGCCAGCACCCTGGCCGACATTCCCCTGGTCCGGGACGCCGGCAGCGGTCAGAGCCTGCTGCAAGTGGGCGTGCCCACCGGCGTGGGCTTCGCCGCCGAAGGCCCGGCCACCGGCGTCGCGGCCCAGACGGAACTGATCCAGCGCATCGAAAAGCTCGCGGGCACGGGCACAGAACTGGGCCCACAGGCCGAGCTCTTTCTATCCACACTGGGCGCCAGCACGCCGCTCACCGTGCAGACCATCACGCCCACCGCGGGCGCAGGCTTCAACCCCGGCACGCCGCTGGTCATCACTGGCGGCGCGGGTAGCCAGGCCGTGGTGGTCGATGCCCGCGCCCTGCCCTCGGGCACCGTGATCCAGGTGGACAACGTGGAATTCGTGGCCATCGTGGGCGCCGTGCGCGTCATCGGCGGCACAGGCCAGAATGCGGCCACCGGCGATGGTGCCGCGCAATGGATCGTGCTGGGCCCCGATGACGATGTCATCCATGGCGGTGGCGGCAACGACACCGTGGGCAGCGAGGCCGGCGATGACCAGGTCTATGGCGATGCGGGCGATGACATCGTCTTCGGCGGTGCGGGCAATGACCAGCTCTCGGGGGGCACGGGCAGCGACCGCCTGAACGGCGGCACGGGCTTTGACGTGGCGATCCAGGAAGGCGCTCGCACGGACTACACCGTGACCCTGGAAGGGGCAGGCATCAAGCTGACGCACACCGCTTCGGGTGTCTCCGACTGGCTGGTCGATGTGGAGCAGGTGCGCTTTGCCACGGGGCCGAGTCTCACGGTGGCGCACAGCGCCGCAGAAGAGGCCGGGGCCTACCTGTTCCAGAAGTGGCTGGGGCGCGACCTCACGCAGGGCGAAGGCGCCATCATCCAGACCCTGGCCGGCCAAAGCGCCGAACAGGTGGCCACGCTGTTTGCCCAGCTGTTCCCCACACAGACCGCCGGCAAGACGGCTGCGCAGTTGCTCGATGGCATGGCAGGCGCAGGCGCCATCCGCGTCGACGCGGTGCGCGATGTGCTCGTCAACGGCGATGCGGCCAACAACACCATCAGCCCGACCCTGGGCCTGGCGCGCTATGTGGATGGCGGTGCGGGCACCGATACCGTGGTGATCCCCGCGACCCTGGCGCAGACGCACATCCAAGCCAACGCCAATGGATCCTTCACACTGCAACGCATGACCGATGGGGCGATGCTGGATGTGACGCGGGTCGAACGCGTGAGCTTCAGCGACACCAAGCTAGCGCTGGATCTCAATGGCAATGCAGGCCAGGCGGCCAAACTGCTGGGCGCGCTGGCCGGGCCCGCCATGCTGGCCAACAAGGGGGTGGTGGGCGAGGTGATTCGCCTGCTGGATGCTGGCGCCACCAGCCAGACCATTGCGGGCCTGGGGCTGCAGCTCTTGGGGGCGAGCACCCCCACCCAGATCGCGCAGACCCTGTGGACCAGCATCACGGGCCGGGCGGGCACCAGCGGTGAGCTCAAGATCCTCACCGACATCATGGCCGGGGGCACCAGTGCGGCCGATCTGGTGGTGATGGCGGCCAATCTGGATGCCACGGCGGTGCGTATCGATCTGGTGGGGCTGGCGGCCAGGGGGATTGAGTTCGCCTGACAAGCCAGGGCCGCCCCCTTGCGGTGGCCCAGGCCCACGGAATTCTTGCGGGCGTCACGATCCCGGCAGACAATTCCGCAATGGATTTGTCTGCCGATCTCCGAGCCCTCCTGCCCCGCTGGCGCATCGACGGGGCCGACCTGCTGCCGCCCGAGGAGCCCGCGCAGATCGAGGCCCTGTTTGCCCGGCTCGGCCAGCCCGCCACCCCCGAGGTGCTCACCCTCTACAGCACCCTGGGCGGCATGGCGACGATGGACGGCGCGTTCTGGCGGCTGTGGTCGCTCAAGGAAGTGGGCCGCGCCAACCAGGGCCCGCCCTCTGAGTGGGGGGTGCAGTTCGCCGACTTCCTCACCCACAGCCATGTGTTTCGGCTGCGCACCACCGCCAGCGGCCAGTCCGAAGTCTTTGCCGATCCCTTGCACCCGGACAGCCCGCCCGTGCGGGTGGCGGCCTCGCTCAGCGAGTTCTTTGCCCTGTACCGCCAGCATCCTGACCAGGCGCTGCAGCGCTGCTGACCACGCAGCAGTCCCGCCCGATGCCCCTCGGGGCGCCCTTGTGGTGCCCCAGGAAGAGCGGCCGGGTCGCCGATGGCAATTCACTTTTGTAAGAAAACTTACTTTCTGGTAATAATCAATCGATCCGCTGGCCAAGCACAACAACAACGACGGGCGCCTCGCTTGAGCGTCCTTCTCTACATCCCTGCGGGGAGCCAGCGGTACCCCGCGCCGGGAGAGCGCGCGCAATCCTTGTGATGCCTTGCCAGCCAGGCCTTGCGGCCCGGCCAGGCCTGCCTGTGCCAACCCGAACCCACCAACCCCAGGGCGGCCCGCACCTGCAGAAGAAATGGCCGCCCCTTTGAGGAAGCACCCATGATCCGCCAAGCCATCGACCAGCACCACCAGCCTGAAAGCGCCAGCGCATCGCCGCAGTCCGTGGTGTTTGTCTTCGATGACCTGCACCACTGGCAGACCCTGGCGGCCGCGGCCCCCGCCGGTGCCGAGGTGGTGGTGCTCGATGGCTGGAGCGATGGCCTGGCGCAGATGGCCGCCCACCTGCAGGGGCGCAGCGGCATCGCCGCGCTGCATGTGCTGAGCCACGGTACCCCGGGCAGCCTGCTGCTGGGCAGCCTGCAGCTGACTGCCGCCCTGATGGCCGAGCCCGCCCATGCGCAGGCGCTGGCCACCATCGGCCAGGCGCTGGCCGAAGAGGGCGACATCTTGGTCTATGGCTGCCGTACAGGTGCGGGCGACCTGGGCGCCGAATTCGTGCAGGCCCTGGCACTGGCCACGGGCGCCCATGTGGCCGCGGCCACGGGGCTGGTGGGTGCCGCGCACCTGGGCGGCAGCTGGGCGCTGGACCGGCAGCAGGGTGCCGTGGGCACGGCTGCCCTGTCGGGCCTGGCGCACTACCAAGGGGTACTGGCCGCGCCGGTGGACCAGACTTTTGAAGTCGCAGCAGGACAGATAGGCGGTGTCACAGCAACACTGGACTACAACGGCGTCAGGTACGCCCTCGCAGGAGGAGGTTCCTTCGAGCACATGATTCAGAACTTCGACTCCTCGGCACCGGCAACCACGAAATATTTGATGCTGGACGTTTTTGCCACCGGCACGACCAGTGTCACGGTATCTGCCGTCGACGGCAGTGCATTCCGGCTCAAGTCAATGAGCTTCTTTGTGGAAGACAGCGCAGGCTCCGGCGCTCCGTCCTATAACTTCACGCTGACCCCATTGGGGGGAACTGCCGTGACCTTCTCCACGGACACCAAGTACCCGTTGCACGATTTTTCCAGCAACGCGGACTTCTACAACATCACCAGCTTCACGTTCACGGCAACGGGCAGCCCGCAGATCTTCGTCTCGCTGGACGACATCGATTTCGACACGCCCATCATTCCCCCTACCCTCACCAGCGCCAGCTACAACGCCGCCACCGGCGTTCTCTCGGTCACCGGCGCCAACATGGCCAACGGCGGCGCCATCGATGTCGCCAAGCTCACCGTCACCGGCCAGGGTGGCGCCAGCTACCAGCTGACCAGCGGCAGCGGGCCCATCACCAGCACCACCGCCTCGTTCACGGTCACGCTGAGCGACACAGACAAGATCAACGTCAACGGTCTGCTCAACAACAATGGCAGCTCGCCCGTCAGCGGCGCTCCCTTCAGCCTTGCCGGTGCCGCCGGCTGGCAGGCCGGTGCGGCCGCCGACTCCGGCAACGCGGTCACCGTCAGCGGCGTCACCGCCCCTACCATCACCAGTGCCACCTTCCACGGCACCGCAGGCACTCTGACGGTCACCGGCACCGGCCTGGTCAAGACTGTCGGCCCCACCAACGACATCACCGTCAGCAAACTCGGCATCACCGGTTTGGGAGGGGACACCTACTTCCTTTCCACGAACAACGTCGAAATCACCAGCGCCACCAGCTTCACCATCACCCTGAATGGCGCAGATCTGAACGCCCTGGTGGGGCGGCTCAACAAGAACGGCAGCAGCGCCACCGACTCCACCACCTACAACATCGCTGCGGCCGATGACTGGAACAGCGTGGTCACCGGCGGCGACATCGCCGACGCCACGGGCAACCCCATCACGGTCACCAACGCCTCGCCCATCATCCACAGCGCCACCTACGACGCCAACACCGGCACTCTGGTGGTCACCGGTGACAACATGGTCGCCGGCGACACCATCGCTGTGAACAGGCTGTACGTCGCAGGCTACCAGCTCACCAGCCCCAATGTCACGGCCACCAGTGCCACCTCGTTCACCATCGTACTCAACGACACGGACAGGCTGCATGCCAATGGGGTGTTCAACAAGAACGGCACCCAGAGCGGTGTGGGGACGGACTACCTCCTCGTCGCAACATCGGACTTCGATGCCAGCCGCACGGGCTTTGCCGATACCGTCAACAATCCCATCACCGTCAGCAACTGGCAGGCACCGCAGATCACCTCCGCCACCTACGACGGCAGCACCAACACCCTCACGGTCACGGGCACACGCCTGGTCAAGGACTTTGACGACCCCGACATCAACGCCTCCGAGCTGACCATCACCGGCGCAAGCGGCGCCACCTACACCTTGTCCAGCGCCAGCAGCGTGGAGATCACCAGCGAGACCAGCTTCACCATCACGCTCACGGGTGCCGATGCCGCCGGTGTGAACGCACTGCTCGACAAGAACGGCACCAGCTCGGCCGGTGCCACCACCTACAACATCGCCGCCGGCAACCTCTGGAACAAGGCAATCTCCGGCGCCAGCATCGCCGACACCACGGGCAACCCCATCACGGTGAGCAACGCCGCCCCCAACATCCAGTCGGCCACCTACGATGCCGCCTCAGGCACCCTTACCGTCTCGGCCCTGAACATGGTGGCCGGTGACGGCATCGACGCCACCCAGCTGTCCATCACCGGCCAGGGCGGCAGCTACACCCTCACCACCACGGGCGTCACCGCTTCCAGCGGCACCCAGTTCACGGTCACCCTGAACGCTGCCGACAAGCTGGCCGTCAATGGCGTGCTCAACAACAACGGCACGGCCTCGGTGGGTGGCACCACCTTCAACCTGGCCGCCAATGCCAGCTGGAACACCACCCGCACCAGCAGTGCCGACACCACCGGCAACGGTGTGACCGTCTCCAACGTGGCTGCCCCCACCATCACCAGCGCCACGTTCAACGGCAGCACCAATGTGCTCACCGTGACGGGCACGGACCTGGTCAAGACCATCGGCGCCAACAACGACATCACGGTCAACAAGCTCACCATCACCGGCGAGGGCGGCTCCCATGCACTGTCCGTCACGGGCGATGTGGAGGTGATCGATGCCACCAGCTTCAGCATCACCCTCTCGGGCGCCGACATCGCCAGCGTGAGCAACCTGCTCAACAAGAACGGCACCTCTTCCGCCGGTGGCGCCACCTACAACCTGGCCGCCGCCGACAACTGGAACAGCCTGGTCACCGGCGGCGACATCGCCGACCTCACCGGCAACGCCATCACGGTGAGCAACGCCGCCCCCAACATCCAGTCGGCCACCTACGATGCCGCCACGGGTACCCTGTCGGTCTCTGCCCTCAACATGGTCACGGGCGACACCATCGATGTGAGCAAGCTCAGCGTCACCGGCCAGGGCGGCAACTACGGGCTGACCACGGCCAACGTCACCGCTTCGAGCGCCACGACCTTCTCGGTCACCCTGAACGCCGCAGACCGGCTCAACGTCAACGGCATCCTGAACAAGGATGGCACCGCCTCGGCGGGCGGCACCACCTTCAACCTGGCCGCCCTGGCCAGCTGGAACACCACCCGCACCAGCAGCGCCGACGGCAGCGGCAACGGCGTCACCGTCAGCAACGTCACCGCCCCCACCATCACCAGCGCCACCTACGACGGCTCCACCAACACCCTGGTGGTCACCGGCACCGGCCTGGTCAAGGCCGTGGGCGCCACCAACGACATCACGGTCAACAAGCTCACCATCACCGGCGAGGGCGGCTCCCATGCACTGTCCTTCACGGGCGATGTGGAGGTGATCGATGCCACCAGCTTCAGCATCATCCTCTCGGGCGCCGACATCGCCAGTGTGAACAATCTGCTCAACAAGAACGGCACGTCCTCGGCCAGCGCCACCACCTACAACATCGCTGCGGCCGATGACTGGAACAGCGCCATCACCGGCGGCAACATCGCCGACACCACGGGCAACCCCATCACCGTCAGCAACGCCGCGCCCAACATCCAGTCGGCCAGCTACGATGCCGCATCGGGCACCCTCACGGTCTCGGCACTGAACATGGTTGCCGGCGACACCATCGATGTCTCTCAGTTGCTCATCGTGGGCCAAAGTGCTGGTGGCTCCTACCCCCTGACCACCGCCAACGTCACTGCCGCCAGCGCCACCAGCTTTTCGATCACCCTCAACGCGGCAGACAAGCTGGCGGTCAACGGCTTGCTGAACAAGAATGGCACGCTGGCTGCGGACAATTCGGTCTACAACGTGGGTGCGCATGCCAACTGGAATACGACCAGGCCTTCGGGTTCAGACCTCACGGGCAACGCGATCACGGTCAGCAACGTCACCGCCCCCACCATCACCAACGCCACCTACGACGCGGCCACCCACGTGCTCACCGTCACCGGCACCAACCTGGTTGGCACCTTGGGCGCCGCCAACGACATCACGGTCAACAAGCTCTCCATCACCGGCGAGGGCGGCTCCCATCTCCTGTCCACCACGGGCAATGTCGAAGTCACCTCGGCCACTAGCTTCACTGTGGCCCTCACCGGCGCCGATGTCGCTGCGGTGGAGGCGCTGTTCAACAAGAACGGTACATCCTCCACCGGCGGCACCACCTACAACCTGGCCGCGGCCGATGACTGGAACAGCGAGGTCACGGGTGCCAGCATTGCCGATGCGGTCTCGCCCATCACGGTCTCCAATGTGCCGCTGCCTACCATCACCAGTGCCACCTACAACGTGGCCACCGGTGCCCTGGTAGTCACGGGCACGGGCTTCAGTGCCCAGGCCGGCGCTGCCAATGACATCCTGGCCACCAAGTTCACCCTCACCGGCGAGGGCGGAGCCACCTACACGCTGACCTCCTCCACCGCCAATGCGGAGATCACCAGCGCCACGTCGTTCACGCTGACCCTGGGCGCGGCCGACCGCACGGCCCTGGCCCAGTTGGCCAACAAGAATGGCACCAGCTCCACCAGCGGCACGACCTACAACCTGGCGGCCGCCGAGGACTGGGCTGCCGGGGCGGATACCGCTGTGGTGATCGC
>NZ_JBYSYM010000023.1:0-121421 GCF_058783375.1 Acidovorax sp. FW305-C-20-28 | reverse complement strand
GCTGTTTCTTTGCCTACTTTCTTTTTGCGCAAAAAGAAAGTAGGTGCGCCGCCGGGCGCACATCCCGGCTCCCGCCCTCGGCAAAAGCATGCAGCAGGCACGGAAAGCACGGGGGGGAGTCCCATAGATACATTCTGAAATAAACCGAAACTGCCCCGAGACCCCCCCAAACCCGCCCAGGCGCACCATAAGACCCATGTTCAACACCGTCCATGAAAGGACTGCACCATGAAACCCTGGATCCAAAAAACCCTGGCCGGCGTGTTCGGCGCCACCATCGTCCTGGGCGGTCTGACCGCGTGCGCAGGCGGCCACCACCGCGGCGAGATGGGCCCCGAGAAGATCGCCGAGATCCGCGGCAAGGTCGTCAACCGGGTGAGCAGCAAGCTGGACCTCGATGACGCGCAAAAGGCCAAGCTCAATGCCCTGGCCGATACCCTGCAGGCCCAGCGTGCCGCGTTCAAGGGCAAGACGCCCGACCCGCGCGCCGAGGCGAAGGCCATTGTCGCGGGCGAGAAATTCGACCGCGCACGCGCCCAGGCCCTGATGGAAGAGAAGACCCGCGCCGTGCAGACCGCCAGCCCTGAGGTGATCGCGGCCATGGCCGATTTCTACGACAGCCTGAACCCCGCGCAGCAGCAGAAGGTGCGCGAGATGATGGACCGGCGCGGCCGCCACGGTGGCGGTTGGATGTCCCGCGGCTGAGCGCAGGGAGCCACGCATGTCCCCTGCACTGCAACCCATCCACACGCTGACCGAGCGCGTGCGCCTGCATGGCCCCCAATTGCTGGCGGGCCTGCCGGACCCCCACGACGAACTGATGTCGCTGGTCTGGGGCCCCCGGTTCGACCGCGAGCATGCCATGGGCCTGCTGGCGCGGCAGCCCGAGCACGCGGCCCTGACGCTGCCCGCCTTGCTCGATGCGGCCGACCGCTTCGACGCCCTGCACACCGGCGCCAAGCACCGCCTGCGCCAGCTGATCGTGCGCCACCGCGCCCTGGGCGGTGCCCTGGACAGCTGACCTTCTTAGAATCGGCCATGCACCGGATCCTGCTCATCGATGACGACGCCCAGCTCGGCCCTCCGCTGGCGGTCTATTTCCAGCGCTTCGAGCTGGAGCTCACGCATGCCCTCAGGCCCAGCGAGGGGCTGGCACAGCTCTCGGCGGGCGGCTTTGATGCCGCCATCCTGGACGTGATGCTGCCCGAGATGGACGGCTTCGAACTGTGCCGCACCATCCGCAAGCAGGGGGACCTGCCCATTGTCATGCTCACCGCGCGCGGCGACGTGATGGACCGGGTGGTGGGGCTGGAGCTGGGTGCCGACGATTACCTGCCCAAGCCGTTCGAACCGCGCGAATTGGTTGCGCGCTTGCAGACGGTGCTGCGCCGGCGGCGCAGCGACGGGCCGGGCCATGGGCAGGGCCAGGGGCCGCTGGAGTTCGAGGGCCTGCACATCGACGCCGCGCGCCGCAGCGTGCTGCGCCAGGGCGTGGCGGTGGAGCTGACCGGCACCGAGTTTGATCTTTTGCATCTGCTGGCGCGCGAGCCGGGCCGCGTGTTCAGCCGCGACGACATCCTGAACCAGCTGCGCGGCCACGAGGCCGAGCTCTACACCCGTGCGGTGGACATCGTGGTCAGCCGCCTGCGCAAGAAGCTCGAGCCGCTCGACTGCATCAAGACGCTGCGCAACGCGGGCTATTCGCTGGCCCTGAGAAAGGCAGCACCATGAGGCGCTGGGGGCAGCAACGCGGCGCCGCTGATGTGACTGGCGCATCGCCGCCTCCAGGCGGGCGGCGGGGCTGGTGGCGCCACCACCATCGCCACCATGGCGAGGATGGCCAGCCCTGTCCCTGGCACCGGCGCGCACGCGATGCGGTCGGGCACTCGCTGCGCATCCGCCTGGTGCTGCTGTTCCTGGTGCTGGCCTGCATGACCACCATCACCTTCGTGGGTGGGGTGCAAAAGGCCTTGTCGGTCGGCTGGCGCGAGGCGGCGCGGCCGCTGCTCATGGACTATGTGGACCGCCTGACCGGCGAGATCGGTACCCCGCCGAGCGTGGAGCGCGCCCAGGCCATCGTGCAGCGCCTGCCCATCCACCTGCGCATCGAGGGCCCCACCGTGAACTGGGTCTCGCACCCCGACATCCAGCGCCCGGACTGGATGCGCGACCGCAACCCGCGCAACCCCAAGGAGCGCTGGCTCGACGATGGTGACGAGGGCCACCGCCTGCTGCAGCGCACCACGGCCGATGGCCACTTCATCGAATTCGGCCTGAACGCCATGACCTGGGAGCAAAAGCCCCGGGTGGCGTGGGTCACGCTGTCGGTGCTGCTGCTGCTCACCGGGCTGTCGTATGTCTATGTGCGCCACCTGCTGCGCCCGCTCGACGACATCCGCCGCGGGGCCCGGCGTTTCGGTGAGGGGGATTTTGGCGAGCCCATTCCCGTGCGCCACGCCCACCGGCCCGATGAGCTGGGCCAGCTGGCGGCCACCATCAACACCATGGGCGAGGACATCCACCAGATGCTGGAGGCCAAGCGCGCCCTGTTGCTGGCCATGAGCCATGAGCTGCGCAGCCCGCTCACGCGCGCCCGCCTGAACACCGAGCTGCTGCCCGAGAACCCCGATGTCGTGCCCCAGCGCGATGCGCTGATGCGCGACCTGGGCGAGATGGCGCACCTGATCTCCGACCTGCTGGAGAGCGAGCGCCTGGCGGGCCGGCACGCGGCCCTGCACCGCGAGCCGACCAACCTGCCCGAACTGGCGCGCGAGGTGATCACCGAGCTGGAGGCGCGGCACGACTGCGCCGGCGACATCGTGGTCATCGCCGACCCGGCCCTGCCCGTGCTGGCGCTGGACCGCGGGCGCCTACGCCTGGTGCTGCGCAACCTGCTGGACAACAGCCTGCGCCACTGCGAGGCCACGGCATTGCCACCCGAGCTGCACCTGCGCAGCAACCCCACGGGGGTGGAACTCGAGGTGCGCGACCATGGCCCCGGCGTGCCGCCCGAGCACCTGGCGCGCATGGCGCAGGCCTTCTACCGGCCCGACGTGGCGCGCCAGCGTGCCACCGGCGGCGTGGGCCTGGGCCTGTACCTGTGCCGCCTGGTGGCGCAGGCGCATGGCGGGCAGTTCGAGCTGCGCAATGCCTCGCCGGGTCTGTCGGTGCGCATTACCCTGCCGGCCGAGCCTGCACAGGTGGCACCCACCAAGGGCTGAACTACCGGGAGGCCGATCCCGGCGCGGTCATGGCATCGCGCTGCTGGGCGAAGGCAGCCTTGGCGATGCGCGCGAACAGCGCCGAGCGTGGGTTCTCGTGCCCCTGTTGACCGGGCGTGGCCAATACCACCGACTGCGGGGTAAGCGGCCCGCGCAGGCGCCGGCAGGCCACGCGCTTGCCGTCGTAGCTCCAGTCGCGCACCGGCCGTGTGGTGAGCAGCGACACCCCCAGGCCATTGGCCACCAGCGAGCGCACCATCTCGATCGACGGTGTCTCGTGCGCGATGCGCGGCGCCACGCCGGCCTGGCGAAACAGCGAAAGGAAATACTCGCGGCTGTGCGGCAGGTTGATCAGGATGAAGGGTTCCTGCGCCAGCGTGGACAGCGCGAGGCTGCTGCGTGCCGCCAGCGCATGGCCTGCTGGCAGCAGCGCATAGGGCACGAAGGAGGTGACGGCCTCCAGGCGCACGGCGCGCGCCAGGCCCAGGTCGTAGAGCAGTGCGGTGTCCAGGGCCCCGCGCTCCAACTGCTGCACCAGCGTCTCGGTGTCGGCCTCGTGCACTTCGATCTCCACCAGCGGGTGCCTGGCGCGCATGCGCACCAGGATCTCGGGCAGGTAGCGCGGCGCCAGGGTGGCGAGGCAGCCCACGCGCAGCAGGCCGGCCTCTTCCTCGCGCCGCGGGCCTTCGAGCGCGCGCGCCTTCTCCAGCAGCGCCTGGGCCTCGCGCTGGCGCTGCCGGCCCGCGGCCGTGAGGTCCAGGCCCCGCGCGTGGCGGCGCACGAAGAGCACCTCGTTCCACAGCGATTCCAGGTCGGCAATCGCCTTGGAGATGGAGGGCTGCGACACGCTGAGCGCGTGCGCGGCCCGCGCGGCCCCGCCGTGCTGGGCCGCGGCCACAAAGTATTCGAGCTGGCGCAGGCTGATATTGATCAAGATGGTTGATCCATTGCATCAAGATTGAATATTTTATTTTGATGCAGAGATGGGCAACCATGGGGGCTCTTGCCTACTTCCATGGAGATCCCTGCGATGACCGCAACCACCCGCCCGCTCGACGGCGTGCGCATCCTCGACTTCAGCCGCGTGCTCGCGGGCCCGCTGTCCACGGCGCTGCTGGCCGACCTGGGCGCCGAGGTCATCAAGGTCGAACCGCCCACGGGCGACGACTACCGCCACATCGGCCCCATGCGCGAGGGCATGAGCAGCCTGTTCACGGCGCTCAACCGCAACAAGAAGAGCCTGGTGCTCGACCTCAAGCACCCCGGTGCCGCGCAGGCCATCGCCGCCCTGGCCGCCACGGCCGACGTGGTGGTGGAGAACTTCCGCCCTGGCGTGGCCGAGCGCCTGGGCGTGGGGCCCGAGGCGCTGCGCCGCGTAAACCCGAGGCTGGTCTATGTGAGCGTGTCGGGCTTTGGCCAGACCGGGCCGCTGGCCCACCTGCCGGCCTACGACATCATCGTGCAGGCCATGAGCGGGCTGATGGAGTCCACGGGCGAGCCGGGTGGTGCACCCACCATGGTGGGCGAGGCCGTGTCCGATGTGATTGCCGGCCTGTTCGCATCGTGGGCCACGCTGGCCGCGCTGCTGCAGCAGCGCCGCACCGGATTGGGCCAGCATGTGGATGTGGCCATGTTCGATGCCACGCTGGCCTTTCTCGTCACCGGTGTAGGCCGCTACCTCTTCACCGGCCAGAGCCCGCGGCGCAGCGGCAACCGGCATGCGTTCTCGGCGCCGTTCGGCGTGTACCGTGCGCAGGACGGGCATTTCGCCCTGGCCGTGCTCAACCACAAGCTGTTCGCCGCGCTCGCACAGCTTATCGGCCAGCCTGGCTTTGCTGCGGATGCGCGCTTTGCCAGCGACGAACTGCGCCATGCCAACGAGCCCGTGCTGGCCGCCGCCATCGAGGCCTGGGCCAGGCAACGGCCGGTGGCCGAGGTGGTGGCCGCGTTGGAGGCGGCGGGCGTGCCCGGTGGCCCGCTGTGGACCACGGCCCAGGCGCTCGAATCCGAGCAGGGCAGGGCGCGCGGCCTGCTGTGCGAGGTGCACGACCCGCGCCTGCCCGGCCTGCGCGTGCCCACCCAGCCCGTCAAGTTCGGCGGCGCGGCGCCCAATCGGGCCGAGCCCGCGCCTGCGTTGGGTGAGCACACCGATGAACTCATGGCCGCGCTGCTGCACTGTGGCGGCGAGCGGCTGGCCGCGTTGCGCGAGGCCGGGCTGTTCGGCCCGGCGCCCGCCTCTGTCCCATCCCATTGAATCCCAAGGAGCTTTTTGCCATGACCACCAACCACCGTCTGGGTGTGACCCCTGAGGACCAGGGCGTTGCCGACGCCGTGGCCCGCTTTGCCCGCGAGGTGCTGGCGCCGCGCGCCCGCGAGATCGACGAGGCGGGCCTGTCCGTCACCTGCCATGTGCCGCAACTGGCCGCCCTGGGCGTGATGGGCATGAACCTGCCCGAGCACCTGGGCGGTGCCGGTGTCACGCCCACGGCCATGCTGCTGTCGCTGGTGGAGGTATCGCGCGCCTGCGCGGCCACCTCGTCGATGATCGGCGCCCACTACCTGGGCACCGACGCGCTGCTCATCGGCGGCAGCGCCGAGCAGCACCAGCGCTTTCTGCCGCGCGCGGCCAGCGGCGAATGGCTGGCGGGCTTTGCGCTCACCGAGCCGCGCGGTGGCTCGCACCCGGCCGACATGCGCACGCGGGCCGTGCGCGAGGGCAATCATTACCGTATCGACGGCGTCAAGCACTTCATCTCCAACGCCCGCGAGGCGCAGTTCCTCGTGGTCTTTGCCAAGACCGACCCCGAGGCCGGGGCGCGTGGCGTGAGCGCCTTCGTGGTCGAGGCAGGCACCCCGGGCATCAGCGTGTCTTCGCCCGAGAAGCTCATGGGCATCCAGGGCGCGCATGCCTTCGAGGTCGCATTCGATGGCGTGCGCGTGCCGGCGGCCCACCTGCTGGGCGCGGAGGGCTCGGGCTTCAAGATCGCGATGAAGGTGCTGGACAACAGCCGCCTGGACGTGGCCGCCACGGCCCTTGGCATTGCCGAGGCGGCGATCGCCGACGCCACGCGCTGGATGAAGGAGCGCCTGGTCGGCGGCGAGCCCATCGCTGGCAAGCAGGGCCTGCAGTGGATGCTGGCGGACATGAAGCTCAGGCTGGAGGCTTCCTGGGGCCTGACCCTGCAGGCCCTGGCGTTGCGCCAGGCGGGTCAGCCCTTCACGCTGCAGTCGGCCATGGCCAAGCTGCATGCCTCCGAGATGGTGGGCTTTGTCGCCGATGCGGCGCTGCAGATCCATGGCGGTTATGGCTACACGCGCGAGATGCCGCTGGAGCGCTATGTGCGCGATGCGCGCATCCTGCGCATCTACGAGGGTTCTTCGGAAGTGCAGCGCAACATCATTGCGCGCACCCTGCTGGGCTGATGGCCTGTCGTGCACCTTTCTGGTGCAAATTGGTGGGCCGGTACTGGCCCGCAATTTGCTAAATTCCCGGGCCGGTGAAGCACCGGCCAGCGCCCCGAGCGGGCCCGACCATGGGATGGCCCTCCGGGCGTTCCCAAGAGACGGGAAGCGGGGCGGTTTCTTGGGCCCTGGAGGTCGGTTTCCTAGCGTTAACCCTGTATAGACAGGTACGATAGAGCCACCATCATCGGCACCAGGAAGCACGGCCTGCTTCCCTCCGGATGAACAAAAGTACTTTTTTCCCCTACAGGAGCTGATGATGAGCCGAACGGTTGTGAAGATGGCGTCGCTGGCAGCGGCGGTTGCATGTGTGGTGGGGCTGGCCGCACCGGCCCAGGCCCAGGAAACCAAGATTGCCCTGGGCATGTCCGGCTGGACGGGCTTTGCCCCGCTGACGCTGGCAGACAAGGCCGGCATCTTCAAGAAGAACGGTCTGGACGTGGAACTGAAAATGATCCCCCAGAAGGACCGCCACCTGGCGCTGGCCTCCAAGGCCATCCAGTGCGCGGCCACCACGGTGGAGACCCATGTGGCCTGGAACACCAACGGCGTGCCCATCGTGCAGATCTTCCAGATGGACAAGTCCTACGGCGCCGACGGCCTGGCCGTGCGCAACGACGTCAAGAGCTTCGCCGACCTCAAGGGCAAGTCCATCGGCGTGAGCGCGCCGGGCACGGCCCCGTACTTCGGCCTGGCCTGGATGCTGTCCAAGAACGGCATGAGCCTCAAGGATGTGAAGATCGTCTCGCTGGAACCCCAGCCCGCCGCCCAGGCCTTCGTGTCGGGCCAGAACGACGGTGCCATGACCTACGAGCCTTACCTGTCCACCGTGCGCGCCAACCCCGCCGCTGGCAAGATCCTGGCCACGACCATCGACTACCCCATGGTGATGGACACCGTGGGCTGCGACCCCACCTGGCTCAAGGCCAACGCCAAGGCCGCGCAGGCGCTGACCAACTCGTACTTCGAGGCGCTGGAGATGATCAAGGCCGACCCCGTCAAGTCCAACGAGATCATGGGCGCGGCCGTCAAGCAGACGGGCGAGGCCTTTGCCAAGTCGTCGGCCTTCCTGCGCTGGCAGGACAAGGCGGCCAACCAGAAGTTCTTTGCGGGTGAGCTCAGCGCCTTCATGAAGGACGCAGGTGCCATCCTGCTCGAAGCCGGTGTGATCCGCAAGGCGCCCGAGAACTTCCCTGCGATGTTC
Organism: Acidovorax sp. FW305-C-20-28; assembly: GCF_058783375.1. Taxonomy (NCBI): domain Bacteria; kingdom Pseudomonadati; phylum Pseudomonadota; class Betaproteobacteria; order Burkholderiales; family Comamonadaceae; genus Acidovorax; species Acidovorax sp. FW305-C-20-28. The sequence goes on along the minus strand of NZ_JBYSYM010000023.1, from coordinate 113,534 downwards.
GACGACAGCTTCATCAAGTAAGCCATAACCACCAAAGGATAGAACCATGAGTCGCGTGATGGGTGTTGCACCTTCGCTGGAGCCAGAGCGGCCGCGCCGCCGGGCCCTGGCCCCGCTAGAACCTGTGAGCACCCGCACGCGGCTGGTCCTGGGAGTGGCGTTTTTCATCCTGTTCTTCGCCGTCTGGGCCGTGTTCACGTTGGGGGGCTTCGTGTCGCCCACGTTCCTGGCCAGCCCCATCACCATGGCCAAGGAAGGCTGGCTGCTGTTCACCGAGTTCGGCTTTCTGCACGACATCGGCATGACCGTGTGGCGCGTGCTGGGCGGCTTCATCCTGGCGGCGGTCATCGCCGTGCCCCTGGGCATTGCGATGGGTGCGCACAAGGGGGTGGAGGCCTTCCTCGAACCCTTCGTGTCCTTCTGCCGCTACCTGCCGGCCTCGGCCTTCATTCCGTTGCTCATCCTGTGGGCGGGCCTGGGCGAGCTGCAAAAGCTGCTGGTGATCTTCATCGGCTCGGTGTTCCAGATCATCCTGATGGTGGCCGTCATCGTGGGCAATGCCCGCAAGGACCTGGTGGAGGCCGCCTACACGCTGGGCTCCAGCCCCACGGGCATCGTGCGCCGCGTGCTGATCCCCGGTGCCGCGCCCGACATCGCCGAGACCCTGCGCCTGGTGCTGGGCTGGGCCTGGACCTACGTGATCGTGGCCGAGCTGATCGGCTCGTCCTCGGGCATCGGCCACATGATCACCGACAGCCAGGCGCTGCTCAACACCGGCCAGATCATCTTCGGCATCATCATCATCGGCCTCATCGGGCTGGTGTCGGACACCGTCTTCAAATTCGTCAACCGCCGTCTGTTTGCCTGGAGTGCCCTGCGATGAGCCCGCTGCTGTCCATCCAAGGTGTCTCGCGCACCTTCGTCAGCCCCAAGGGGCAGACCACCCAGGCCCTGCTGCCCGTGGACTTCGATGTCGCCGAGAACGACTTCGTGACCATCCTGGGCCCCTCGGGCTGCGGCAAGTCGACCATGCTGCGCATCGTGGCCGGGCTCGACCATCCCACCTCGGGCCGCGTGCTGCTGGGCGGCCGCCCCGTGGAAGGGCCGGGCGCCGACCGCGGCATGGTGTTCCAGAGCTACACGCTGTTCCCCTGGCTCACCATCGAGCAGAACATCCGCTTCGGCCTGCGCGAGCGCGGCATGCCCGAGGCGCAGCAAAAGGAGCGCGCTGCCTACTTCATCGCCAAGGTGGGGCTGCGCGGTTTCGAGCAGCACTTTCCCAAGCAGCTGTCGGGCGGCATGCAGCAGCGCACGGCGATTGCCCGCGCGCTGGCCAACGACCCCAAGATTTTGCTCATGGACGAGCCCTTCGGTGCGCTGGACAACCAGACCCGCGTGCTCATGCAGGAGCTGCTCTTGGGCATTTGGGAGGCCGAGCGCAAGACCGTGATGTTCGTGACCCACGACATCGACGAAGCCATCTTCATGGCCAACCGCGTCGCCGTGTTCAGCGCGCGCCCGGGCCGCATCAAGACCGAGCTGGCCGTGGACCTGCCGCACCCGCGCCACTACACGATCAAGACCTCGCCCGAGTTCATGGACCTCAAGGCGCGCCTCACGGAAGAGATCCGCGCCGAATCCATGGCCGCGGACGCCCACTGAGCCGGCCCATTCGACCGTTCACCATGCCCGCTGCCTCCCCCGCCCGCGCACCCCGTTCCAAGGCTTCGCCGCCCCCCGCGGTGCAGCCCGAAACGTCTGCGCTGGCGCTGTACCAGCAGATCAAGGACCACATCGCGCGCAAGATCCAGGACGGCTCCTGGAAGGCCGGCGACCGCCTGCCGTCCGAGAACGACCTGGTGACCCAGTTCGGCATGTCGCGCATGACCGTGAACCGCGCGCTGCGCGAGCTGGCCGAGCAGGGCCGCATCGTGCGCGTGGCCGGCGTGGGCAGCTTCGTGGCCGAGGACAAGCCCCAGTCCACGCTGCTGCAGATCGCCAACCTGGCCAGCGAGATCCGCCAGCGCGGGCACGACTACCGCTGCAAGGTGCTCACGGTGGAGCGCGTCTCGGCCACCATGGAAGTGGCTGCAGCACTGGACATGCGCACCGGCGAGTCGGTGTTCCACGCTGTCTGCGTGCACCTGGAGGACGGGCTGCCCGTGCAGCTCGAAGACCGCTATGTGAACCCGCGTGTCGTGCCGCAGTTCGCGCAGCAGGATTTCACGCTGCTGCAGCCCTCCGAGTTCCTGGTGCGCAACGTGCCCTTCGACCAGGTCGAGCATGTGGTGGACGCCGTGCTGCCCACCATCGACCAGGCCCAGCTGCTGGAGATGGACCCGGCCCAGCCCTGCCTGCTGCTCACGCGGCGCACCTGGAGCCGCGGTGTGCCCGTGACCATGGTGCGCTGCCTGCACCCCTCGTCGCGCTACCGATTGGGCAGCCGCTTCCGAGCGGACGGCAACCCCGTTTTCGAGTGAGGTCTGCCCTGGCAGCCTTCCATTTTTTCGCTTGTGCCAACTTGTATATACAGGACTAACCAATGACCACTGCAAACTCCAACACCCTGGTGCTGCGCCCCGGCCACGTGAGCCTGGCCGAACTGCGGCGCGTGAGCGCCGGCGGCCTGCGCCTGTCGCTCGACCCTGCGGCCCTGGCCGGCATGCAGGAATCCGAAGCCACGGTGCAGCGCATCGTCGACGAGGACCAGGTGGTCTACGGCATCAACACCGGTTTCGGCAAGCTGGCCAGCACCAAAATCGCCCATGACCGCCTGGCCGAGCTGCAGCGCAACCTGGTGCTCTCGCACAGCGTGGGCACGGGCGAGGCGCTGCCCGACCCGGTGGTGCGCATGGTGCTGGCCACCAAGGCCGTGAGCCTGGCGCGCGGCCACTCGGGCGTGCGCCCCGCGCTGGTCGATGCACTGCTGGCCCTGGCCAATGCCGACGTGCTGCCCGTGATCCCGGCCAAGGGCTCGGTCGGCGCCTCGGGCGACCTGGCGCCGCTGGCCCACCTGGCCTGCGTGCTGATCGGCGAGGGCCAGGCCAAGGTCGATGGCAAGGTGGTCTCGGGCCGTGAGGCCATGGCCGCCGTGGGCCTGGCGCCCTTCGTGCTGGGCCCCAAGGAAGGGCTGGCGCTGCTCAACGGCACCCAGGTCTCCACCGCGCTGGCGCTGGCCGGTTTGTTCGGTGCCGAAAGCGTGCTGGCCGCCGGCCTGACCTCGGGCGCGCTGTCGCTCGAAGCCATCAAGGGCTCGGTCAAGCCTTTCGACGCGCGCATCCATGAGGCGCGTGGCCAGGCCGGGCAGATCGCCGTGGCGGCCGCCGTGCGCGCGCTGCTCGAAGGCAGCGAGATCGACCCCTCGCACCCCCACTGCGGCCGCGTGCAGGACACGTATTCCATCCGCTGCGTGCCCCAGGTCATGGGCGCCTGCCTGGACAACCTCACGCATGCCGCGCGCGTGCTGCGCATCGAGGCCAATGCCGCGTCGGACAACCCGCTGGTCTTCACCGACACGGGCGAGGTGATCTCGGGCGGCAACTTCCATGCCGAACCGGTGGCCTTTGCCGCCGACATCATCGCGCTGGCGGTGTCCGAGATCGGCGCGATCTCCGAGCGCCGCCTGGCGCTGCTGCTCGATACGGGCCTGTCGGGCCTGCCGGCCTTTTTGATCCGCGACAGCGGCGTGAACTCGGGCTTCATGATCGCCCAGGTCACGGCCGCCGCGCTCGCCGCCGAGAACCAGTGCCTGGCCCACCCGAGCAGCGTGACCAGCCTGCCCACCTCGGCCAACCAGGAAGACCATGTCTCCATGGCCACCTACGGCGCGCGCCGCCTGGCCGACATGGTGCGCAACACCGCAGTCATCGTGGGCATCGAGGCCATGGCTGCGGCCCAGGGCATCGACTTCGAGCGCGTGCCCGCGCCGGGCGCTGCATCCACCCCGTGGCTCAAGAGTTCGGCGCTGGTCGAGGCGCAGCTCGCCGCCATCCGCCAGCGCGTGGCCTTCCTGGAGCAGGACCGCTACCTGGCCCCCGACATCGAAGCCATGCGCCTGTGGGCGCTGGAATCGGCCTGGCCCACGGCGCTGACCCAGTGCCTGCCCAGCCATATCTGAGTTTTTCCCTATCCCTCCGTTTTCTTCGCACCCATTGACCAGGAGATCACCATGAACGCCAACGACGCCATCATCGCTGCCGCCTCCGCTGCCTCTGCCGCCGACCCCCGCCACGACGCCTCGCGCGTGATCCGCGCGCCGCGCGGCGCCGAACTCACCTGCAAGAACTGGCTCTCCGAAGCCGCCTACCGCATGATCCAGAACAACCTGGACCCCGAGGTGGCCGAGCGCCCGCAGGACCTGGTGGTCTACGGCGGCATCGGCCGCGCTGCGCGCAACTGGGAGTGCTTCGACCAGATCCTGGCCTCGCTCAAGGACCTCAACGAGGACGAGACCCTGCTCGTGCAGTCGGGCAAGCCCGTGGGCGTGTTCAAGACCCACGCCAACGCACCGCGCGTGCTGCTGGCCAACTCCAACCTGGTCCCCAAGTGGGCCAACTGGGAGCATTTCAACGAACTGGACCAGAAGGGCCTGTTCATGTACGGCCAGATGACGGCCGGCAGCTGGATCTACATCGGCAGCCAGGGCATCGTGCAGGGCACCTTCGAGACCTTTGTCGAAGCCGGCCGCCAGCACTACGGCAACGACCTGTCGGGCAAGTGGATCCTGACCGCCGGCCTGGGCGGCATGGGCGGCGCCCAGCCCCTGGCCGCTACGCTGGCTGGCGCCGTGTCGCTCAACATCGAGTGCCAGCAAAGCAGCATCGACTTCCGCCTGCGCACGCGCTATGTGGACAAGCAGGCCAAGGACATCGATGACGCCATCGCCCTGATCCAGCACCACACCGAGCGCAAGGAAGCCGTCTCCATCGCCCTGCTGGGCAATGCGGCCGATGTGCTGCCCGAGCTGGTGCGCCGTGCCAAGGCCGGCGGCATCAAGCCCGACCTGGTGACCGACCAGACCTCGGCCCATGACCTGGTCAACGGCTACCTGCCCAGCGGCTGGACCGTGCCCGAGTGGCAGGCCGCCATGAAGGACCCGGCGCGCCACGCTGCCTTGAAGGCCGCCGCCGCCAAGAGCTGCGCCGTGCACGTGCAGGCCATGCTCGACTTCCAGGCCATGGGCATTCCCACGGTGGACTACGGCAACAACATCCGCCAGGTGGCCTTCGACGAAGGCGTGAAGAACGCCTTCGACTTCCCCGGCTTTGTGCCGGCCTACATCCGCCCCCTGTTCTGCGAAGGCAAGGGCCCGTTCCGCTGGGTGGCGCTCTCGGGTGATCCGGAAGACATCTACAAGACCGACGCCAAGATCAAGGAGCTGTTCCCCAACAACAAGCACACGCACCGCTGGCTGGACATGGCGCGCGAGCGCATCAGCTTCCAGGGCCTGCCCGCGCGCATCTGCTGGCTGGGCCTGGGCGAGCGCCATCTGGCGGGCCTGGCCTTCAACGAGATGGTGAAAAACGGCGAGCTCAAGGCCCCCATCGTGATCGGCCGCGACCACCTGGACACGGGCTCCGTGGCCAGCCCCAACCGCGAAACCGAAAGCATGAAGGACGGTACCGACGCCGTGAGCGACTGGCCGCTGCTCAACGCGCTGCTCAACACCTCGGGCGGCGCCACCTGGGTCAGCCTGCACCATGGCGGCGGCGTGGGCATGGGCTACTCGCAGCATTCGGGCATGGTCATCGTGGCCGACGGCACCGATGCCGCGGCCGAGCGCCTGGCGCGCGTGCTGGTCAACGACAGCGGCAGCGGCGTGATGCGCCATGCCGACGCCGGCTACGACCTGGCCGTGGCTACCGCCAAGAAGCAGGGCCTGAAGCTGCCCATGGTGCGCTGATCGATCCCTCGAAGAGCGACGACACCATGCCCCACAGTGCGCCACCGAACACCGCGGCCGTGCCCACGGCCGACCGCGTGCTGCAGGTGCTGGCCGTGCTGGCCCAGCAGGGCAAGGCCCTGTCTGCCGCCGAGCTCATGGAGCGCACGGGCCTGGCGCGCAGCACGCTGTACCGCCAGCTGGCGCGCCTCAAGCGCTGGGGCTTCGTGCTGGAGAGCGATGGCTTCTACGCGCCCGGGCCGCTGAGCCTGCAGCTCGCGCTGGGCTTCGATCTGGCCTCGCACCTGGTGCGCCAGGCCCGGCCCGACATGGTGGACCTGGCCCAGCAGTCGCAGGAAAGCGTGGGCCTGATCGTGGCCGTGAACGACCAGGCCATCTGCCTGGACATGGTGGAAAGCCAGCATTCGCTGCGCTGCTCGTTCGAGAAGGGGCGCAGCGTGCCCCTGCGCGCGGGCGCTTCGGCCAAGTGCGTGCTGGCCCACCTGCCCGAGGGCGTGCGCTCCGCCGTGCTCGACGGGTTGTGGGGCGCGGGCACGCCCGAGCGCCAGGCCGCGCAGCAGGAGACCGATGCCATCCGCAAGGCCGGCTTTGCCACGAGTGCGGGCGAGGTGGACGCGGGCGTCTGGGGCTGCAGCGTGCCCCTGTTCGGTGCCTCGCGCCAGTCCGTGGGTGCCATCACGCTGATGGCACCGATCGTGCGTGCCAGCGGCCAGGAAGAGGCCCTGATCCGCATGGCCGTGGTGGCCGCGGCGCGCATTTCGCGCCAATTGGTATTGCATTGACTGAGAGCGATTTTTCGATGAGAGCGATGGTTTCTGTGCTGGCTGTTCCGGCAAGGGGGTATTGAACATGGTGCAATTCTTTGACCTGGCCTCCACCCCCAGCGTGCCCTGGAAGAACGGTGGCGGCAGCACGCGCGAGCTGGCCTGCTGGCCGCAGGGCGCGGGCATGGATGGCTTCGAGTGGCGCGTGAGCGTGGCCACGATTGCCGCGCCGGGGCCGTTCTCGGCCTTTCCGGGCGTGGACCGGCAGATCATGCTGCTCGACGGCGATGGCGTGCACCTGCGCTCGGACGATGGGCAGCTTGACCACGACCTCGACCAGCCTTGGCAGCCGCTGGCCTTCAAGGGCGACGTGCGGGTGGACTGCTCCATGCTGGGCGGCACCTCGACCGACTTCAACCTCATGGTGCGCCGGGGCCGCTGGCACGGCGGCCTGCAGGTGACCGGCCATGCGCGCGTGGCCGGCCGCGCGCGTGCCGGCCTGTGCATGGTGCTGCGCGGCCGCTGGCGCTGCGGTGAGGAAGTGCTGGAGCCTGGCCAGGGCCTGTGGTGGAGCGATGGCACCGCCGAAAATGCGCTGGAACCTTTGGATGCCGATCCCGCACTGGCCTGGATCGACCTGGACATGGAACCCTCCGACTGACCTGCTTGCCCATGACAACCACCACCATTCCCTCCCCTCAAAGCCATCCCTCTGCCGATGGCATCTGGATTGGCCTGCGCCCGGCCCCTGGCCTGTGCGTGCCCGATGTGCCCGTGCCCGAAGGCGTGGCCACCTGCGTGGTGGTGCAGGGCGGCACTGTGCAATGGGTGGGGCCGGAAGGGGCCTGGCCCGCGGCCTGGAATGCCCTGCCGCGCTTCAACGCGCGGAGCGCCCTGGCCACCCCCGGCCTGGTGGACTGCCATACGCACCTGGTCTATGGCGGCCAGCGTGCCAACGAGTTCGCCATGCGCCTGGCAGGTGCTACCTACGAAGAGGTGGCCAAGGCGGGTGGTGGCATCGTCTCGTCGGTGCGCGCCACGCGCGAAGCCAGCGAGGATGAACTTTTTACCCTGGCCCTGCCGCGCCTGCAGGCGCTGCTGGACGAGGGTGTATGCGCCATCGAGATCAAGTCGGGCTACGGCCTGGCGCTGGAGCATGAACGCAAGCAACTGCGCGTGGCGCGCCGCCTGGGCGAGGCGCTGGGCGTAACGGTGTGCACCACCTTCCTGGGCGCGCATGCGCTGCCGCCCGAGTATGCGGGCCGCAGCCAGGACTACATCGATCTGGTGTGCAATGAGATGCTGCCCGCGCTGGCCGCCGAGGGCCTGGTGGATGCGGTGGATGTGTTCTGCGAACGCATCGCCTTCACGCTGGCCGAGACGGAGCAGGTGTTCCAGGCCGCGCAGCGGCTGGGCATTCCCGTCAAGCTGCATGCCGAGCAGCTGTCGGACATGGGGGGCTCTGCACTGGCCGCACGCTATGGCGCGCTCTCGTGCGACCACATCGAGCACCTCTCGCAAGAGGGCATCGATGCCATGAAGCAGGCGGGCACCGTGGCCGTGCTGCTGCCCGGCGCCTACTACACGCTGCGCGACACCCATCTGCCGCCCATCGCCGCGCTGCGCGAGGCCGGCGTGCCCATGGCCGTGTCCACCGACCACAACCCCGGCACCTCGCCTGCCTTGAGCCTGCTGCTCATGGCCAACATGGCCTGCACCTTGTTCCGCCTGACCGTGCCCGAGGCGCTGGCCGGCATCACCGTGCATGCCGCGCGTGCGCTGGGGCTGCAGGACACGCATGGCCTCATCGCATCGGGCCGGCCGGCCAATTTCGTGCTCTGGCCGTTTGCCGAGGCAGCGGAGCTGGCCTACTGGTTCGGCCACAAGCCCGCGCGCACCATCGTGCGCCAGGGGCTCATCGTGAAGCAGGGCTGACGCCATGGCCAACCACAGCGAATTCCTGGCAGCGCTGGTCGATGCACTCGGTGCCGACCGCGTGCAGGTGGGCGATGCCGTGCCAGAGCGCCACCACACCGACTGGAGTGGCTCGGCCCCCGTGCCCCCGCTGGCGTTGGTGCGCCCGCGCAGCACCGAGGAAGTCTCGGCCCTGCTGCGCCTGTGCCATGCGCACCGGGTGCCCGTGGTACCGCAGGGTGGCCTGACCGGGCTGGCCGGGGCGGCCGTGCCCTGTGCGAGCGGCGTGGCCCTGTCGCTGGAGCGCATGAACGCCATCGAGGCGGTGGACGCACGCTCGGCCATGCTCACGGTGCAGGCCGGTGCCACCGTGCAGGCCGTGCAGGAGGCCGCGCTCGCCGTGGGCCTGCAGTTCGGTGTGGACTTCGGTGCGCGCGGTTCGGCCCAGGTGGGCGGGGCCGTCTCCACCAATGCCGGCGGCAACGGCGTGCTGCAGTACGGCATGGTGCGCGAACAGGTCCTGGGCCTGGAGGTGGTGCTGGCCGATGGCTCGGTGCTGCCCATGCTGCGGCCCATGCTTAAGAACAACACGGGCTACGACCTCAAGCAGTGGTTCATCGGCGCCGAGGGCACGCTGGGCGTGGTCACGCGCGCGCTGCTGCGCCTGCGGCCCTTGCCGCGCGCCCGGGCCACAGCGCTGGTGGCGCTGCCCGATTTCGACGCGGCGCTGGCGCTGCTGGCCCGGCTGCAGGGGCGCTTTCCCGGCGCGCTGTCGGCCTTCGAACTCATGTGGCGCGATTTCATCGAGGCCTCGCTGCGCTGGCAGACGCTGCGAGAGCCTTTCGAGGCGCCGTACCCGTTTGCCGCGCTCATCGACGTGGGTGGGCAGGACGAAGCCGGCCTGCGCGATGCGCTGGAAGAGGTGTTGGGCGAAGCCATGGAGGCCAGCGAAGCCGTGGACGCCGCCATAGCCCAGTCCGAGGCCCAGGCCCGCGCGCTGTGGAAGATCCGCGAGGCCACGGCCGAGCTGCCCGCCAACATGCACCCGCCCATCAATTTCGACGTGAGCCTGCCGCAGGCCGACATCGGCCGGTTTGCGCAGGAGTGCCGTGCTGCGCTGACTGCCCGCTGGCCCGGGCACCTGTCGGTGTTCTTCGGCCATATCGGCGACGGCAACCTGCACCTGTCCACCGATGCCTCCACCGTGAACGGGGAGGAGGGCGCGGTCGAGGAACTGGTGTATGCGCTGGTGGCGGCCTTTGGCGGCAGCGTCTCGGCCGAGCATGGCATCGGCCTGCACAAGAAGCCCTATCTGGGCGCCAGCCGCACCCCGGCCGAGCTGGCCGCCATGCGCGCCATCAAGGCGGCGCTCGATCCCCTTCACCTCATGAACCCCGGCAAGGTATTCGACCTATGAACGCTGCTGTTGTTTCCGCCGCCCTGGCCCTGGCCCGCCCCGAAGTGGCGCCGCTGCCCGCCTACAACGCCGGCCTGTCGTCCGAGGCCGTGCGCCAGCGCTACGGCGTGACCGAGATCGCGCGCCTGGCCAGCAACGAGAATCCCTATGGTGCCAGCCCCGCCGTGGCCCGTGCCCTGGTGGACCTGGCGGCGCGCGTGGGTACCTACCCCGACGCCAACTGCACCGCGCTGCGCGCCGCCATCGCTGCACGCACGGGCGTGGCACCGGAATGCACCGTCGTCGGCAATGGCTCCGAAGACATCCTGCAGATGCTGTGCCAGGCCTTCCTGTCGCCAGGCGACCGCGTGCTCACGCAGCGCCCGGCCTTCGGCCTGCACGAGATCTACCCGCGCATGATGGGCGCGCAGGTCGAACTGCTGGCGCTCACGCCTGAACTCGGCTTCGACGTGGACGCCTGGTGCGAAGCGCTGGCGCGCGGCCCCAAGATCGCCATGCTGGCCAACCCCTCCAACCCCGTCGGCTGCATGTTCACGGCGCAGGAGTTCGAGCGCCTGCTCGCGGCCACGCCCGCGCACACGCTGCTGGTGGTGGACGAGGCCTACTACGAGTACGCCTGCCACGCGGCCGATTACCCCGACGTGCTGGCCCAGCTGCAGGGCCGTGCCATGCCCTGGATCGTGCTGCGCACCTTCTCCAAGGCCTGGGGCCTGGCGGGCTTGCGCGTGGGCTACGGCCTCGCCAGCGATGCGGCGTTGGTGCAGTTGCTCGACCGCGTGCGCACGCCCTTCAACGTGAACCATGCGGCCCAGGCTGCGGCACTGGCCGCCTGGGGTGACGAGGCCTTCATGCGCCAAGGTGTGGCCGAGACGGTGCGCCTGCGCGGCGTGCTGGTGCAGCGCCTGCAGGCCCTGCAGGGCGTGCGCATCGCGCCCTCGGCCACCAACTTCCTGTTCCTGGACATCGGCCGGACCAATGGCCCGGTGAACGAGGCCCTGCTGGCCCAGGGCCTCATCACCAAGCCCTGGAAGGAGCCGGGCTTCGAAACCTTTATCCGCGTCTCCATCGGCACGGAGGCGGAGAACGCGCGTTTCGCCGACGCACTGGCCGTGATTCTGGAGGTGGCCGCATGAGCGGGAACACCATGCTGTTTGCCGAACACGCCCTGCTGCCCGGTGGCTGGGCGCGTGATGTGCTGCTGCAATGGGACGCCACGGGCCAGCTGCTCTCGGTGGCTCCGGGCAGTGTGGCCGGCAGCGCACCCCGCGCCGCAGGCCCCGTGATCCCGGGCATGCCCAACCTGCATTCGCACGCCTTCCAGCGCGCCTTCGCGGGGCTCACCGAGTACCGCGGCGAAAGCCAGGACAGCTTCTGGAGCTGGCGCAACCTGATGTACCGCTTTGCGGCGCAGATCACGCCCGAGTCGCTGGAGGCCATCGCCACCTGGCTCTATGTGGAGATGCTCGAAGCGGGCTACACCTCGGTCTGCGAATTCCACTACGTGCACCACGACCGCGATGGCCAGCCCTATGCCGACGATGCCACGCTGTCGCTGGCGCTGCTGCGCGCGGCGCGCAATGCGGGCATTGGCATCACCTTGCTGCCCGTGCTCTACCAGACCAGCGGCTTTGGTGCCAAGCCCCCGCGTGCCGACCAGGCGCGCTTCATCCGCAGCACCGACAACATGCTGGCCCTGCTGGAGCGCCTGTCGCCCCTGGCCAAGGCCCAGGGTGCAGGCCTGGGATTGGCTCCGCATTCTCTGCGCGCAGTTCCTCCTGACAGCCTGGCCGCGGCCGTGCAGGGGCTCACCGCCATCGATGCGCGCGCGCCCATCCATATCCACATTGCCGAGCAGACCCAGGAGGTGGACGACTGCCTGGCCTGGAGCGGCCAGCGCCCCGTGCAGTGGCTCTTGGAAAATGCGCCCGTGGACGCCCGCTGGTGCCTGGTGCATGCCACGCACATGACGCCGCAGGAGTATGCCGATGCCGCGCGCACCGGTGCCGTGGCCGGCATCTGCCCCACCACCGAGGCCAACCTGGGCGACGGCATCTTCGACATGCCGCGCTGGTTGGGCCATGGCGGCGCCTGGGGCGTGGGCTCGGACAGCCATGCCTGCGTGAATGCGGCCGAGGAACTGCTGGCGCTGGAATACAGCCAGCGCCTGTCGCTGCGCCAGCGCAACGTGCTGGCCAGCGCCGCGCAGCCCCAGGTGGGCTCCGCCCTGTGGCTTGCGGCCGTGCAGGGCGGGGCGCAGGCCTCGGGCCGGCCGATCGGCGGCCTGTCAGTGGGCCAGCAGGCCGATTTCGCGGCGCTGGACCCGTCGCACATCGCGCTGGCCGGCCTGCCGGTGGAGTCGCTGCTGTCGGCCCATGTGTTCGGCAGCCACCGCACCAGTGCGCTGCGGGACCTGTGGGTGGGCGGCGTGCAGCGCGTGGCCACCGGCCGCCATGCCCTGCATGACAGCGCGGCCGCCGCCTTTGCCCAGGCCCGTGCGGCGACCATCGCGCCACAATGAACGCACTTTGACAAGCGTCCCCTTCGAGAGCCACGCCATGAGCATCACCACCCAACCCGCCTTCACCTTCCACCAGGGCACTGCGCCGCTGCTGGTGTCCATGCCCCATGTCGGCACGTATGTGCCGCCGGCCATCGCCGCGCGTTTCACCGACGAGTGCCGTCAGGTGCCCGATACCGACTGGCACCTGGAGCGCCTGTACGACTTTGCCAAGGGCATGGGCGCTTCCATCCTCGCAGCGACGCATTCGCGCTATGTGGTGGACCTGAACCGCCCGCCCGACGGCGCCAGCCTCTACCCCGGCCAGAGCGTGACCGGCCTGTGCCCCGTGGACACCTTCGATGACACACCGATCTACACGCGCGGCGATGGGCCCGACGACACCGAGGTGGCGGCGCGCCGCGATGCCATCTGGGCGCCTTACCACGCCCAGCTGCGCACCGAACTCGACCGCATCCGCGCCGCCCATGGCGTGGCCGTGCTGTGGGATGCGCATTCGATCCGCTCGGTGCTGCCGCGCTTCTTCGAAGGCAAGCTGCCCGACCTGAACCTGGGCACGGCCAACGGCGAGAGCTGCGACCCGGCGCTCGCGCAGCAACTGCTGGCGATTGCGCAGGCCGCGCCGGGCTACACCGCGGTGCTCAACGGCCGCTTCAAGGGCGGGCACATCACGCGCCACTACGGCCAGCCTGCGCAGAACTTGCATGCCGTGCAGCTGGAGATGACGCAGTGCAGCTACATGCAGGAAGCGCTGCCGTTCGACTACCTGCCCGAGGTGGCGGCCGGTGTGCAGCCGCACCTGGAGCGTCTGCTGGAGGCGGCGCTGGCGTTTGCCCGGGCGCGGGCCAAGGCCTGAAAGGTTGGGCCCGCAGGGCCTTGCGGGCCGCGGCGCGCCTTCATCGGTGCTAGTATGGGTCCACGCCGCCCTGCGGGGCAGCAGGGTGCGCCACCTTGGCCACCCGTGCGGAAGGAGCCGCATTCCCCATGGAAACTGCGGCCTACTACTACATGCCCCTGTTCAAACCGGGTGCCTTCGTGCACCTGGGGGGGAGCCGCGAGACCGTCAGCCATGTGGTCGTGCGCCGCAATGCCCTGATGGTCTACCTGGTGGGGCATGAATCCCCGGTGCACCCCGACACGCTCACGGTGGCGCCCACGGCCTTTCACCTCACGCGGGTGCCCGACCGCAGCTGACGCGGGCCGGCCGCGCTGGGCTGGCTCAAGCCGCCTGGTACTGCGCCATGGTCTCGCCCAGGCGCACGGGGCGCGCGGGCGCCCATTCGGTGTTGAATTGGAACGGGCCCTTGGGGAACAGCAACACTACGGTGGAGCCGAGCAGGAAGCGGCCCATCTCCTCGCCCTTTTGCAGCGACACCTGGCCGGGTGCGTAGTCCCAATGGCGCAGCACGCCGGTGCGCGGCGGGTTCACCTGGCCATGCCACACCGTGGCCATGCTGCCCACGATGGTGGCACCCACCAGCACCAGCACGAAGGGGCCCTTGGCCGAATCGAAGAAGCACACCACGCGCTCATTGCGCGCGAACAGGCCGGGCACGCCGCGCGCCGTGGTCGGGTTCACCGAGAACAGATCGCCCGGCACGTGCACCATGCGCGTGAGCTGGCCCGCGCACGGCATGTGGATGCGGTGGTAGTCGCGCGGGCTCAGGTAGATGGTGGCGAAGTAGCCGTCATCGAAGCGCGCGGCCAGGGTCGAATCGCCACCCACCAGCGCCGTGGTCGAGTAGGAGTGGCCCTTGGCCTGGAAGATCTGGTCCTTCTCGATCGGGCCGAACTGGCTGATGGCGCCGTCCACGGGGCAGACCAGGTCGGCCTCGGCCAGCGGGCGGGCGCCGGGCTGCAGGGCCCGGGTGAAGAAGTCGTTGAACGAGGCATAGGCCGCGATGTCCGGATTGGCCGCCTCCGCCATGTTCACCTTGTAGTGGGACACGAAGCCGCGGATCACCGACGTGGTCAGCCCTCCGAGCTGGGCCGAGGCGAATTTGCCCGCAAGGGTGGTCATCGCCTGCTTGGGCATCAGGTACTGGGGGAGAACGGCAAGGCGGTCAGACACGGGTGGAGGATCCTGCGAAAAGGGTGCGGGCCATTCTACTGATGGCGGACCCCTGAAACCTGTAGGTGGGTAGCTTGTTGTGGTGCTTCGGGCTGCATGCGCCAGGTGGCGGGGCGGGGTGTCCAGTCCTCGGAGGACTGCACCAGCGTGCCGACATAGGCACCCAGGTCGATGCCCAGGGCGTTGGAGGCCGCCTCGGCGCCGGCATCGCTGCGGTGGGCGCTGGTGGCAAAGCGGCTGAAGGCGGGCCAGTCGCGCGCCAGCTGCGCCACAGCGATGCGGGCCAGGTCGTAGGACAGCTGGTTGCCCTCGTCCGTGCGCTGGAACGAGTCGCCCGACCAGAACTCCTGCATGCGCTCGGCATTCCAGAACGCCTGGTGGCGCTGGTGCATGGCCTGGGCGGATTGGGCGGGGCGCCCGGCACCGGCGATGCGGTGCTCGGTGTTCACGGCCAGGCCTTCGTCGAGCCAGGTGGGCAGGCGCAGGTACGACAGCGCGCTGTGCGTGAGCTCGTGCGCGATCACGGGCTCGATGGCAGACAGGTCGGCCTGCACTACCACGAAATGCGGGCAGCCATCGTGGATGAACATGCCGCCGCTGAAGGCGAACTCGCCGCCGTCGGGGTAGAACTGGCCCACGTAGTGGTAGTAGAGCTCTTCGCTCTCCAGCACCAGCAGCACGCTTTTCTCGCCGGGGTGAAAGCGCGCCACGCCGTCGAGCACGTGGGCGATGCGCTGGCGCGTCTTGCCCACATAGCCGGCCATGGCCTGCACGACCGATGGCTCCAGCGGCGAGAGGATGGACACGTTCTGGCCCTCGTGCAGGTGCATGTGCGGGCCGATGGCATCGCGCAGGTGCAGCAGCCAGGCGCGGCGCCCTTGTTCGATGGCCTCGGTGGTCGTCTCGGGGCTCTCGGCCTGGCCGGCCCATTCGGCGAGTGCCTGCCAGTCCATGCGCGGCAGGTCGGCGGGGGCACTCAGGTGGTCCTGCACCTCGAAGGGGGCCAGGCCCGCGATGCGCAGTACCTCGGGCGCGGGGGGCTGCTCGCCGCCGTGGTCGGGCAGGGAGTCTGGCTCGGGGGCGGAGTCCACCGGCGGTGCGAACTGGTAGCGCGCCATGAAGGCCCCCAGAAAGGGCAGGATCCAGATGCCCATCACCATCAGGGCCTTGCGGTTGCCGAACTCCGCGCTGCGCAGTACACGCCGTGTGGCCCAGGTGTTGAGCAGCAACAGTGCGGCGAGAATAAAGAGGAAGATGGCGAGGGCAGGGGGCATGGTGGCCGCATGCTAAGGCAAGGCCGGCCCATCCTGGCGCCAGGCGGTGGATGCGGCCGCCTGGGGCGAGAAACTGTTCACGATTTCCCGCGGGATCGTGGGTGCCTGGAACGTTCTTACACGCCCAGGTACTGCTCCAGCAGTTCGGGCTGGTTCTGCAAGGTCTGCGAGCTGCCTTCGAACACCACCTGGCCCTTGACGAGGATGACGTTGCGGTCGGTGATCTGTGTGACGTGCTTCCAGTTCTTGTCCACGATCACGCTGCTGATGCCGCTGGCCTTGATGAGGCTGCAGATGCGCCAGATCTCGCGCGCGATCAGCGGGGCCAGGCCCTCGGTCGCCTCGTCGAGGATGAGCACGTCGGGATTCGTCATCAGCGCACGGCCGATGGTCAGCATCTGCTGCTCGCCGCCACTCAGTTGCTGGCCGCCGTGGCCCAGGCGTTCCTTGAGGCGTGGGAAGGTCTCCAGCACCCGCTCGTAGGTCCAGTCGCGCTGGCCGCGCGTGCCGGCGCGTGCGGCCATCTGCAGGTTCTCGACCACGCTCAGGTTGCCGAAGATGCCGCGCCCCTCGGGCACGTAGGCGATGCCCAGGCGCGCCACTTCGTAGGGCGGGCGGCCCGTGGTTTCGCGCCCGGCCACGCTCACGCTGCCCGAGCGCGGCTTCACGAGGCCCATCACGGACTTGAGCAGCGTGCTCTTGCCCATGCCGTTGCGGCCCATGAGGCCGATGGTCTCGGCCCGGCCCACGGTGAAGTCCACGCCGTGCAGGATGTGGCTGGCGCCGTAGAAGGTGTTGAGGCCGCGGGCCTCGATGAGGGGAGGGTGCTGCTGCTGTGCCATGTCAGTGTTCCTCGCCGAGGTAGGCCGATTGCACTTTCGCGTCGGCGCGCACTTCGGGCGGTGTGCCGCTGGCGATGGCCTCGCCGTTGACCATCACCGTCAGGTGGTCGGCCAGCGCGAACACGGCGTCCATGTCGTGCTCCACCAGCATCATCGCGTGGCCAGGCTTGATGCGCAGCAAGAGCTGCACCATGCGCTCGGCTTCGGCCACGCCCATGCCGGCCAGGGGCTCGTCGAGCAGCAGCACCTGGGGCTCGGTCGCCAGGGTCATGGCGATCTCGAGCTGGCGTTGCTCGCCATGGCTCATGGTGCCGGCGATGGCATCGCGCCGCGCCTGCAGGCCCGCCAGTTCGATGGCCCGGTCCACGCGCTCGCTGCTGGCCAGGTTGTGCGCGCCGGTGCGGCGCGTGTCGCCCCACCAGCGCAGCGGGTTCCAGGGCTGCTGCGCATCGCGCGACTGGGCGGCTAGGCGCACGTTCTCGTGCACGCTGAAGGGCAGGAAGATATTGGTCTTCTGGTAGCTGCGGCCCAGGCCCTGGCGCGAGATGCGCTCGGACGCCCAGCCCGTCACGTCGGTGCTGCCCAGGTGGATCGCGCCATCGGAGGGCGGCAGGTCGCCCGAGAGCAGGTTGGTCAGCGTGGACTTGCCCGCGCCGTTGGGCCCGATCACCGCGTGGATGCGGCCGCGCCACAGGTCCACCGAGACGCCGTTGACGGCGGCCAGGCCGCCGAAGCGCTTGGTGATCTTGCGGGCCGACAGCAGGACTTCGTGGGGGGTATCAGCCATGGTTAACACCTCCCTTGGCGGCGCGCAGGCGCACCAGCAGGCCCAGCAGGCCGCGCGGCGCCACCAGCACCACCAGCACGATGAAGCTGCCCATGAGCAGCTGCCAGTGCTTGGTGATGTCCTTGAACACATGCAGCAGGTACTCGAACGCGAAGGCACCGACGATGGCACCCGCGAAATTGCCCATGCCGCCCAGGATGACCATCATGATGGCGTGCGCGCTCATGTGAAAGCCCATGAGCTCGGGGTTCACGTAGCCCGTCTGCGCACCCCACAGGTAGCCCGCCAGCCCTGCCAGGGCGCCGGCCACCGTGAAGGCCGTGAGCTTGTAGCCGAAGGTGGAAAAGCCCATGGCGCGCATGCGGTGCTCGTTGACGCGGATGCCCGACAGGGCCCGGCCCAGGGGGCTCCACAGCAGGCGGCGCAGCCCCGCATAGACCAGCACCACCATGGCCAGCGTGAAGTAGTAGAAGGTGCGGCGCCCTTCCAGGTCGAACGGCAGCCAGCCGAAGACCGAGGTATCGGGGCGGAAGTTGATGTAGATGCCGTCCGATCCGCCCAGCACCTTGTTGTCGAAGAACAGGTAGAACAGCATCTGCGCGAACGCCATGGTGACCATGATGAAGTAGATGCCGTGCGTGCGCACCACGAAGAAGCCGATGACCAGCGCCACCAGGGCTGAGCCCGCCACGGCGACTGGCAGCGTCCACCACAGGCTCACGGGTGCATCGGCCGGGGTGAGGAAGGCCAGCGCATAGCCGGCCACGCCGAAGTAGGCCGCATGGCCCAGCGAAACCAGGCCGGTCACGCCCTGCAGCAGGTCCAGGCTCATCGCGAAGATGGCCATGATCATCATGCGCGTGACCATCTGCACATAGAAATCGCTGCCCACGAAGGGAAAGGCCAGCAGGGCCACCAGGCCGAGCACGAGGACGAACTGCACGCTGCGCGGCAGCACCTCCATATTGGTACGGGGTGCGCTCATGCTGCATTTCCCTTCCACAGGGATGCCGCGAATCGCTTCATTGGATGGGTCGTCATCATTGTTTGAACAGGCCTTCGGGTTTCCACAGCAGCACGGCGGCCATCAGCATGTAGACCAGCATGCCGGCCACGGAGGGCAGCAGCACCTTGCCGAAGGTGTCCACCAGGCCCACCAGCAGTGCCGCGATGAGGGCCCCGCGCACCGAGCCGATGCCGCCGATGACCACCACCACGAAGCACATGATGAGCACCGAGGAGCCCATGTTGGGGTAGACACTGGAGACCGGCGCGGCCACCATGCCGGCCATGGCCGCCAGGCCCACGCCCAGCGCGAACACGATGGCGTGGATGAGCTTGATGTTCACGCCCAGCGACTCGGCCATGTCGCGGTTGAAGGCGCCCGCGCGGATCTTCATGCCCAGCCGGGTCTTGGAGATCAGCAGGTACAGCGCCACCGCCAGCACGATGCACACGCCCGAGATGAACAGGCGGTAGACCGGGTAGGACAGGGTGTCGGTGAGCGGGATGGACCAGTCCAGCAGCTTGGGGATGGCCACGCCGTGCACGTCGTCGCCCCAGAGGATGGAGCGCAGTTCCTCGAAGATGTAGATCAGCCCGAAGGTCAGCAGCACCTGGTCCAGGTGGTCGCGGTGGTAGAAGTGGCGAAACAGCAGCCATTCGAGCGCCAGGCCGAAGGCCACGGCCAGCACCGCCCCGCCCAGGATGGCCAGAGTGAGGCTGCCGAAGTGCCCCGAGAGCGAATACGCCAGGTAGGCGCCCAGCATGTAGAAGCTGCCGTGCGCCAGGTTCACCACGCCCATGATCCCGAAGATCAGCGTGAGGCCGGCCGCCAGCATGAACAGCAACAGGCCGTACTGCACGCCGTTGAGCAACTGGATCAAAAAGGTGGCGAAGTCCATGGTGGCGTGCAAAGAATGGCGATGGTGGGTTTCAGGCCGCCCGGCGCGTGACCAGCAGCAGCGAGCCCATCAGGGTGAACAGCCCGCCCGAGATGCGGTTGAACCAGCGCATGCGGTTGCCTGCGCGCAGGGCCGGGGCCAGCCGGGCCACGCCCAGGGCGCACAGCGTGAGCACCGTGAATTCGAAGGCCACGAAGGTCGCGGCCAGTACGGCGAACTGCGGCGCAAAGGAGAGCGCAGGGTTCAGGAACTGCGGGAAGAAGGCCGTGAAGAACAGGATGGCCTTGGGGTTGCTGCCGCCCACGATCAGCCCCTGCACGAACAGCCGGTGGGCGGGTACGGCGGGCGCCGCCGTGGCGCCCTCGGGCATCTGGTCGAACACGGTGCCCTGGCTGCGGAAGGTCTTGATGCCCAGCCAGATCAGGTAGGCCGCGCCTGCGGCCTTGAGGATCCAGAACGCGGTCTCGGACGCAGCCAGCAGCGCACCCAGCCCCAGGGCCGACAGCAGCATGGTGCCCAGCACCGCGCTGACGCTGCCCGCGGCGGCGGCCATGGCCTTGCGCGGGCCGTGCTGCAGCGAGGTGGTCATGCACATCAGCATGGTCGGGCCGGGCGAGAGCACGAGCAGGGCCACGGCGGCCAGGTAGAGCAGGTAGGTACTGAGGGTCATGGAGGGATGAATCCAGAGGGTGGCCGCAAAGTCCGGGCGCACGAAGGACTGGCCTGCCATGCCGGCAGGCAATTCCATTGTGTCAAATCCCGCAGGGCCAAGGCGGCGCAGGCAGGTGCCTGCCGCCAGCGGCCACCGGCGCGTTACGCCATGCGGCAGCCTGCTCCGCTGTCGGACAGGGCTTTCGCCGCCACGCCGACCACCTTGTTTTCCTTGTTCTCGACCACGCGCAGGTAGATGTCCTGCACGGGGTTGTGGGCCTTGCTCATGGTCCACTTGCCGCGCGGGCTGTCGATCACGGCGCTCTCCAGCGCCTTGTACAGCGCGGGCTTGGCGGCCATGTCGCCCTTGACGGCATTGGCGCCCTGCACCAGCAGCAGGCCGGTGTCGTAGCCCTGCACGGCATACACGTCGGGCTGGCTGCGGAAGGTCTTGGCGTATTCCAGGCGGAACTGCTTGTTGCGCGGCGTCTCCAGCGAGTCGCTGTAGTGCATGGTGGTGATGATGCCGTCGGCCGCCGGGCCGGCAGCGTCCAGCACGCCTTCGGTCAGGAAGCCCGAGCCGTACAGCGGGATCTTGTCCTTGAGGCCGGCGGCCGCATAGTCCTTGATGAACTTGGCCGCGCCGCCACCGGCGAAGAAGCAGGCCACGGCATCGGGCTTGAGCGCCGCGATCTCGGTCAGCAGTGCCTGGAACTCGACGTTCGGGAAGGGCAGGCCCAGTTCCTTGACGATGGTGCCGCCCGCGGCCGTGTAGCTTTGCTTGAAGCCTTCGAAGGCTTCGTCGCCGGCCGCGTACTTCCAGGTGATCCAGACGGCCTTCTTGTGGCCCTTCTCGACCATGGCCTTGCCCAGCGCCAGCGTGGGCTGGGAGTTGCTGAACGAGGTGCGGAACACGTTGGGGGCGCACAGCGCGCGCGTGGCGGCATGCACGCCGGCATTGGGAATCAGGTTGAGCACACCGGTGTCGCGCGCCACCTTCTGGATGCCCATCTGCACGCCCGAGTGCACGGTGCCGATCAGCACGTCCACCTTGTCGCGCTGCACCAGCTTGCTGGCGTTTTCCACGCCCTTGCTGGGTTCGGACTCATCGTCCACCTTGAACCACTCGATCTCGCGCCCGCCGAGCTTGCCGCCCTGCTGGTCGATGGCCATGCGCACACCGTTCTCGATGGCCACGCCCAACTGGGCAAAGGTGCCCGTATAAGGCAGCATGAAGCCCACGCGTACCTTGCCGCTCTGGGCCCGCACGATGGAGGGCAGCAGCAGGCCCGTGGAGGCGGCGCCGACAAGGGCTGCGCTGCGGCTGATGACAAGGCGGCGAGTGGTCATGGGGAGTGTCTCCTTTGTTTAGGCTTAAAGTAATTTAACTCCAAGCCCCTGTGGTGAAAACCTATGGCTTACCCGTACCGGCGCTGGCATGCAGAGGTCCTTCCGACACCGCGAGAGCCCTGTTTCATGGCACGGATGGTGCTCAAAAATAGGTGAAGTAAACTGCATTAACATCGGTGTACATGCAGTATAGATCATGTTTTTGCAGCCTTGGGTGGCTGTTTACCCCCGGGAGCTAGGTAGTTTCGAGCATAGGGCGGACTGCTTCTTGCCCATCGTGCCATGGCTGGCTTGCACCCGCTTGGTGCATGGCAGGCCAGTCCCCGGCAAAATGGCGGGCTGCATGCAGCATGGCATGTGTTCGGCGTCCTGTGCGGCAGGGGCCGCGCCTGCCCGTGTGCGAATGTTCCGTCCCATGTCTGCCCCATCGCCCCAGCCATCCCAGCCTTCTGCTCCTGCACCGGAGTCCGATCCAACCCCATCCCCGGCCCTGCGGGCCCCAGTGCCCCGCTTGCCGGCGCGCGTGCGCATCGTGCGCTGGCTGCGCCACTTCTGGCCGGCCCCGCTGGGCATCGATGGCCGCGAGCATCTGCGCTTCATCGTGGGGGCGGTGCTGGGCATCTTCCTGACGGCAGTGCTCAGCCGCTGGTGGGTGGGCACAGGCCATGCCCACGGGCCCTGGATGCTGGGCGCGCTGGGCGCCAGCGCCGTGCTGGTGTTCGGCATGCCCTCGAGCCCGCTGGCCCAGCCCTGGCCGGTGCTGGGCGGCAGCACCCTGTCGGCCCTGGTGGGGGCCGGGTGTGCGGCGCTGGTGCCCGACCCGGCCGTGGCGGGCGCGCTGGCCGTAGGCCTGGCCATTGCACTCATGGTGCCGCTGCGCTGTCTGCACCCGCCCGGCGGTTCCATGGCGTTGTACGTGGTGCTGACGGCCAGCGATGGCCTGCACCTGGCGGTGTTTCCGGTCCTCTTCAACGTGCTGGTGCTGCTGCTGGCAGGGGTGGTCTACAACAGCCTGACCGGGCGCCGCTACCCGCACCCGCAGCAGTCGCCGGCGCGCACGGCCGTGGCCAAGGGGGCGTTTGCGGCATCGGACGTGGATGCCGCGCTGGCGCACTACAACCAGGTGCTGGACGTGAGCCGCGCCGACCTGGAGGGCCTGCTGGAGCTGGCAGGCCGTGCCGCCTTCCAACGCACGCTGGGCGATGTGCGCTGCGTGGACATCATGTCCCGGCCGGCCATGGCGGTGGAGCAGGGGGTGTCGCTCAAGGAGGCGTGGACCTTGATGCGCCTGGAGAAGATCAAGGCCCTGCCCGTGGTGGATGCGGATCGGCAGGTGGTGGGTATCGTCACGGTGGCCGACTTCATGCGCCTGGCCAACCTCGACCTGCACGAAGGCCTGGGCCAGCGCCTGCGCGCCCTCGTCAAGGGCCGCGGCGGCCAGCCGTCCCGCGTGGGCGAGATCATGTCGCACCCTGTGCAGGTGGCGCGCGTGGCCCAGCACGCCATGGACCTGGTGCCGCTGTTCTCGCAGGGCGGGCACCACCACATCCCCATCGTCGACGAGGGCGGGCACCTGGTGGGCATCATCACCCAGACCGACCTGGTGCGCACGCTGGAAGTGGCCGTGCAGGGCCGTGATCCCGCGGCCTGACGGCCCCCTGGTGCCGCGCCGCGACACTGCGGCGCCTGCGCCATAGGCAAGGGCGGGTACATCGCGGTACAATCGACAGGCTCTGCACAGCGCTCTGCCTGTCCATTGAAGCCGTCTCCCCGGCCCTCTGCCTGATCTGCGCCCCGGGTGCAGCGACTCCCACCGCCCGCAACGCACCGTGTGTCGAGCCCGACCACGCTGCATCGGCCGTGGTGGATGCCCCAGCGTTCAGGCGCCGATCACCAGATTTTTTGATTTTTGAAAAGACAAGAGAACATGGCCAAAGAAGAACTGATTGAAATGCAAGGCTCCGTGACCGAAGTGTTGCCTGACTCGCGCTTTCGCGTGACGCTGGACAACGGTCACCAGCTGATTGCCTACACCGGCGGCAAGATGCGCAAGCACCACATCCGCATCCTGGCGGGCGACAAGGTCTCGCTGGAAATGTCGCCCTACGACCTGACCAAGGGCCGCATCACCTTCCGCCACCTGGCCGGCCGCGGCCCAGGCCCGACCAGCCGCTGAAGGCGGGCATGCCATCGGGCCGCAGCACATGTGCTTGCTGCCCGCGCAGATCGCTGGCCCGGCGCTGCGCAGTGTTGTCGTAGAAAGAGAGTTGGTTGAGTTTGCCCCGTCGCGCAGTCTGCATCGCCCCTGGATGCAGGACAGCACTGCCGATGGAACCCTGGTCCGGTGCAGTCGCTGCAAAAAAATCAAAAAAAGCGCGCATTTGGCCAGAACCCGAAATTTCCCGGGTTAGAATACGAGCTGTCGGAGCGTAGCGCAGCCTGGTAGCGCATCTGCTTTGGGAGCAGAGGGTCGCGAGTTCGAATCCCGCCGCTCCGACCATTATTGGCAAGGCCTGCAGAAGCAATTCTGCAGGCCTTTTGTCATTTCAGGGCCTCCACTGCGCAGGCCTTTTCTTTTGGCCATGGCCAACGGCGCCCCTTTTTGGGCGTGGCAGCCAATGCCCCGCAGGAATGCTCTGAAAAGCAGCTGCGGGCAGCGGAATAGGGGTACGATAACTGTATGAAAATACAGTATTTCATCGCCCCCCTAGCCCTGCTGCGCTGGACGCCCCGGGGTGGGGTGCGCAAGCCGCACCTTTGTGTCTGACCCTGTGCATGTCCATCCCGGGTTGCCTCGCTCATGTCCGCCGTCCCCCTCCGTTCCGTGCCCGCTGGTGCCCCGCCCCGGCTGGCAGGGGTGTGGCTGGCCGACCAGTTGGGCACATCCGCCGCAGCACGGGTGCAGGCCACGGGGCATGCCGGCCTCGATGCGCAGTTGCCCGGCGGGGGCTGGCCCCTGGGGGCCATGACGGAAGTGCTCCAGCCGGCTACGGGCCTGCATGTGTGGCAACTGGTGCTGCCAGCCCTGGCCCAGGCCACGGCCGCACGGCCGGGGGCCGTGGTGCTGGTGGCACCGCCCCATGAGCCCTTTGCGCCCGCCTTGCGCGCGGGCGGGCTGGATGCAGCGCGGCTGTGCCGCGTGCAGGCCCCGTCTGCAGCACAGGCGCTCTGGGCGGCCGAGCAGGCCCTGCGCTGCCGCGATGTGCAGGCGGTGCTGGCCTGGCTGCCGCAGGCCGCGCCCGAGTCGCTGCGGCGGCTGCAGCTGGCGGCCGCGCAGATGGGGCAGTTGCTGTGGGTGTTCCGCCCGGCCAAGGTGCGCCAGCAGGCATCGCCTGCGCCGCTGCGGCTGTGGGTCGAGACCGTGTCCGCATCGGGCGGCGCCGAGCTGCAGGTGCAGGTGCTCAAGCGCCGTGGGCCGCCCATGGAGCAGCCCCTGGTGCTGCCGGCCAGCAACCCGGCGCTGGCCCGGGTACTGGCCGCATCGGCAGCGCGCGGCCAGGGGCGGCGTGCACTGCCATCGCCGCAGCCGCAACAGCCAGCGCGGCCTGCCGTGGTGCTGCCAGGGGCGGCCTGGCTGGATCGCCTGCCTGCAGGAGGTGTGCTGCATGCACTGGATCGCATGGCCATTGCCTCCCACCCCCATTGATGGCGCCGCTGGCCCAGGTGTGGCCCTGCCGGCGCTGGCTGCCGGCCAGCGCCAGCCTTTGCCGCAGGCCCCACACGAGCATTGGTGGGCGCTGCAGTTCACGCCGCGCGTAGCGCGGCTGGAGAACGAGGCCTTGCTGCTCGAAGTGTCTGCCACCGAGCGCCTGTGGGGCGGCCGTGAGGCCCTGCTGGCGCAACTGCAGTTACGCGGCCCTGCGTGGCCGTTGGAGGCGGCGGCATCGTCACCCGAGTCAGGCGAACCAGGCGCTCCCGGTGCGCAGCCCACCCCCTTTGCCCAAGCCCCCACCTCGCTGCAGGCCCTGGCCCTGCTGCGCCTGCGCCTGGCGGGCCAGCCCGTGCCCCGGCACCTGCCCGATGGCCTGCCGCTGCACACGCTGACGGCGCTGCACCCGCACCTGCCCAGCCTGGCGCGCATGGGCTGCCGCACCTGGGGGGCCTTGCGCGCGCTGCCGCGCGATGGCGTGGCCCGGCGCCTGGGCGCGGCCGTGCTGCTGGCGCTGGACCGGGCCTACGGCCACATCGCGCACAACCACACCTGGGTGGAGCTGCCCGAGCGCTTCGAGCTGACGGCCGAGCTGCCCGCGCTGGCCACCTCGGCCGATGCGCTGCTGTGGTCGGCCAGCCGCCTGCTGTCGGCCCTGCAGGCCTGGCTGCAGGCGCGCCAGCAGGGCGTGCTGGCGCTGGAGTTGGCCTGGCGCCACGACCTGCGCCGGGTGGATGGCGTGGCCATCGCGCCCTGGCATGCGCTGCCTGTGCGCACGGCCAAGCCCACGCACGAACTGGCCCACCTGCGCCGCCTGCTGGCCGAGAACCTGGCGCGCACGCCCCTGGCCGCGCCCGCCAACCAGATCACGTTGCGTGCGCTGGAGACCGCGCCCCTGCCACATGCCAGCGCCCACCTGCTGCCGCCCGACGGATCGTCGGCCGCCGGAGACCAGGAGGGCGAGGCCTGGCACCAGCTGGTCGAGCGCCTGTCGGCCCGCCTGGGAGCGGATGCCGTGCAGTCCGTCACCTTGCTGGCGGACCACCGGCCCGAATGCATGCAGCGCTGGCAGCCCATGGCCGGTGCGGGCCCGGTGCCCGCATCGAAGGTGCCGCAGGGCGAGCATGCGCCCGAGGCCGTGCTGTGGCCCACCTGGCTGCTGCGCACCCCGCAGCGCCTGGCCATGCAGGGCCACCGGCCGTGCTACCAGGGGCAGTTGGGCCTGCTGGCCGGGCCGCACCGGTTCGATGCGGCCTGGTGGGAGGAGGGGGGTACGCCAAAGGCCGACGAGAACGGGATCGGCGAGCGCAGTGGCCTGGTACAGCGCGATTATTTCGTGGCCCTGAGCCCTGGGGCCGGCCGTGTCTGGATCTTTCGTGAACGCTTGGCGCATGCGCCTGCCGGAGCGTCCCGGGACCGCTGGTTCCTGCAGGGCCTGTACGCGTGAGAGGTCCGTGCAATGACCCACACCATTCCTGATCGCGCGTCGGTCATACCCACCCCATCGCTGGCGCTGCCGGACTATGCCGAGCTGCACTGCATCTCCAACTTCAGCTTTCAGCGCGGGGCATCGCAGCCCCAGGACCTGGTGGCGCGTGCGGCCAAGTTGGGCTATCGTGCCCTGGCGCTCACCGATGAGTGCTCAGTGGCCGGCGTGGTGAGAGCACATGGTCCGGCCAAGGAACTGGGCCTGCAGTTCATACCGGGCAGCGAGTTCGCCTACCCCGGCTTCCGGCTGGTTGCATTGCCGCGCAATGTCGAGGGCTGGGGCAATCTGTGCGAGTTCATCAGCGCTGCACGCCGTACCGCCCCCAAAGGCACTTACGAGCTGGGGCCCTTGTCCGATGTGGCCCAACTGCAGGACTGCGAACTGCTGCTCATGCCGGACCGCAGCGTTCAGCACGCCATGGACACCAGCGCGTTGCTGGCTTGCGTGCAAGAGGCGCAAGCCCAATTCGGCCAGCGTTTCTGGCTGGGGGTGGAGCTGCTACTTGGACCCGATGACGACCTGTGGCTTGCCACGCTGCAGCAGGTATCGCTTCAGACGGCAGTGCCCCTTGTGGCTGCGGGCGATGTGCATATGCACGTGCGCTCGCACAAACCGCTGCAGGACGTGATCACGGCTGTGCGCCAGGGCTGCACCGTAGCCGAATGCGGTTTTGCGCTGCAGCCCAATGCGGAGCGCCATTTGCGCCAGCGCGTGCGCCTGGCCGGCATCTACCCGCCAGAACTGCTGGCGGCCACGCTGGAGATCGCGGCGCGCTGCACCTTCAGCCTTGATGAAATCAAGTACCAGTACCCGCTGGAGGCCGTGCCTGAGGGGATGACCCCTGCACGGGGACTGGCTGCGTTGACCTGGAGAGGGGCCCAAGGCCGCTATCGCAAAAAGATACCCAGAAAGGTGAAAAGGCAGATCAGGCGTGAACTTGCGCTCATCGCTGATTGCGAATACGAGATGTACTTCCTCACCGTGCATGACATCGTGCGCCATGCGCGCAGCAAGGACATCCTGTGCCAGGGCCGGGGCTCTGCGGCCAACTCGGCTGTCTGCTACTGCCTGGGTATCACTGCGGTAGACCCTCGACGCAGCGACCTGCTGTTTGAGCGTTTCATCAGCAAGGAGCGCAAAGAGCCGCCCGACATCGACGTGGATTTCGAGCACAACCGGCGCGAGGAGGTGATCCAGTACGTCTACGACAAATACGGCCGCAACCGCGCCGCCATTGCCGCCGTGGTCACCACCTACCGCACCCGCAGCGTGCTGCGCGACGTGGGCAAGGCGTTGGGCGTGCCTGCGCAATTGGTGGACGCTTTTGCCAAGGACCACCACTGGTTCGATGAGGAGTTCGCGGCGCATCGCCTGCAAGAGATGGCGCACGACATGGGCGAGACCCTCAGCCTGCACACGGCAGAACTGTGGCTGCAACTGTCGGCCCAGCTCAAGGGCTTTCCACGCCACCTGAGCCAGCATGTGGGCGGCTTTGTGCTTACCCAGGGGCTGCTCACGCGCATCGTGCCGGTGGAAAACGCGGCCATGGTGGACCGCTCCATCATCCAGTGGGACAAGGACGACCTGGATGAAATGCACCTGATGAAGGTGGACGTTCTGGCCCTGGGCATGCTGAGCGCCTTGCGCCGGTGCCTGGATCTGCGTGCAGGGTTGCGCGGAGAACGTTGGGCCCTTGCCCAGATTCCGGACAAGGACCCTGCCACCTACGACATGATCTGCGCCGCCGACACCGTAGGCGTGTTCCAGATCGAAAGCCGTGCCCAGATGAGCATGCTGCCGCGCTTGAGGCCGCGCAAGTTCTATGACCTGGTGGTGGAGGTCGCCATTGTGCGGCCTGGGCCTATCCAGGGCGGCATGGTGCACCCTTATCTGCAGGCGCGCGAGCGGCAACGCAAAGGCGAACCTTTGGTACTTGAAAAGAAGGAACTGGAAGAGGCGCTCAAGCGCACCTTGGGTATTCCGATCTTCCAGGAACAGGTGATGCAGATCGCAATGATCGCCGCCAAATTCTCTGCAGCGGAAGCCGATGCCCTGCGCCGCTCCATGGCAGCCTGGAAACGCACGGGTGGCGTGCACCATTTTGAAGAGCGCCTGGTCGAAGGCATGGTGAAAAACAAATATGACCGTGGATTCGCCGAGCGTGTTTTTCAGCAGATGCTGGGCTTCGGCGAATACGGTTTCCCCGAAAGCCATGCCTACAGCTTTGCCCTGCTGGCCTACAGCAGCAGCTGGCTCAAATGCCACGAGCCGGCCTGCTTTCTCACAGCGCTGCTCAATTCGCTCCCCATGGGTTTTTACACCGCCTCCCAATTGGTGCAGGACGCCCGCCGCCACGGTGTGCGCGTGCTGCCTATCGACGTCACCCGCAGCGACGTGGACTGCACGCTCGAAGGCAAGCCCGAGATGCTGCGGCCCGACAAGGGTCTGCCCGTGCCGCCCATGCCCCAGCCCGCAGTGCGCCTGGGCCTGCGCCTGGTCGGCAGCCTGGAGCAGGGCGCGGCCGAGCGTCTGGTGGCGGCCCGTGCGCAGGCAGGCCCGTTTGCCAGCACCGAAGACCTGGCCCTGCGCGCGCGCCTGAACCAGCAAGACATGCAGGCACTGGCCGCCGCCGATGCGCTGGCCCGCCTGTCGGGCCACCGCCGCCAGCAGATGTGGGATGCGTCTGCCCAGCATGCAGCCCCCATCCTGCTGCGCGACGTGCCGGTGAACGAGCCGCCTCTGCAACTGCCCGAAGCGCCCGAGGGAGAGGAAATCCTGTTCGACTATGCGGCCACCGGCCTCACCCTGCGCCGCCACCCGCTGGCACTGCTGCGCGGCCGGCTTGAGCGCTGGCGCCTGCTCACCGCGCTGCAGTTGCGCAACGTGCCCGATGGCCGGCTGGTGCGTGCCTGCGGCATCGTCACCGTGCGCCAGCGGCCCGGCTCTGCCAAGGGCACCATGTTCGTCACGCTGGAGGACGAGACCGGCCCCGTCAATGTCATCGTCTGGCCGGCCATGGTGGAGCAGTGGCGCGACGCCATTCTGCGCTCGCGCCTGTTGGCCGTGCAGGGTTTATGGCAGTGCAGCCGGCATGGCGAGGATGAGGAAAAGGGGGCAGCCGCTGGTCCTGGGGAAGCCTTTGTGGTGCGCCACCTGGTGGCCCAGCGCTTCAAGGACCTGACGCCGTTGCTCGGGCGCATGGCGGGGGCATTGGACGGAAGCCGGGACTTCCACTGAGCGCAGGTCGCAGTTTCACTGCTCTTGCAGGTAGGCGCTGGGGTCGATGAAGAAGGCCTTTTTGACCCCTTGGGTCGCCCCGTCGATCTTCCATGGCGCGGGCAGCAGCCGCACGATGGAATAGTGCAGGTGCGGCGGCTTGCCCTGCGCATTGCCGCTGGCGCCCACCGTGCCGATGGCGCTGCCCGAGGCCACCGGCGCCAGCGCGTGGGTGGTGATGCGGTCCAGGTGCGCAAAGTAGTGGATGCGCCAGCGCGGCCCGAGCACCAGCACTACCTTGCCGCCTTTGGCGATCTCGCCCGTGAAGAGCACGATGCCGTCGGTGGTGCTGAGCACCGGCGTGCCCAGCTTGCCGAAGATGTCGATACCCTTGTGCACGCCCGACGTGCCCCAGGGCTCGAACCAGAAGGAGCGGGCATTCCAGTCGCGCGTGCTCGCCCCGGCCACGGGGATGCGGATGCGTTCCGGCATGGCCAGGCCAAGGGCCAGCACCACCAGGGCAGCGAGGCCCAGGTACTTGAGAAACTTCATGGACAGGAGAGAAGCGCCGCGGGGGGCGCACTCAGAGTGGCGACGGGTGCGATTATTCCCGCACCCTTGCCCCCCTTCCTTTCAGCGCGCGGCGGCCGGCTTGCTGGCCGCGCGCCGTGCAGGCTCGGTCGCTGTGCCCGCCGCACCTGCGGCGCCGGGCTTCACCGGCGCCTTGCCCAGGTCCAGCAGCGGCTTACAGTAGGTGTCGTCATCGGCGGCAGGCACCGTCACGGGCACCAGGGCCAGCGCGGCAGGGGCGGCCACGGCGGCCACCACTGCAGCGCCCGCGCGCAGCAGCAGGGGGCCGGGCTCCACGCCCACATCGGGGTTGCCGAAGGTACCCCTCACATACAGTGGCGTGCGCAGCGAGAAGAACTTCCACTCCAGCGACTCGGGTTTGATGCGCATGTTCATGGCTTCGGTGCCCAGGTCGATGGTGCCCGTGGCCTCGATCACCGCATCGTCGGTGCTCATCTTCACCACGCGGCTTTGCGCCAGGCCGTCGACCACGGTGAAGTCGGCCACAGCACAGCGCAGGTTCACCTCCTTGGTGTCGCCAAAGAGTTTGCCCACAATGATGCTGCCCACGTTGAGGGCCGCCAGGTCCAGCATCTGCTTGCTCAGCGTGCCTTCGCGCACGTACAGCCGCGCCTCGCCCGTGCCCTTGCCCAAGAGGCCCGCCACGCTGTTGCCTTGGCTCTGCAGCGCCACTGCGCCGTCCATGCGGCCAAAGCTCTTCTTCATGAGTTCCACCTTGGGGAACAGGGCCGAGAGCTTGAGGCCTTCCACCTTGCCATGGATGCGCGCCTTGAGCGGCGGTGCGCGTCCGTCGATGGCCACTTCAGATTCGATCTTGCCCTCGGCCACGCCGAAGGTCAGCGGCGCCAGCCGGAGCTGCGCGTTGTCCATCACGGCGCGCATGCTCAGGTCTTCGAGCGGCAGGCTCTCGGGGCGGATGATGTTCTTGCCCTTGAACAAAATGTCCATGTCCATGGCATTCCAGCGCTGGGCCGCAAATGGAGCGTCCGGCAGCACCTTGCCCTTGTCCTTGCCGTCGCCCTTGCCATCGCTTTTGCCGCGGTGGGTGTTGTCGCTCTTGTTGGTGCCCAGCGAGGGCCCCAGGTCGGCCAGGCGCAGCTGGTTCGAGGTCATGCTGCCCGTGAGCCTGGAGCGCGGCTTGCCCGAGGTGTATTTCAGGTCGCCATGCAGGTCGCTCTGGCCCACCTTGCCATGGAAGTCGCTGTAGCGCCACACCGCGCGCTCGGGTTCCAGGCTGCCGGTCAGGTGGCCGCGCGTCTCGAAGGGCGGCGTATTGGGCAGCACCAGGCCGGTCGCCTCGTACAGGTCGCCCATGCTGTCGGCCTTGAGCATCACGTCGAAGTCCATGCCCGACAGCGAGGCCGGGTTGGCCAGAATGCCCTCGGCCGACAGGGCCGCGCTGCCCGCCGTGGCATCGATCTTGATCGGGTAGTTGACCACCTTGTCGCGCAGGCTGATCACCTGGCCTGCCAGGCCGCTGCCCTCGACCTTGGCCTTGGCGATGCGGCCTTGCAGCTTGAACTTCAGGCCATAGGGCACGGGAGTGCTGCGGTCGCCCCGCTTGCTGGCTGTCGCATCGCGCGAAGCCGCGGCTTCGGCAGAGGATCCGGCCGCCGAGGCGGGCAGGACGACCGGCTTGGCCGCCTTGGCGTTGGAGCGCTTCGAAGGGGCGATAGGTTCCGTGGTGTTGACCTGGGCCTGCATGTCCACGTCCTTCATTGCATCGGCGTAGGCCAGCAGGCCCTGGTTGACCACCAGCCGGTCCACGTCGAATGTCCAGGGGCTCTTGGGCTTGTCTTCGTCCCGTGGCTTGAAGGTCCAGTTGTTGGCCCCGTCCTTGGTGCGGGCCAGGGCCACCTCGGGGTCGGTCAGGGCCACGGTGTCGATGGCCAGATGGCGCGAGAGCAGCGGCAGCAGGCTGATGGTGGCGCTGGCACTGCCGATGCTGGCCATGGTGGCCGTGCCCGGCAGGGTGGCGGTGGTTGGTGGCGTGGAGGCCGACCCCACTGATGCCGCACTGGCCGCGGCCCGCGCGGCCGTGGCCGCTTGGGGCTTTTTGCTGCCCTTGCCCTCCTTTTCGCCATCGCCGCTGAACGGGGGCTCGAACCCGGCGGGGTTGTCCATCACCAAGCGGTCGGCCTTCACCGTCACCCCGGGCACCCAGCGGCGCCAGCCTTCTTCCAGCGGCTGGGGCCAGCGCCAGGCGGCAGACAGGTCGCCCTCGATTGCGAAGCGTCGGCCCGTGGCCTCGCTGACCTTCTCGTTGACCCAGGGCTTGTAGCGGTTCAGGTCCATCATTGCCAGCAACACACCGATCAGGATGACCAGGCTGACCACCAGGCCCAGCACGATCAACAGCCACTTCACCGCGCGGCTCAGGGGCCTGCGCCGGGCACGGTGGGGACCCGCCGATGGCGGCGGCGGGCTGGGCAGTTCGGTTGAGGGCGTGGCGGGCATGGGGGCAGGTGTCATCCAGAAGCGCGAAGATCGGTGCACATGCCGCCCATCGGAGGGCTGTTGCGTGCGGTTGCAGCCATGCTAGCCCGCAACCTGCCCGGCAGGGCCTGCGTGCACCCAACTGCCGCCCTTGTCCTACAGCCCTGGCGCGGCCCTGGCCGGCCCTGCCTTGCGCAGCAGGGCCTGGGCACATTCGACGAGTGCATCGCGCAGCGCGGGCGGGTGCAGCACCTCGAAATCGAAGGACAGCCGCGCCAGCTGCCGCGCATACCAGCCAAGGTCGTCCACCTGGCTGTGCAGCAGCACGCCGCCGCCTTGCTGCGGGGCAAACATGCCGATGGCATCGAACAACTCCTCGCGCGCCGTGGCCAGGTCGGTGTGCAGCAGCACCTGCACGCTGAAGGCGCGCGGCAGCGAGGCCACGCCCAGCGCCAGGTGGCGCACGGCATCGAAATCCTCGGGCACGCCGAACGATGCGGGCAGGGGCTGTACGCCCAGCACCCGGTCGAGCCGGAACGAGCGCAGCCCGCCGCGCAGGTGGCAATGCCCCACGGCATACCAGCGCCCGCCGCGCCAGGCCAGGCCATAGGTGTCGAAGGCGCGCTCGCTGGCATCGCCCTGCGGCGTGCGGTAGGCCAACTGCACGCGCTGGCGCGCATGGGCGGCCGCGCTCAGCGTGAACAGGGCCCGGTTGTCCGCCGGCGCATCGGGGTGAGCCAGGTCCAGCTGCACCGTGTCGCCCAGGGCGCGGGTGCGGCGCTGCAGGGGCTCGGGCATCACGCGTTCGAGCTTGGCGCGGGCGCTTTCCACGGCCGGCGCCGCCTCGGCCAGACCCAGGCGGCGCGCGGCCAGCAGGCCCACCGACAGGGCCAGGGCCTCGTCGTCGGTGAACACCATGGGCGGCAGCTTGAAGCCCGGCATCAGCCGGTACGCGCCATAGCGCCCGCGCTCGGCCACCACCGGAATGCCCAGGTCTTCGAGCTTGCGGATGTAGCGGCGCAGCGTGCGGCCATCCACCTCCAGCCGCTGGGCCAGCTCGGTGCCGCTCATGGCGCCGCGCGCCTGCAGCAGTTCCAGCACGCTGAGCACGCGGGTGGTGGGGGAGGTCATGGCGCCATCATGCACCCGAATCAGGGCCGATTGTGTCCTGATTCATCCCTACATTGCCTCCAGGCGGCCCCGCATCCGGGGCCGGATGAAAGGGTGAATGATGGAATGGGCAATGGACTCCCTGGCGCTGCAGCACACGGCGCACCTGTGGCTGTTCTTCGTGCTGCTGCTGGGCGTGGTGGCCCTGCCGGGCCTGGACATGGCCTTCGTCATGGCCAGCGCGCTCGTGGGCGGGCGCCGCGCCGGCCTGGGGGCGGTGGCCGGCATCGTCGCCGGCGGGGCTTGCCATACGGCCATGGGGGCACTGGGCGTGGGCGTGGTGCTCAAGCTGTTTCCCGCCGCCTTCAACGCGCTGCTGCTGGCGGGCGCGGTCTATGTGGCCTGGATGGGCGTGGCGCTGCTGCGCAGCCGCTCGGCCTTCGATGGCGCTGTGGTGCATACGCACCAGCGCCCCCTGGCTGCCACCTTCGGCAAGGCCGTGCTCACCTGCCTCATGAACCCCAAGGCCTATGTCTTCATGCTGGCCGTGTTCCCGCAGTTCCTGCGGCCCGAGCATGGTCCCATCTTGGCCCAGGCCGTGGTGATGGGGCTCATCATCGCGGCCACCCAGGCGGGGGTCTATGGCCTGGTGGCGCTGGGCGCCGTCCGGGCGCAGCGCAGCCTGCAGGGCAACCCGCAGGCCAGCGTGTGGACGGCGCGGGCCGTCGGGCTGCTGCTGTTGCTGGCCTCGGCCTGGACGGCCTGGGAGGGCTGGCGGCTGTAGCCCAGGGGGCCTCTAGAATCGCCCCCCATGCACAACGCCCACCACCCCTTCGCCCCGCCCATGCGCGACGGCGTGGGGCCGAGTTGCGTGGTACTGCCCACCCACGGGCAGGGCAGCATGCTCGACTTTCTGGCCGAACGCCTGCCCGCCGTGGACCGCGCCGGCTGGCTGGCCCGCATGCAGGCCGGCGATGTGCTGGATGAGCGCGGTGCGCCGGTAGCGCCGGACCGGCTTTTCGAGCCCGGGCTGCGCCTGTACTACTACCGCCACCTGGCCGACGAGCCCGAGATCCCGTTCACCGAAACCGTGCTCCACCAGGACGCGCATCTTTTGGTGGCCGACAAGCCGCACTTCATGCCCGTTACCCCCTCGGGCCGCTACCTGCAGCACACGCTGCTGGTGCGCCTCAAGCGGCGCCTCAACCTGCCCGAGCTGTCGCCCCTGCACCGCATCGACCGCGACACCGCCGGGCTGGTGCTGTTCTCGGTGCAGCAGCGCACGCGCGGCGCTTACCAGGGCCTGTTCCGCGACCGCAGCATCACCAAGCACTACGAGGCCGTAGCGCCCTGGCGCGCGGACCTGGCCTTTCCGCGCGAGCATGCGAGCCGCATGGAAGAAAGCCCGCAGTTCTTTCGCATGCACGAGGTGCCGGGCACGCCCAACAGCCATACCCACATGGAGGTGCTGGAGGTGCACGGCGAATGGGCGCGCTACCGGCTCTCGCCCGTCAGCGGCAAGCGCCACCAGCTGCGCGTGCACATGGCCGCGCTGGGCCTGCCGCTGCGCAACGATGCCTTCTACCCGGTGGTCAACGACCCGCCCGAGGGCGACTACTCGCGCCCGCTGCAGCTGCTGGCGCGCTCGCTGGCGTTCACCGATCCACTCACGGGCGAGCCCCGGCAGTTCGAGAGCCGGCTGCAACTGCAGCCACTGGCCTGATCAGCTTCTGGGCAGGCCGCCCCGGGCCACGGCGTCCACATAGACATTGCCGCCGCTCGAGATATGCCGGCACATGTGGCGGTCGGCCGCGTCCTCATCGCCGTCGAGAATGGCCTTCATGATGTCCTGGTGCTCGGCCAGCGAGTTGCGCACGCGGTTGGGCCGGTCGAACAGCGAGCGCTGCGGGTGCCGCATGCGCAGCCGCATCTGGCGCAACTGGCGGGACAGCACCTCGTTGAGGCTGCCGTCGTAGATGGTTTGGTGGAACCAGCGGTTGGCCTCTTCGTAGGCCACCGAGTCGTCCTTGGCAGCGGCGGCTTTGCAGGCCTGGAAGGAGGCCTGCAGGTCCCGCCGCAGGGCGGCGGGCATGCGCCGTGCCGACAGGCGTGCGGCCAGGCCTTCGAGCTCGGTCAGCATCTCCAGCATGGCCACGTACTCGGTGAGCGAGAGCGTGGCGACCACGGCACCGTGGCGCGGCACCATCTCCACCAGCCCGGCCGTGGCCAGTTGCTGGATGGCCTCGCGCGCCGGGGTGCGCGAGACGTCGAAGCGCTCCATCAGCTCCTGCTCGTCGATGCTGCAGCCGGCATACAGCTTGCCGGAGATGATCTCTTCTTCCAGGGCTTCGCGGATCTTGTCGCTCAGGTTGACGCGGGTTGGGGTCGTGCTAGTGGTGGCCATGTTCGTAGTGGCCGAATGATAATGCGCGGGCGCTCGCATCGCTCTCGGGCTCAGCTCGGGGTGGCGATACCGCGCTGGCGCTCCTGGAGCACCTCGCCGAACAACTGCAGGCGCGCTGCGGCGAACGCCGGGCGCTGCTGCATGGCCTGCCACCAGCGGTGCACGCGCGGGTGGGCAGTCTCTGCCAGCGCTGCGGGCGCGATTTCGGCGATGCGCGCGATGAAGGGCGCTGCCGCGATGTCCGCGAGCGAGTAGGCGCCGCCGATCAACCAGGTGGACGGGGCCTGCGCAGCGCCGAGCATGTCTTCCATTCGCTCCACCAGAAGCAGCAGCTTGCGCAGAGCCTCGGCCTTCTCCTCTTCGGTATAGGGCTTGCGGGCAATGCGCACCCAGGCCTCGCGCCGCTCGGCTGTGGGGATGCGTGCCAGCTTGTCCTGCAACTCCTGGTCGCTCCATTGCTGGGCGGTGGATTGCAGCATCAGGCTCCAGTTGAGGATGAGCAGGTGGGGCAGCGATTTCTCGTCGGTCCAGCGCACGAAGTTGCGCATCTGCGCCAGCGCGTACGGGTCCACGGGCCGCAGCGGGGGCTCGGGCACGGTGTCGTCCAGGTATTCGCAGATGGTCGAGCTTTCGTGCAGGAAGCAGCCGGGCGCGATCTCCAGCGCCGGCACCACACCGTTGGGGTTCATGGCCAGGAACTCCGGCGCGTGCTGCTCCTGTTTGCTCAGGTCCACGGCCACGCTCTCGTAGGCGATGTTCTTCTCGGCAAGGCACAGGCGCACGCGGCGCGAGGCGCTGGAAAGCCAGGCATGGAAGAGTCTCATGGGAAATTTCCGGTGCTTCAGGGGATGAGGACGGGCGCGCCGGTGGTGGCGCGGCTCTCCAGGTCGCGGTGCGCGCGCTGCACCTCCGCCAGCGGGTAGCGCTGGCCGATGCCCAGCTTCACATGGCCATCGCGCACGGCCTCGAAGAAGGCCTGGGCCGACGCGCGCAACTCCGCCGGGTCGGCCACGAAGCTGCGCAGGGTAGGGCGGCACACGCTGAGCGACCTGGCGTGCAGGACCTGCAGGTCGAACGCCTCCACATCGCCCGACGCCGTGCCGTAGTTAACGGCCAGCCCGCGCGGGCGCAGGCACTGCAGCGAGGGCAAAAACACGTCCTTGCCCACCGCGTCGTACACCACGCCCACCCCCACGCCATCGGTGATCTCCAGCGTGCGGGCCACGAAGTCTTCGCGGCGGTAGTCGATCACATGGTGGCAGCCGTGCGCCAGCGCCACCTCCGCCTTGACGGCCGAGCCCACGGTGCCGATCACCGGGGCACCCAGCGCGCGCGCCCATTGCGACAGGATCAAGCCCATGCCGCCCGCGGCTGCGTGCACCAGCACCGCGTCACCGGGCTTCACCACGTAAAGCCGCCGCAGCAGGTATTCGGCCGTAAGACCGCGCAGCAGGTTGGCGCCGGCAATGTCCTCGCCGATCCAGCCGGGCAGCGCCACCACGCGGTGGGCCGGCACGTTGCGCGTGACTTGGTAGGCGCCCGGGTGCAGATAGGCCACCGACTGGCCCGGCGCGAAGGCCGTGACGCCCGGTCCCACGGCCTCCACCACGCCGGCGCCCTGCGCACCCGGGGTGACAGGGAAGGGCGTGGCCGCATGCGGACCGTGGCCACCGCGGCGTTGGTAGATGTCCGCGAAGTTCAGGCCGATGGCCGTCTGGCGTATCTGCACTTCGCCCGCTGCGGGCGCGGGAACGTCGATGTCCACGGCTTCGAGCACGTCGGCCTCGCCGTGGCGGTGGAAATGGATGGAGGGGCTTTTTGTCATGGCAGCGCCATTAGAGTGCGTGATCAGGTCTTAAAAAATACATACAAACCATTAGTGTATTTTTATAAATGCTATGTGCATACTTAAAAAAGGCCGACACCGATCGGTCCCAACGATCAGGAGACAACCATGTTTTTGCGCAGACGAGAGTTCGGTGTGATGGCGGCCAGCGCCCTGGCCTTTCCCTCGATAGTCCGAGCCCAGGCCGCAAGCCTGGGCGCCCTGCACGACGCCGCCCGCAAGGAGGGCGAGCTCACCTGGTACACCGTGCCCCAGACCTCCGAGGTGGCCGAGAAGATGGGCCGCACGTTCACGGCCCGCTACCCCGGCGTGAGGGTCAACGTGGTGCGCACCACGGCGCAGGTGGCCTACCAGCGTCTGAACCAGGACCTCAAGGCCGGCACGCCCAACTGCGACGTGTTCACCTCCACGGACCTCGCGCACTACGTGGACCTCAAGGGCCGCAACCTGCTCCTGAAGTTTTTGCCGGCCGCCGTGGCCCGCCAGGACAAGCGCGTGCAGAACATGGACCCGGACGCCTACTTCCACGCGTCGAGCTGCTTCATGATGGGCTTGATCTACAACACCCAGAAGGTGCAGGCGGCAGCAGCGCCCAAGAGCTGGAGCGACCTGCTCGATGCCAAGTGGAACGGCGCCGCCCTGGTGGCGCACCCGGCCTACAGCGGCGCGGCCGGTGCCTGGTGCATCGAGATGCGCAAGCTGCACGGCGATGGCTTCTTCCAGAAGCTGGCCGCCAACAAGGCGCATGTGAGCCGCTCCACCATCGACGCGGTGACAACGGTGATCTCCGGCGAGGCCTCCGTGTCGGCGGGGCCCATGAGCCTGGCGGCACGCTCGGCCGCCAAGGGCAACCCGGTGGCCACGCTGGCACCCAAGGAGGGGCCGGTGCTGATCCTCTCGCCCTCGGGCATCATGGCCAACACGCGCCGGCCCAACGCATCCAAACTGTTCATGGAATGGCTGCTGGGCAGCGAGGACACCGAGCGCATCTCGGTCGAGGAATTCAGCGTGCCCCTGCGCGCCCATGCCAAGCCGGCCCCCGGCGTGCTCGGCCTGGGCGATGCCAGCCCGCTGCTGGCGCCCACGCCACCGCAGATGGTGGCGCAGATCCCCAAGGTGATCGACGCCTGGCGGGAGGCCTTCGGTGTCTGACGCCATGGCCCTCCATCCCCCTGCGGACCGCATGGTGGCGCGCCGCTTCGGCGACCCGGCCATCTGGCTGTTCGGCGTGCTCATCGCCGTGCTGGTCCTGCTGGTGGCCAACCCCATCATGCGCCTGGTGTGGGACAGCTTCCACACCGCCGATGGCGCCTGGTCGCTGCAGAGCTATGCGCAGGCCCTGGGCCGCAGCCGCAACCTGCAGGCGCTGCTCAATTCGCTGTACCTGGGCGCGGCAGTCACGGCCATCGCCCTGGCGCTGGGTGTGCCGCTGGCGCTGGCCGTCTCGCGAACCAACATGCCGGGCCGCGGCTTCACCCACCTGAGTGTGCTGGCGGCCTTCGTCATGCCCAACTTCCTCGGTGCCATCGCCTGGATCCTGCTGGCAGGCCCCAATGCCGGCTGGCTCAACCGCCTGGTGGTGGAACTCACCGGGGTGCAGAAGGGGCCATTCAACATCTTCAGCTTCTGGGGCCTGGCCTTCGTCATTGCGCTCTATACCTACCCGCTGATCTATGTGTTCACCAAGTCGGCGCTCGACCTGGTGTCCACCGAGCTGGAAGATGCCGCCAGCATCCACGGTGCCGGCAAGTTCCAGACCATGGCGCGCGTGACCTTGCCGCTGGTGCTGCCCTCCATCATCGGCGCGGCCATCCTGATCTTCCTGGAGGCCATCGCCCTGTACGGCACGCCGGCGCTGATCGCCATA
Organism: Acidovorax sp. FW305-C-20-28; assembly: GCF_058783375.1. Lineage (NCBI taxonomy): Bacteria > Pseudomonadati > Pseudomonadota > Betaproteobacteria > Burkholderiales > Comamonadaceae > Acidovorax > Acidovorax sp. FW305-C-20-28. The sequence continues at coordinate 73,532 of NZ_JBYSYM010000023.1, read as the reverse complement.
CCGGCGCGCATCAACCTGGCCACCACGCAGATCGTCTCGTTCTTCCAGTACCCGCTGCAGGTGGAGCAGGCGGCGGCCTTCTCCATGCCCATCCTGCTGCTCACCATCGTCATGCTCATGCTGCAGCGCCGGCTGCTGGCGCGGCGCGGCTATGTCTCGGTGTCGGGCAAGGGCGGGGAGCGCCGGCCCTTCGACATCGGCGCTTGGAAATGGCTGCTGCTTGGGTACTCAGGCCTGGTGGCCCTGCTCAGCGTGGTCATGCCGCTGGCCATCCTCATCCTGGCCTCGTTCTCCAAGGCCTGGGGCAAGGGGCTGGCACTGGACAACCTCACGCTAGCCAATTTCTACGGCATCTTCTTCGAGCAGCTCACGGTGCGCTCGGCCATCCTCAACACCGTGCTGTATTCGGGCGCCACGGCGCTGGTCTGCGTGGGCATGGGCATCTGCATCGCCTACGCCACGCAGCGGCGCATCACGCCCTTCCCGGTGCTGGTGCAGTTCCTGGCGCTGGCGCCTGTGGCAGTGCCGGGGCTCATCCTGGCCATCGGCCTGTATGCGGCGTATGCCGGCCCGCCGTTCTCGCTGTACGGCATGGGCGTGCTGATCGTGATCGCCTTCACCACGCGCTTTCTGCCCATCTCGGTGGCTGCCAGCTCGGCGGGTGTGCGCGCCCTCAATCCCGAACTGGAGGAGGCCGTGCGCATCCTGGGGGGTGGCCGCATCACCGTGCTCACGCGGGTGGTGGCACCGCTGCTCAAGAAGACGCTGGTGGGGGCCTTCATCCTGGTCTTCGTGATCTGCACCAAGGAGCTGTCCACGGCCGTGTTCCTCACCGGTCCGGGCTCGCGCGTGGTCTCGGTGCTCACGCTGGACCTGAGCGAGCAGGGCAACTACGAAACGCTGGCCGCCATGGGGGTGGTGCTGGTAGTCATCGTCACCGTGGTCGTGGCCATCGGCATGAAGCTCGCAGGGCGCGACTTCATGCTGCGCCGGGGCTGATTTCAGGAGTCAAAAACCATGTCCAAACTCGAACTCAAAGACCTGCGCAAGAACTACGGCGGTGCGTCCGTGGTGGACGGCGTGTCGCTGCAGCTGCAGCGCGGCGAACTCGTCACGCTGCTGGGCCCCTCGGGCTGCGGCAAGACCACCACCTTGCGCATGATCGCGGGCTTCATCGAGCCCAGTGCCGGCGCCATCCTGGTGGACGGGCGCGAGGTCTCCACGCCCGCGCGCTCGGTGCCGCCCGAGCACCGCGGCATGTCCATGATTTTCCAGAGCTATGCCATCTGGCCCAACATGACCGTGGCCGAGAACGTGGGTTTCGGCCTGCAGGTGCGCAAGACGCCGGCTGCCGAAACCGCTCGGCGCGTGCAGGAGATGCTCGACGTGGTCAAGCTCGGCCCCTATGCGCAGCGCTACCCGGCCGAGCTCTCGGGCGGCCAGCAGCAGCGCGTGGCCCTGGCCCGCGCCATGATCGTGCGGCCCGAGGTGCTGCTGCTCGACGAGCCGCTGTCCAACCTCGACGCCAACCTGCGCGAAGAGATGGCCGCGGAAATCCGCCGCCTGCACGACGAATTCCGCTTCACCACGGTCTACGTCACGCACGACCAGACCGAGGCCATGGCCATCTCCGACCGCATCGCCGTGCTGCACCAGGGCCGGCTGGAGCAGATCGACACGCCCTGGAACCTCTACAACCGGCCGCAGACGCCATTCGTCGCAGGCTTCATCGGCAAGACCAACCTGGTGCAGGGCGCCGTGCAGGGCGGGCGGATGCGGCTCGACGGCCTGCCCGACGGCATTCCACTGGCGGGTGCGCAAGGTGACCGCTCCAGCCTGCAGGCCTCCATCCGGCCTCAGTCGCTGTACCTGGGTGCAGGGCCCGACGGGGCTGTGCCGCTGGGTGCTGTGTCGGTGGTGGGCCGCACCTACCTGGGCGAATACTGGCACTACCTGGTACAGCCCAGCGCGGGCGGCGGCACGCTCAAGGTCCATGCGGTGCCGTCCATGGTGCTGGAGGTGGGGCAGCAATCGGTGATCTATGTCGATCCCGCAGCGGTGGCGGCGGTGCAGTGATGTCTTCCATGAACGAACTCCCCATGCAAACCCCCGCCAGTGCCGCCTCCGCCCTGCCGCTGGCGGGCTACCGCGTGCTCGACCTCACCATCGCCCGCGCCGGCCCCGTGGCCGTGCGCCTGCTGGCCGACTGGGGCGCCGATGTGGTGCGCATCGACCCGCCCGACCGCAAGCCCACGCTGGGGCCGCGCCGCGGCTCCGACGAGCAGAACCTGCACCGCAACAAGCGCAGCCTGAGCGTGAACCTCAAGACCGCCGAGGGCATGCGCGTGCTGCGCCAGCTGGTCGAGCGCAGCGACGTGGTGGTGGAGAACTTCCGCTCCTCCGTCAAGGAGCGCCTGGGCCTGACCTACGAGGCACTGCGCGCGGTGAACCCGCGCATCATCCTGGCCAGCATCTCGGGCTTCGGCCAGACCGGTCCGTATGCCGAGCGGCCGGGGCTCGACCAGATCGTGCAGGGCATGAGCGGGCTCAGCTCCGTCACCGGCGAGCCGGGGCGCGGCCCCTATCGCACGGGCATCGCCATCTCGGACACCACCGCCGGCATGTTCCTGGGCCAGGGCATCCTGTTGGCGCTGCTGCACCGCGAGCGCACGGGCCAAGGCCAGTGGGTGCACACCTCGCTGCTGGAGGCCATGCTCAACAAGCTCGACTTCCAGGGCGTGCGCTACACGGTGGATGGCAAGGTGCCGCAGCAGGAGGGCAACTCGCACCCCACGCTGGTGCCCATGGGCACCTTCGAGGCGCGCGATGGCCAGGTCAACATCTGCGGGCCGGGCGCCGCCATGTGGGGCAAGCTGTGCGAGTTTCTGCAGGCCCCCCACCTGGCCGAGGACGAGCGCTACAAGGACCAGGCTTCGCGCCTGGCGCACCGGCGCGAGCTGGAGGAAGCGATCAGCGCCATCACGCGCCAGTTCGATGTGGCCGAACTCGTGGAGCGCTTGAACCAGGCCGGCGTGCCCTGCGGCCCGGTGTACGACATCGGCCAGGCTTTCGAGGATGCGCAGGCCAAACACCTGCGCATGACGCGCCCGGCACCGCACGCCGAACTGGGGGCGCTGGCGCTGCTGCGCTCGCCCATCAACCTGTCGGGCTGCAGCCACCCCGAGTCCTTTGTGCGTGCAGCCCCCGATGCGGGCGAGCACACCAACGAGGTGCTGCGCGAGCTGGGCTATTCCGATGCATCGATCGTTGCCATGCGCGGCGAGGGGGCAGTGGCATGAGCACACTGGACCTGGGAACCCCGCGCATCCTGGCCGAGGTGCGTGATGGCGTGGGCTGGATCACCTTCAACCAGCCGGAGCGGCGCAATGCCATGTCGTTGGACATGTGGCAGGGCCTGGGCATCGCCGCCGAGGCTTTCGAGCGTGACCCGGCCGTGCGCGCCGTGGTCATGCATGGAGCGGGCGGCAAGGCCTTCGTCTCGGGGGCCGACATCTCCGAATTCGAGCAGCACCGAGCAGATGCGGCGCAGAAGAAGACCTACGACGACATCGCCGCGCGCGGCCATGCCGGCCTGGCCGCGCTGGGCAAGCCGCTGATCGCCATGATCGACGGCTATTGCGTGGGCGGCGGGCTGGCCATTGCGCTGGCGGCCGATGTGCGCTTTGCATCGGCATCCTCACGCTTTGCCATCCCTGCCGCGCGGCTGGGCCTGGGCTACGACTACCGGGGCGTGGCCGCGTTGGCCCGCCTGGTGGGGCCGTCGGTCGCCAAGGACATTCTGTTCAGCGCCCGCTTCCTGGAGGCCGAGGAGGCGCTGCGCGTGGGCCTGGTCAATGGCGTGGTCGATGGTGCGCAGCTCGGGGAGCATGTGGCCGCCTATGCCGCGCAGATCGCCGCCAATGCCCCGCTCACCGTCCATGCGGCCAAGCAGGCGCTGCGGGCTTTCGAGCACTACTCCGATGGAACGCCTGACGCCGACGCCGTGGCCGCCCTGGTGCTGCGCTGCTTTGACAGCGACGACTACCGGGAAGGCCGCCGTGCCTTTCTGGAAAAACGCACTCCCCAATTCCATGGCCGATGAACGCACCCATGAATGAACTTCCCGAACTCACCACCGACGGTCCCGTGGCCACCATCACCCTGCGCCGGCCGGAGCAGGCCAACCGGCTCACGGCCGACGACCTGGAGCACCTGGCTGCGTTGATCGAAGAGGTCAACCAGCGCCCGGACATTCTGGTGCTGCTGCTGCGCAGCACCGGCAAGTACTTCTGCAGCGGCTACGACATTGGCAGCATCGGCGCACCGCGCAAGATCGACTTTGCCGGCATGGTCGATGCGCTGGAGATGGCACGGCCCGTGACCATCGCCGTGCTGCATGGCGGCGTTTACGGCGGTGCGACCGATCTGGCGCTGGCCTGTGACTTCCGTGTGGGGGCCGAGGGCATCGACATGTTCATGCCCGCCGCGCGCCTGGGCCTGCACTACTACCGCTCGGGCATGGAACGCTATGTGAGCCGGCTCGGGCTGGACAATGCCAAGCTGCTGTTCCTGACCGCGCGCAAGATCGGTGCGGCGCAGATGCTGCGCATTGGCTACCTGACTCAGTTGGTGGATGCAGCGCAACTGGAGCAGGAGGTGGTCGACCTCGCGCGCGACTGCGCCAGCATGGCACCGCTGGCGCTGGTGGGTATGAAGCGCCACCTGAACCGCATGGCCCGGGGTACGCTGGATGTGGATGCGTTCAATGCCGATACCTTGCGCGCCTACCAGTCGGCCGACCTGCGCGAGGGACAGGCGGCCTGGGCGCAAAAGCGTGCGCCCCGGTTCACGGGCCGGTGAGTGATGGCACAGGAGACCAACGCCATGAAGTTGCATTGCATCGCAGGGGCCCTGCTGCTGGGCCTGGCTGCGGCTGCCCAGGCCAGCGGCTATCCCGCCAAGCCCATCCGCCTCATCGTGGGCTACTCGCCCTCGGGCGCGGGCGATGGCATCGCACGCATCGTGGCCGAAGCCATGGGCAAGGAGCTGGGGCAGGGCATCGTCGTGGACAACAAGCCCGGCGCCGGCAGCACGCTGGCGTCCACCCTGCTGTCGCGTGCGCCGGCCGATGGCTACACCATCGGCCTGGCCACCGGCACGCTCTACGGCATCGACCAGCACCTGTACGGCGTGCGCTACACGCCGGCCGATTTCACGCCCATCAACCGCCTCACCGTCTCGCCCCTGGTGCTGGCGGTCAGCCCCAAGAGTGGCATCGCACAGCTGCGGGACCTGATCGCCACGGCCAGGGCGCGACCAGGCACGCTCAACTATGCGTCGTCGGGCATCGGCGGGTCGCCGCACCTGGCGGCGCTCACGTTCGAGAAGGCCATCGATGCCGCCATGGTGCACATCCCGTTCAAGGGCGGCGCACCGGCGCTGCAGGCCGTGGCCACGGGCGAGGTGGACCTGTCCTTCGGCACCGCGGCATCGGTGCTGCCCCTGGGCCGACAGGGCGTGGTGAAGATGCTGGGCGTGACCACGCAGCAGCCTTCGGCCGTGGCGCCCGGCGTGCCCACGCTGGACGCGCAGGGCCTGCCCGGCTTCGAATTCTCGTTCTGGTTCGGCCTGTTTGGCCCGGCCAGGTTGCCGCCCGAGGTGCATGCCCGGCTGGTCGCCGCTTCCAACAAGGTATTGGCCGACCCGCAGGTGCAGGAAAAGCTGCTGTCCACCGGCAACGAGGCCGCGCCCTTCGCCACGCCGGCCGCGTTCCATGCCTGGGCGGCCGAAGCCGGCAAGGCGCAGCTCGAGCGCGTGAAGAACGCCAACGTGAAGGTGGAGTGAGCGATGATCGACGTGTATTCCTGGGCCACGCCCAACGGCCACAAGGTCCATATCCTGCTGGAGGAGTGCGGTCTGCCGTACCGGGCCCACCCGGTGAACATCGGCGCGGGCGAGCAGTTCCGGCCAGAGTTCCTGGCGATCAGCCCCAACAACAAGATCCCGGCGATCCGCGACCCGGAAGGCCCCGATGGCCAGCCGATCACCCTGTTCGAATCGGGGGCCATCCTGCTGTACCTGGCGGGCAAGACCGGGCGCTTTCTGCCGCCCGGCGACCGGGGCCGCTACGAGGTGCTGCAGTGGCTCATGTTCCAGATGGGCGGCGTAGGCCCCATGCTGGGGCAGAACCACCATTTCAGGCTCTACGCGCCCGAGAAGATCCCCTACGCCATCGAACGCTACACCAACGAGGCCAAAAGGCTCTACGGTGTGATCGAGCGGCGCCTGGCGACCAGCCCCTGGCTGGGAGGCGAGGACTATTCGATTGCCGACATGGCGGTCTGGCCCTGGCTGCGCAACTGGGAGAAGCAGGGCATCACCCTGGCGGACCACCCGCACCTTGAACGCTGGTTTGCCACCGTGGGCCGCCGCCCCGCCGTGCAGCGCGGCATTGCCGTGCTGGCCGACCTGCGCAAGCCGGCACACGACGCCCAGGCGCGCGAGGTGCTGTTCGGCGCGCAGCAGTACGCCAGGCGCTGAGCTGCTCAGGTAAAGGTGACCGACAACCGCGACAGCGGCGCGTCGAAGTCCGCGCTCCAGCGCTGGCCGGGCTGCACCGGCCAGGCATCGGTCCAGGTGCCGGTGGTCACCACGTCACCGGGCAGCAGGTCCGGCGCACCGGGGCAGGCGCGCAGTTCCTTCAGGAAATGGTGCAGTGCATGCAAGGGGCCACCCAGGACATTGGCGCCCTGGCCCTGTTCCCTGGCTTCGCCATCGCAGTGCAGGGCCACGTGCGCTGCGGCCAGGCGCTGGTCGAGTTCGGCCGCCGAAGCGGCGAACTTCCGCACCGGCCGCTGCACGCCCACCAGCAGCCGCGCATGCAGGGCGCTGTCAGCGACGGTCTGGGCAGCGGTGAATTTCCAGCCGGGCTGGTGCGACTGCACGATCTCGAACCCCGGAGCCACCCAGTCGATGGCATCGAACAGGTCGTCCAGGGACGCATCCAGTGCGGGCGTGGCCTTGAGACCAAACACCGCCTCGGGCTCCAGCCGCGGTTGGGCGCAATGGTCCAGCGACACGCGGCCTTCACCCTCGCAAAAGCCCAGCGTAGTCGACCATACCGTGCCCCAGATCGGGCCGAACACCTGGTAGTGCGCCCAGATGTTGCGGTTGGTGAAGCCGATTTTGTAACCGCGCGGCTCCTCGCCTCGCGCCTGGCGCAGGCTGCGCACGGCCAGGGCCTGCTGGTAGGCCACGGCCACGTCGCCACCGATGCCGGCGGCCGCCTGGGCGGGCCACAGGGTGCCGCTGTCGTAGTGGGCGAGAAGGGTGCGGGGTTCCATGGCGTGCTCCGTTAGCGGCCAGTCTACAGGCTCACCTGGCGCGGCCCCCTGGCGGGGCGGCGTTCAAAGGCTTACATTGACCCAGGTCAAGATTGGATAGGCGTGCTCAATCAACCCCAGGGAGTGTGTTCCATGAAAAACTTTGCCAGCCGCTCCATCGCTTTCAAACTGTCGTTCGTGGCCCTGGCCAGCCTGCTGGTGGTGCTGCTGTCCACCATGGCCCTGGTCAGCAGCATGGTGTGGAAGAGCTTTGGCGATGCATCCCGGGGCGAGGCCCGGCAGTATGCATCGCAGGTCGCCACCCTGGTCAAGACCATGGACGAATCGGCCCAGCAGCTGGCGCGGCGCGATTTCGGCCTGCTGAAATCGCGCTTTGCCGGAGCCTTCAGCCTGGCGGAGCAGCCCGGTGCCGACGGCAAGCCCGAGGCGGTGCTGAGCCTGGACGGCAACCCGCTCAACGGCAATTTCGACCTGGTGGACCGCTTCTCCAAGGATGCCCAGGGCGCCGTGGCCACCCTCTTTGCGCGCACGGGCGATGATTTCATCCGCGTGACCACCTCGCTCAAGAAGCAGGACGGCGAGCGCGCCTTCAAGACCCTGCTGGACCGCAAGCACCCCGCCTATGCGCTCATGGCCGAGGGCAAGCCCTACATCGGCCGCGCCAACCTGTTCGGCCGCGACTACATGACCGTCTACGAGCCCATCCGCGAGGGCAACCGCACCATCGGCATCCTGTTCATCGGCTCCGACATCGCGCCCATCCTGAACAGCCTGGGCGAACTGATGGCCAGCCGCAAGCTGTTCGACACAGGCGCCGTCTATGCCGTCGATGTCTCCTCGGGCCCGGCGCGGGGGCGCATCTCCGGCCTGGGCGGCTCGGGAACGCCGCCGGTGGTGGTGGACGAGAAGGTGGAGGAGGGCAAGGCCTGGCTCGCATCCCTCACGGCGGCGGAGCAGGCTGGCGACTTCGAGGGCACCTGGTCGCCGCGGCCCTCGGCCAAGGCGTCCGAGCGCCGTTTTGTCGCCGTGGAGCGCTACAAGCCCTGGAACTGGGCCGTGGTGGCCGAGGCGCCCGTGGCCGAGCTCATGGGCGAGGCGCGCATTGCGTTGACCTGGCTGTGGCTGGGTGTACTGGTGGCGCTGGCGTTGCTGGCCGTGGTGCTGGTGGCGGCCACCCGGCGCCTGGTGGGCGCTCCGGTACAGCAGCTGAGCACGGCCCTGGGCTACCTGGCACAGGGCGACCTGACGCATGGCGTCAGCATCCAGTCGCGCGACGAGATCGGCACGCTGGCGCAGGCGATGGAAGGCTTTCGCCTGCGCCTGCTGGAAAGCCTGGGCACGGTGCGCAACAGTGCCGAGAGCGTATCGGCCGCCAGCTCCGAGATCGCCCAGGGCAACCAGGATCTGTCGGCCCGCACCGAAAACCAGGCCAGTTCGCTGGAGCAGACCTCGGCCAGCATGGAGGAACTGGGGGCCACCATCCGCCACAACGCCGACGGCGCCGCCCAGGCCAACCAGCTGGCCGTGCGCGCCAGCCAGGTGGCTACCGACGGCGGCAAGGTCGTGTCCCAGGTGGTCAGCACCATGCACGGCATCAACACCAGCAGCCAGAAGATCGCCGACATCATCGGCGTGATCGACGGCATCGCCTTCCAGACCAACATCCTGGCCTTGAATGCTGCCGTCGAGGCGGCGCGCGCCGGCGAGCAGGGCCGTGGCTTTGCCGTGGTGGCGGCCGAGGTGCGCAACCTGGCGCAGCGCACGGCCGCCGAGGCCAAGGCCATCAAGGAACTGATCGGGGCCAGCAGCGCCATGGTGCAGCAGGGCTCGGTGCTGGCCGACCAGGCGGGCAGCACCATGCAGGAGGTGGTTGACGCCATCGGGCGCGTGGCCGCCATGGTCGCCGAGATCAGCGCCGCCAGCCGCGAGCAGACCGCCGGCGTCGGCCAGGTGGGCGAGGCCGTCACCCAGCTCGACCAGGCCACGCAGCAGAACGCCGCCCTGGTGGAGGAAATGGCGGCCGCCGCCAGCAGCCTGCGCAGCCAGGCCGAGCAGATGGTCGGGGCCGTGGCGCAGTTCCAGCTGGGCGGCAGCAGCGCGCACCCTGCGCCCGCCCTGCGGACCCAGGCGCAGGCACGCTTGAGCGCGGCACGCTAGTGGCGCGCTACGGGGCGATGGAATCGGGGAGGGGTGGGCGAACGCCCGGGAGAACTGGAGCGGGTGAAGGGAACCCGCCCCATAGTTTGCATACCGACGCAAACCATTGATTTAAAAAGAACAGGAGGCGCCTACTTCGCACTACTGTTGTGGGCATCGTAGCACGGTGTCGTACCGCGAGGGAGTATTCACAAGGCATGCACAGTGCTGATACAAATTAATACACATTGACCGATGAGCCGAGATCTCAACTTCCAATAATGAATTTTCAGTGGCCGCGTGTGCCACGTCTTTTCATTACTTCATGAACATTGGATCCATCTCGTCGCCAAGCTCCCATTTTTCCGCCCGCATCGATCTCATCGAGATTGAGTTGCCGCACAGGCACATGAGCCGGGTCAGTAGGAGCCCTTTCCGCCAGTTTGAGTGCAAGGCAGTTTTTCCCAAAGGCGCGGGCGGGTTGAAGGTCCAGTTGGTCCAGCCAACGCTTGCAGACCTGCAGACCTTACGCGAGAAGCTGCCTCATGCGGTGCTTTCAAAACTTCACATCGCGGTCGCGCGGCAGGGAAACTTCCGTAAGCTTAATAGTGGATGGTGCGTCAGGGAGAGCCTTCACGGGACGAACCCCAAGGGATGGGTATCCTCATGCGTTCCCCTCGACAAGGCGGAACTCTTGAGGGTTGTCTATGACGAACTGGACCAAGTGACAGGCGGCTTCCTCGAGATCGGCGCCTTCTCGCTCCACAGCAAATGGATCTACTGCCTCAGTGACCTTTTTGATTTGCGGTTAGCGAGTGTCTTTGCAGACGGCTTTAAGCCTTTGTGGTCTGTTGTTGCCGATGTTGAAGATGGTGCCACTGCGTTCACGGCGGATAGGGGGCTGCAAGCGTTGAAGAGCCTTGTCGTCAGCTTTGTGTTACCTCACCGGCAAGCTGGCAGTCTGCAAAGCTCCATCGGCTGGAACGATCTTATTCCCTGCGTGGCCGGCTAACCGAGCTACGTGACGCCCTCTGCTGCGCTGCTGAGGCAGTGCAGCAGATTTTGACCCCTCACGCGGGCCCCCCCCGCATATCGCTGGTTGCTGTGTGTGACCGCCACGATGTCATCAGAACGAACACCCCCTCCACCAGTCCCCATTAGCCTCCTGCAGGTCACTGCGAGTATCGACTACTTCACCGTGAGCCTGCCCACCCGCCGGCTCACTCTGCCCCGGTTGGACGGTCAGCCGTTCCGGTCCAACAGGCTCTCAAACGGGATCAGGGGATCCTTTCTCACAGTGCACGACCCTACCGCCCACGACGTAGTAAAGCTGTCCTCGCTGCTGGGAGAGCAACTCGTAATGTCACTTGAGGTGGCGGTGGACTTTGCACCAGGGCTCGGATTGGCTGGGGAAGGTAGGCAGACTGTTCTTGAGCAGACGTACCATGCTCTTTCGTCCCGTTTTCGCCCCGAGCACCACGCGCTCTGGGACTACGGCTCCCGCGGTGCTGTACAAGGTCGGGGAATGCCCGTTCAACCCCTGGAGCGCCGGCGCGCGCGCTTGGGAGAAGAAATCATATATGGGCGTCGCCATGACTTCATGCAGGCCAAGCTGTACCACAAGACGCTCGACCAAGATGTTATTCTGAGTTTGCCCGAGCAGAAGATTCGAACGGAGGTCACCTTGCGCAGGTGGGGATGCTACTGTTTTGGCATCAATCATCTGAGCGATTTGTTGGGCTATCCCTTTCGCCGCAAGTTTGCAGGGCACTTTAGGATCATTGGTCACCCGGAGGTTCGCCTTCTTCGCGGCCTGGACAGTACGGAGTACGCGCGCAGGCTGCGGCGCATGGAATGGGCCTGGAACATGGCAGGGGTCGCGAAGTTCGCTGTGGGGTCTAGGCCTCGAATGGAGCCGATTGATGCCTTCCTGAAGCTTGTACGGGCCCGAGAACGCATCCAGCTGCCCAGCGATCACTACAAGTTGGTGTGCGACCGAGCCGTGCACGCCAAGATCGGGTCAGCATTGATGAACCTGCAGCGCAGGTTCCAGCCGAAAGATGTGGAAAAAAATTTGTGCAGTGAACCAGGAGCGGTTGCAACGTAAGTCATTGCTGACTGAGGCTTTTTTGTCCGCCGACCTTGCCGCCTTATAACGTGTGACTTCATCCTCCCCTCCGCGCCGGGATGTGGAGGGGTGAGAGGGGCGTCGTTCGCTAGTTGTGCGAAGGGCGTTGCCTGGTGCTCAGCTCCCCTTCTGGGTAGCCCAGCCCGCATTCCAATGCTTATACAAAGCAGATGCACATGGAGTCTTATATAAGTAAACTCTGACTTATTATTTTCTTGTGAGGATGGAAAAGAATAAGTAAATCATTAATTACGCAAGACTTGTCTATCAGTTGCTACGTTGATGCGGATCTGATCAAATATCGATCAAGTGCCGTCGTTGGAATGATCAAGGGGATCTACTGTGTTATTCTGAGTTACCAAGCAGGAGACAGCTGTGGGCGTAGTTTCTGTGGGAAATGCAGGCTTTCTCTATAAGCAACAAGTATGCTGCTAGCCGATGCTGATCGAATAAAAAGCCACTTGCCTCAAACTAATGGTTTTGGCGATTTCTGGAGCCCGGGAGTTGACGAGGTCCATGTAGTGGTTTGATGCTGCATTGGACCTTCTACCCCTTATTGAACGGTGCTTGACCATGTGGCCCTTGCTGCCGTTTTTTTCCTGGTGCCAGGAAAGAGTCCTTATAGGGCCAGCAGTTAATCCTGTTGGGCTCTTGGCCGCTGAATCCATCTGAAAAAAAGACGTTCAAAAGGTAAGTCCAATGAAATGTGGTTCATGTGGAGGCGATCGCGCAGTCGATGAGGTGCGTGACTATCGATATGTCTATGGCGACCGCGAGGTGGTCATCCCCGCACTGATGGCTCGGTACTGCCCGGATTGCGGCGAAAGTGCCATGAAGGCGGATGAGGCTAGGCAGTACAGTAATGCGATTCTCCAACTCCGGAAGGAGGTCAACTCCGCTGTCGTCGATCCAGCCTTCATCACATCAGCGCGCGAGAAGCTAGGTCTGAGCCGAGAGCAAGCGGCTGAGCTGTTCGGTCAGCCACGCCGCGCTTTCTATGGCTACGAAAGTGCTGCGCGGCCTGTGCCAGTTCCGTTGGTTCAGCTGCTTTCGGTCCTGGGAAACCACCCGGAGCTGGCGGCTGAACTCCCAACCGTGTCCTACCCTGAGGCTTCGTCCCAGGACCGAGAGTCATGCTGCACCCGTCGAGGCCGTCTGCCTTGATGAAGTCGTGCGACGCACATTGCGGCTATTCGCATGGCCATCGACCAGAAGCTTCAGTCAACTCCCAGCGAGGGCGATCTATGGATAAGACTAGTTTGAGTAACGTGGACGGTGTGGTCATGCTGGCTATCCCCGGCTCGATGCTGGTGCAGTTGGGCTGGGAAGTCGGCGACATGGTTGGTATCTATGTGGACCAAGGGCGCTTGATCGTGGAACCGAACCCCAAGCCCCGGTACACCCTGGAAGAGCTGCTGGCTGCATCTGATCCGTCGCGCCCACTGTCTGCGGAAGTGCGCGAATGGCTTGATTCTCCACCAGTGGGACGCGAGCTATTGTGAAGGGGTCATAGTGCCCAATTCGGGCCATGATGCGTGGCGGATCTACCTTAGTCGGTCGTAGCGCAGCACGTCGGCCTGGGGTCCCACAGACAGCTTGGGCGCCTGGGGTGCGCTGACGGGTGCCGGCGTGGGCTTGTTGTCGATGAGCGGGTGCAGGATGTTCAGGATGTGGGTCTTGCTGGGGGGCCACGGCTTCCTGGGCCAGCCCCACCGCAGAGAGCACCGCCTGCTCGTCGTAGTGCAGCACCAGTGCCAAGACCTCCACCATCTCTCGGTCGTCGCCCGGCTGCTTGAGCAACGCTGCCTGCAGGCGCTTGAAGGCCACCGGCGGCTCCAGGAAGCGGGCACCGTTGCGCAGGGCCCCAGGCTCGCGCTGCAGCACTGCCAGGTAGTGATGCCAGTCGTAGACAGTCTGCCCCGAGCCATGATGGTTGCGCTCGATCAGGCGCTGGTGCTCGCAGACGACGCCCCCTAGGCGGCGGCCACCAGGCGGTCGGCGTAGACCCGCAGGCTCACGGGCCGGTTGGCGAACGATGCTGGCACGCTGTAGCGGTTGCGCTCGAAGTGGATCAGGCAGGTGGGCGAGACCCGCTTGGTGTGCTCCACGAACCCGTCGAAGGGCCGGGACACAGGCATCAAGGAAGCCCGTTCCTGGGCCCAACAGTGCCTGGAGCGCACCGTGCTCGATCTCGTGCCACAGGGCCTTACAGCGCTCCTGCAACCACGCATTGAGGCCCGCCAGGTCGGGGAAGGTGGGCACCGATTGCCAGAGCCGGTGGCGGGCGTCGCGCACGTTCTTCTCGACCTGGCCCTTCTCCCAGCCGGAGGTCGGGTTGCAGAACTCAGCCTCGAACAGGACGTGGCTGACCATGGCGGCGAAGCGCACGTTGACGTCGCGCTCCTTGCCCCTGCGCTTGTGGTCCATAGCGGTGCGCATATTTGTCTAGATGCCCCGCCTGGGCTGCCCGCAGAACACTACGAAGGCATGGTTATGCACATTGGATGAGCGTCTCGCGAATGTGCAGGGAATTGGCGCGCCGGTAGAACGCCCGACTGTGGCGGTGTTTGAACTGGGCCTCCCGCAGCTTGGATACCCCCACGCTGACAAATACTTGAACGTGCACCTCGGCTTTGAGCAGGGCATGCGAAGGGGTTGCACTTGCTGGGGCTGGCCCACTTGGAGCAGCGCGGCTTGCCGGTGTCTGCACGCCGGATGCATGGGGATGGGGTGCGTGAAGGTTCGTTCACTGGGTCAGCTTGATTAGATACCTGTCCTCGCATGGCCTAGCGCGTGATGACACTCGTGATGCCGCGCCTGTCAATCTTGAACACACCATAAAGCATGGAGATTGCTACGTACGTGAGCTAGATTCAAACGAAGTCCCTGTGGGTAGGCACTGAAAGATTACTTAATGAAAAATAGCGAAAAGTCTAATGTAATGCTATGCTGCCTCTTGTTGACGTTGCTTTCAATCTGCAATAGCAATGTCTGATGCATCCTTAAACTATTCAAGGAATGTCCGTGCGTATTTCGTTTAAAGTTCTCGGGCTTAAAGAAGGCTATACCCCAACGAGAGGGTTGGTTCAGCTGTCTCCAGGTGATTGGGACGACTACTCCTTTAAAACATCTTTTTCATTAATTTATTTTAATAAAGAAGGTGAGAGAGTTGATCTTGGCACGGTCAAAATCGGAAAAAGAGGCCAGCTAAAAGGCTGGACCAAAGATTTATTGCCGCCAAAATTTGACGCGCTTTCTGCTGAATGGTTTTCGCTGGGGCAGGATGTCGAGTATTACAAAGCTGCCGTCAATGGTTTGGATTCATTTGAGCGGGATGCCATCTTGGGAGGGCTTAGAGATGTTGTGGCGCTTGACGCCCTACTGGACGATCTCGACGGAGAGAAGGTTTTTGACGACTCTTTGACTAGATCTGTAAGTCAGTCTGTTATTCATGGTCAATTCAAACGCGTGCTTGCAGGACTTGTTGAATTAACCGATTTCCATTTTGTGTACAAGCAAGCTGGTGATGGTAATAATGCTGCAGTGGAGTTGGACTTTAAGGTCATTCCTGGAAGCAAGCCGTTCACAAATATTCATGTTTTGATTGGTCGCAATGGTGTTGGCAAAACCACGTTGCTCAACAATATGGTGGATGCTTTTTCTGGAGTCAAAAGAAGGGTCCAGCCCGCCTTTGGTTTTCATGAATATAGTGTCTTTGAGGATGTTGGTCCTCTTTCGAAGAATTATTTTAGTGGTTTGGTTTCGGTTTCCTTTAGTGCCTTTGATCCATTCTTGCCCCCTCCTGATCGTTCTGACAAAAAATCTGGGCCGTCGTATTTTTACATTGGAATGAAAAATTCAAGATATGGGGGTGGTGATGCCAAGACTTTGCCGCCTAAAAGTGATGCGGAGTTGGTTAATGATTTTATAAATAGCTTTCGAGTGTGCTTAAGTCAGCAAGCAAAGAGGGAGCGGTGGAGGGCGGCAGTAAAGCGTTTGGAGTCAGATGCAAATTTTGCAGAGATGAACCTGACGGATCTCCTCGATCTTGATGAAAAATTGGCACTAAAAAATGCAGGGGCATTGGCAGGCTCGATGAGCTCAGGTCATGCCATTGTGTTGTTAACTATGACAAAGTTGGTGGAGAAAGTTGAAGAGAAAACACTTGTTCTATTGGATGAGCCTGAAAGCCATTTACATCCACCTCTTTTGTCTGCATTCACACGCGCGCTCTCAGATTTGCTTCATCATAGAAATGGAGTGGCAATTGTCGCGACGCATTCTCCTGTGGTTCTTCAGGAGGTGCCTAAGTCGTGTGTATGGAAGCTGACTCGAATGAGGGCTGAAGGGCGTTCAGATCGGCCGGAGAGAGAAACATTTGGGGAGAATGTAGGGATTCTTACAAGGGAGGTTTTTGGACTTGAGGTCTCAAAATCGGGTTTCCATGAGATGTTACGGGAAGCGGTTGACGCGGGCGGCTCGTATAATGGAATTATGAGTCAGTATAAAAATCAGCTAGGCGGTGAGGCCAAAGCGATTCTTTTGGCGCTCATTGCATCCAAGGATAATTGATTTTAATGTTTATGAAGCGTCTTTCAAAGCCAAACATTAATCTATCCGATGTTTATTCGAGCTGCATTGGTGGATTGGTCGATCAAAATTCGATCTTGAGGCTGACATCTGCCACTGACAGTATAAACAGACTGTCAATTGCGTATGACATACATGCTCGGATTCATGAGTTGTACAAGCTTCCACATAGTAGGTGGGGGAATGAAGATGATTTGGTTTTTGATCAGGTCACCAAGCGTGACATGACCAATCTTTACTCTTTATCCTTTGCCAAGGCGGGAAAGCCAGCGCGAAATTACTATGATGAAATAATGCTATCTGCCCCGCTGGGTAAGTGCCCATATTGTGGGTTTGGTCATGTTTCTACCTTGGATCACTTTCTCTCCAAGGCACGTTACCCAGCATTTTCCGTGCTTCCAATAAATTTAATTCCTTCATGCTCGGATTGCAACCATGGAAAGGCGTCCAGTCTCGTAACTCAAGAGAATCAAATATCGCATCCGTACTACGAATTGGAGCATATAGAAAATGATTCTTGGCTCTTTGCATCCGTTTCCATGACTAGTCCCGTAACTGTGGAATTTTATGCTGAATTTCCTGAGAGCTGGCCGCCTGACTTGGTGTCTCGAGTGGAAAATTATTTCAGGGATTTCAAGCTCGCATCCAGGTTTGCGGTCGAATCGGCAAGTGAATTGGTCTCGCTGTCGGATTATCTGAATATTCTTGCTGAAAAGAATATGGTTGGCATTTATCTTCGAGGTGTGGCAGATGCCGAACGAGCGCGTGAAAGAAATACATGGAAAGCAGCCCTCTACGACGCGCTAGCGATTTCCCCTTGGTATGCAGAAGGAGGGTGGAGAATTTAGCTTTCAGGGTCATTTGAAATCCCGGCTCTCCAACCGCCCCAGTCGCCCCAGCCAGGGCGTGAGATCCACCAGCCGGTGCGCAATCAAGTTGGCCACCGGCCCCCGCCGCTCCCACACCCCCTTGACCGCGAGCAGTCGCGACTCCAGCAACACCTGCCGCTGCTCATCCCGCACCGCCGACCACACGATCACTTGCACAGCGCCGAACTCATCCTCCAGCGACACGAAGATCGTCCCCTTGGCCGTGGACGGCTGCTGCCGCAAGGTCACTATCCCCGCCGTGCGGATCACCCGGCCATCCGGGATGTGCCGCAGGTCGCGCGAAGACAGCAGCTTCTTGGCTGCCATGCGCGGCCTCAGCAGCGCCAGCGGATGCCGGCGCAGCGTGAGCCCGGTGGACGCGTAGTCCCACACGATCTCCTCGCCCTCGGGGGCGGCCTGCAGCTCCAGGTAGTCCTCGTTGACCGGTGCCTCCTGCAGCAGCTCGGGCGTTCGGTGCAGCCCCGCTGCGTCCCACACCTGTTGGCGCCGGTGGCCAGACAACCCCAGCAGCGCGTCCGCCGCAGCCAGCAGCTTCATCTCGTGTTGCTCCAACCCGGCTCGTATGGCGAGGTCTTCAGCGCTGTCGAAGGGGTGCTTCTCGCGGGCCTGCACGATGCGTGCGGCCGATGTCGCATGCAGTCCAGCGACCATGTGCAGGCCCATTCGCACGGCCGGGATCGCAGGCAGATCCTCCAGCGTCGATTCCACTGCGCTGTGCATGACATCGACGCCACGCACTTCCACGCGGTGCCGGCGCGCATCCTGGACGAGCTGGCTCGGGGTGTAGAAGCCCATGGGCTGCGAGTTGAGCAAGGCAACCAAGAAGGCGGCCGGCTCGTGCCGCTTGAGCCAGCAGGAGGCGTAGACCAACAAGGCAAAGCTGGCGGCATGGCTTTCCGGAAACCCATACCCGCTGAACCCCTTGATCTGCTGGTAGGTGGCCTGTGCGAAGGCGGGGGTGTACCCGCGCTCCGTCATGCCATCGATGATCTTCTTCTCGTACTTCTCCAACCCACCACGCTTCTTCCAAGCCGCCATGGCCCTTCGCAGGTCATCGGCTTCGCCCGCGGTGAAGCCCGCAGCAACCATGGCCACCTGCATGACCTGTTCCTGGAACAGCGTCACACCCAGAGTGCGGCTGAGCACCTGCTTGAGAGCTTCGCTGGGATAGGTCACCGGTTCCAGCCCCTGTCGGCGGTTCAGGTAGGGATGCACCATGCCGCCTTGGATGGGCCCCGGGCGCACGATCGAGACGGAGATGACCAGATCGTAGAAGCACCGGGGCCGTAGCCGCGGCAGCATGGACATCTGTGCCCGGCTTTCGATCTGGAACACTCCCCCGGTGTCGGCGCGAGAGATCATCCGGTAGGTTTCTCGGTCCTCGGCCGGAATGTCCTGCAGCCCGAAGTCGTAGCCCTTGCGTGTGCCCACCAGATCCAGCGCCTTGCGGATGGCAGTCAGCATGCCCAGGGCGAGCACATCGACCTTGAGCAGGCCCACTGCATCGAGATCGTCCTTGTCCCACTCGATCACGGTGCGGTCTTCCATGCTGGCGTTCTGAATGGGGACCAGCCTGCTCAGAAGCCCTTTGGTGAGCACAAAGCCACCCGTGTGCTGCGACAAATGCCGGGGAAAACCAATCAGCTGCATGGTCAGCAGGATCAGCTGCCGCACGGCAAGGTCGTTCTCTGCCAGCCCCAGTTCCGCGAAGCGCTCCAGCCGCACCCCATCGCCATCCCACCACTGGTGGCCCTTGGCCAGCGCATCGACGGTCTCCAGGCTGAAACCCAGGGCCTTGCCCACATCGCGGATCGCGGACTTCGGCCCATAGGTCACCACCGTGGCCGCCAGGGCTGCCCGGTCGCGCCCATATTTGCGATACAGGTACTGGATTACTTCCTCGCGCCTTTGATGTTCGAAGTCGATGTCGATGTCCGGCGGCTCGTTGCGCTCCCGGCTGATGAAGCGCTCGAACAGCATGGACATGCGCGCCGGGTCCACTTCGGTCACGCCCAAGCAGTAGCACACCACGCTGTTGGCGGCCGAGCCGCGGCCCTGGCAGAGGATGTGCTCCGACCGCGCGAAGCTCACGATGTCGAACACGGTCAGGAAATAGTGCTCGTAGCGCAGGCCGCAGATCAGCTCCAGCTCGTGCTCGATCTGGGACTGCACCTTGGCGGGGATGCCATTGGGCCAGCGGCGGCCCGCACCCTCGTACGTCGCCTGGCGCAGGAAGCTGGCTGGCGTGTGCCCGTCGGGCACCACCTCATCGGGGTATTGGTACTTGATCTCGTCCAGGCTGAAGGTGCAACGTTCGGCGATGCGCACGGTCTCGGCCATCAGTTCCTCGGGGTAGGTCTGTGCCAGCCGCACCCGGCTGCGCAGGTGCCGCTCCGCGCTGCGCTGCAGCTCGTAGCCGCACTCGGTCAGCGGCTTGCCCACCCGGGTCGCGGTCAGCACGTCCTGCAGGGGTTTGCGGCTGCGCAGGTGCATGAGCACATCGCCCAGGGCCACCAGGGGCAGCTCGGTCAGGGCCGAGAGTTCGCGCACACGGTGCAGCCACAGCTCGTCGTCGATGCGGCGGTTCAGGTCCACCCCCAGCCAGGCCCGACCCAAAAAATGCGTCAAGGTCCACTGGCCCAGTTCCTCCAACTGCGCATCGCTGGCTTCCCGGCAGGGCGAGACCACCAGCAGGCAGTCGGCCAGCGTGTCGCCCTCGATGTCCGTCTGATGGAGCAGGTAGGTGCCTTTCTCGGACGAGCGTCGCAGGCGTGTGATGAACTGGCACAGGTTGCCGTAGCCGTTCATGTTCTGGGCCAGCGCCACCAGGGTGAAAGGCAGGTCCGCCTGCACCTTGAACTGCGACCCGATTAACAGCTGGATGCCTTGCTTCTTGGCCTCCATGTGCGCGCGCACCACGCCGGCCAGCGTGCATTCATCGGTGATCGCGATAGCGCTGTAGCCCAGCTCCTTTGCGCGCTCGACCAACTCCTCGGGCCAGCTGGCGCCGATGAGAAACGAGTAGTTGGAGACGCAGAGCAGCTCTGCATACAGGGGAAGCGCCATACAGCCTGCTCACGGGTGCGGATAGGGAGTAGGCCGCTCAGGCGTAGCGCCCGTGCAGGAACCAGCCGGTCTCGTCGTTCGCCAGGCGTTGCTGGTAGATCCACAGCCGCCCCGCATGCTGGCTCTGGGCCACCCAGTAGTCGCGCTGCACATTGGTCTGCTGCGCATCCGCCCCTTCGCCCACGCGGTGCCACCAACCACCCTCGACGCGGTCGGGGCCGAGCAGCATCACCAAGGGGCCCTGGTAGATCGGACGGTGGTCGCGCTCGGCCAGGCGCAGTGGTTCCTCGAAGATCCAGTCCGGCACTGGGAGCTGGCACGGGCCAGGAGAAGCACGCGGTCGTGGCTCCTCTGCGCCAGGCCAGCGCTGCATCCATTCGGGCCGGTGGTCCTCGGCGAGCAATGGCCGCACCACCTCGGCTTTGCCGATGCGCGCTTGCACGCGCTCCAGCACCAGCCAGGTCGCCTCGCCCTGGCGGATGGTGTCGGGCAGCAGCGACTTGCTCTCCTGTTGGATCGGGAAGGTGCGGGCAGCGACGAGTTCGATGTCTCCCGCGGGCGCCTGCAGCTCCACCTTGGCCAGGTGTTCGTTCAGTAGCCGACTCAGGTGGTCTACCGACTGGGTGGGCTCAGCCGTGCCCACGGTCAGCTCGCCGCCCGTGCCGGCTGTCTTGGCGCGCATGACGTCGTGCCACCAGCGCAGCGTGAATGACGTGACGCCCATGTGCCGGGCCGCCAGCCAGCTGGACATCTGCAGCAGCAACCGGCGGGCGCCGAACATCAACGCGGGGGCATGCTCCACCCTGAACTGAAATTCCAGCCGAGCGCTGAAGGTCTCCGGCAACTGCACCCATTCGTAGGCTTCGGGCCGCAGGCCATACGCCTGGTCCAGCCGGGTCAGCAGCTCCTTGTCGAAACGCCGGCTCAGGCCGCCGCGCGGCAGCTTGCGCACATCGCCCAGGGTCCTGCAGCCCAGGCGCTGCAGCGTGCCCAGGTGGGAGGCCACGGCGGTGATGGTCTCCAGCGGGAGCTTGTCCAGGATTGAGGGCAGCGGGCCTGCAAAGCCGTCGGGCACGCCCGCTCGCACCAGCGCCAGCGCAGCCGTGCCCGTAGGTGCCCATGCGATGCACTCCACACCCAACGCCGTGCCTTCCACCTCAACCCGCTGGCGCAGTTGCTCCAGGCCGCCGAACAGGCGCGCGCTAGCTCCCACCTCGACCAGCACAGCCTCCTCCAGCACTGCCACCCGCGGCGAGAACTGCAACGCCCATACGGCGAGGGACGGCAGGTCAATGGGGATGCAGGATGCGCTGTGGGTGCTGGATGGTCGCAGTGCGGCCCAGATCCCGAGCATCGGGGGCCTCCTCGCGCGAAAAAGAAAACGATGTGGAGCGCAGCAGGCGAGGTGGCAGCACCTTGCGCAGCTGCGGGGGAATGGACTCCAGCTCCAGGGCGTCAGTGCACGGCGTGCCGCGGCGCTTGAGGATCTGCACGTGGATGTTCCAGCCAGAGCCCAGGGATGCCAGCAGGCGCAGCGGCGCCGGCGATGCCTCGCGCTGCGCGCCTGTCGGCCGGAACAGGAACACCGGTGACTGGCAGGACTGCGCGTGCACCTGCAGGCGGCGGATCTGGTCCGCACGCGCCTGAGGCAGCCAGGCCATCACCGCGCCCCGCGGGTTGGACTTGACCAACTGCTCGGTGATCCAAAGCCGGTCTGCAGGCGCCTTGGCGCGGATCCACACCAGGCGGTCCGGGTGCACGCCGCGCTGGGCCAGGCCGCCGGCGTGCGGGGGCAGCGGGGGCGAAACCAGCAGGATCTGGCCGTCGCCCTCCATCAATGACGGGATGCAGCCTCCCAGCAGGCTCCACTCGCACAAGGGCGCCTGGGGCGAAAGCACCTCGGTCAGGGACCGCGTTGGCCAGCCGCCCCCGGGCAGGGAGGCGTCCAGGCTGTCAAAGCCCGTGGGGATCGTGGGATGGTTCTGGTGGGCCAGGTCGTCACCGGTCCAGACGGCCTCCCGCACGCTGATGGGCAGGTGCTGGGTGTCGAAGGAGCGGGCGGCGGCTGGCATGTCCAAATACTGTGATTAAACCCAGTATACGGACAGGCCTACTGACAGAAAAGAGGTCGCCGACGGCAGTTGAAGGCCATTGCGCGCGGTTCGCACTGAAAACGATAGCGGGGGAATCAGGGCCGGTGCGGGAGGATCAATGGAACGACTGGGGCGGAAAAAATTTGCGAAGAATGCTTCTGGACTGGCGTGGCAAAAGTGCGTAAGTCTCAGCGGCTCGTGCGCGTCGCCTTGGATCGACCGGTCAGACGGCCACTGGCTTTCATGTAGGCAGCGTTGATCTGACTCGCTTCGCTCTTGGTCATCCAGCGACAGTTGGACGGCACATACCCCTTGGACTTGTCTACCCGTGCGAACGCCAGGCTCGGGTCATCCACCCAGCCGACATCGCGCAGGAAATCTTCAAACTTCAGCCAACAGGGATGCACCTCCAGGCCAGGCTTGTAGTGTTTGGAGTTAGGGTTCACTGAGCCATGGACGATTGCGCTCCACGCCTTGTATGGCTTGCTCTTCACAAGACTCTCGCCCGCCCTGGCAGGCTTTCGGACATCAATGCGCCCAGTCTGGTGCCTTTTGGCTGCAGCACTGTATGAAATGCCGAACCTCCCAGAGATGTAGGCAATTTTCGATCTGATACTCGGAAAGGCAATGCCGTCAAACACCTGTGGCTTGGCATTTGATCCACCGCTTACACCACCAGGGTCAATGTTGAAGCCATGGGGAGCCATGGTTCCCAGTTCTCTGATCCATTTGCGCTCCTTGGCCTCCAGATCCATCTTGGCCGTGCCGTGATCGATGACCGAGATCTCGAAGGCCGAGGCTCCATATTTACGAATGGCCGCATGCAAAGAGCATTCGCTTCTGATCCATCCCGCCCGAGACTGCTCTTGGTGATAGAGCCAACGTCGTTCCATCGTCTGCACGGTAAGACCGACGTATTGACGACCGCTGTCTTTGTGCGTTACGACATAGATGACTCCGTGCTGGTAGCCGGGATTGGGGATGCGATTGAACGCTTCCTCTGGACGCATTCCATTTTTAATCCACCGCTTGATCGTTAGTTCGTGGGCCAGGGGCTGAAGTGCTCTACAGGCAGCCCTGAGGTTCGGGTAGGAGATGCCAAATACAGTCATCGCCGTGACTGTCGCTTTGTTCGAGCGGACGTACTCTTTCAAGAAAATTTTTTCCTCGGGCATTCCCGCTTCCCTGCGTTTCAGCGCCCTCCAGTAATTCACTCCCAGCTGGTTGCATCGCTGCTTGAAGCTGATGTGGCCAATGTTTGATTTGCGCATCCGTTGCTCCCAAAAGAGTCAGACGGTGCCATGCCTGAAAACATCCAGTGTAAAAAATAATTGGGCACTTACTGTGGGCCCGAAAACACTGGTTGGCCATGTCCAGCCCCCAAGAACAGCAGCCTGTTGGTGCAATCAACGCTGGCAGCAATTCGTCTCAGCAGGCCCCGCAAGACTGGAACCAGGACACCACTTGGATGCGCTTTTTCCAGCCACATGACCGTCTTGGTTGCGATGCAAGCAAGGTCACGCGCAACTCGTCTTGATGTACTGGCTCGCTGGCATACTTCCGGCGATAACAAATCGCGACACACCGCCTGCATGAACCAACAAGCCCTCTCTGCCTTCATCTGGTCCGTGGCCGACCTGCTGCGCGGCGACTACAAGCAGTCCGACTACGGCAAAGTCATACTCCCCTTCACCGTGCTGCGCCGCCTGGACTGCGTACTCGAAGCTACCAAGCCGGCCGTGCTGGCCGAACTCGCTGCGAAAGAAAAGCAGGGGATCAATCCAGACCAGTTTGTGCAAAAGATCACGGGCCTTGGCTTCTACAACGCCTCCCCGCTCGACCTGACCATGCTGCTGGGCGACGCCGACCACATTGCCCAGAACCTCTACAGCTATGTGCAGGCGTTCTCGCCCGCAGTGCGCGATGTATTCGAGCGCTTTGAATTCCACACCCAGGTGGAACGCCTGGCCAAGGCCGGGCTGCTGTACCGGGTCACCGAAAAGTTCACCAACATCGACCTGCACCCTGAGGCCGTCAGCAACATGCAGATGGGCTTGGTGTTCGAGGAACTGATCCGCAAGTTTGCAGAAATCAGCAACGAGACCGCCGGGGAGCACTTCACCCCGCGCGAGGTCATCCGCCTCATGGTCAATCTCATCTTCATTGAAGACGACGACATCCTGAGCAAGCCAGGCGTGGTACGCACCATCTACGATCCAACGGCCGGCACCGGGGGCATGCTCAGCGTGGCGGGCGAGTACCTGGCCGAACACAACCCCAAGGCCCGCCTTACCGTGTTTGGGCAGGAGCTCAACCCAGAGTCCTACGCCATCTGCAAGGCCGACATGCTGATCAAGGGCCAGGACGTGGCCAACATCGCCTTTGGCAACACCCTGAGCGACGACGGGCATGGCCCCAGGCACTTCGACTACATGCTCTCCAACCCGCCCTTTGGCGTGGAGTGGAAAAAGGTCGAGAAGGAAGTGCGCAAGGAGCACGAACAACAGGGCTACAACGGCCGCTTCGGCCCCGGACTGCCCCGCGTGTCCGACGGCTCCATGCTGTTCTTGCTGCACCTGCTCAGCAAGATGCGCCCGGTGGCCGAGGGTGGCAGCCGCTTCGGCATCGTGCTCAACGGCTCACCCCTGTTCACGGGCGGCGCGGGCAGCGGCGAAAGCGAGATCCGCCGCTACGTGCTGGAAAACGATTTGCTCGAAGCCATTGTCGGCCTGCCCACCGACATGTTCTACAACACCGGCATCAGCACCTATGTCTGGATCATCAGCAACCGCAAGCCCGCCGCGCGCAAGGGCAAGGTGCAGCTCATCGACGCCAGCGGCATGTGGCAGAAGATGCGCAAGAGCCTGGGCAGCAAGCGCAAGGAACTTAGCGACGCCCACATCGAACGCATCACCCACCTGTTCGGCAGCTTTGTGGAGGCGCAGAACGACGACGGCGCGCCCATCAGCCGCATCTTCGACAACGAGGCTTTCGGCTACCACAGCATCACCGTGGAACGCCCACTGCGCGACGAAGCCGGCAACCCGGTGCTGGGCGCCAAGGGCAAGCAAAAGGGCAAGCCCCAGCCCGACAGCGCGCTGCGCGACATCGAGAACGTGCCCTATATCGAAGACGTGGGCGAGTATTTTGAGCGCGAGGTGCTTCCCCACGCGCCCGATGCCTGGATCGACCCCGACAAGACCAAGGTGGGCTATGAGATTCCGTTCAACCGGCACTTCTATGTGTTCAAGCCGCCGCGCCCGCTGGCGGAGATTGATGCCGAGTTGAAGCAGACCACCGACCGCATTCTGGACATGATCAAGGGGCTGTCGGCATGAGCTTTGCGCGGTATCCGGAGTACAAGGACAGTGAGGCAGGGTGGATGGGAAAGATTCCAGCGCATTGGAAAATCATGCCCTTGTACTCTATTGCAGTAGAGCGCAACGAATCCAATGCAGGAATGCTTGAGGATAATCTTTTGTCGCTGAGCTACGGGCGCATAGTCAACAAGGACATTAGTTCCAACGATGGGTTGTTGCCAGAATCGTTTGAAACTTACCAAATAGTACGAAGCGACGACATTGTTTTTCGCCTCACTGATCTCCAGAACGATAAACGTAGCTTACGGTCCGCCTTGGTAACCCAAGATGGGATCATTACATCGGCATACGTCGCGATTCGACCACTTCTTGCCAACGCACGCTACCTTAGTCATCTTTACAGGTTTTATGACACCACAAAGGTGTTCTATTCGATGGGGGGAGGGCTCCGGCAATCGATGAAGTTCTCGGACATGAGGCGATTGCCAACGCTCATCCCGCCATCCGAAGAACAAACTGCCATCGCCACCTTCCTCGACCGCGAAACCGCCAAGATCGACACGCTGGTGGCAGAACAGGAAAAGCTGATCGCCCTGCTGCAGGAAAAGCGCCAGGCGGTCATCTCCCACGCCGTGACCAAGGGGCTGGACCCGAGTGTGCCGATGAAGGACTCTCGGGCGGAGTGGCTGGGGGAGGTGCCGGCGCATTGGGAGGTTCGTCCTCTCAAACACTTGGCCGAGTTTCGCAGCGGGGGCACGCCCAACAAAGGGTCACTCGACTATTGGGATGGCGAAGTGCCATGGGCGTCTGCCAAGGACCTGAAAGTGGAAGATCTCCATGACACCGTAGACCACATCACTGACTGGGCGCTTGAGGCTGGAGCTGCTTCGCTGATGCCGGCTGGCTCGGTCTTGGTGGTAGTGCGGGGAATGATTCTGGCGCGCACATTTCCGGTTGTGACCGCGCGCGTGCCCATGGCAATCAATCAGGACCTCAAAGCCTTGTTACCCCGACAGGGTGTAAGGGCTGACTACCTTGCGGCCCTGCTTCGAGGATCGCAAGTTGAAACCTTGAACCGGCTTGACGAGGCCGGCCACGGCACAAAAGCTCTCCGGATGGATGCATGGGGCGCGATGCTGCTCCCCGTTCCTCCACTTGAAGAGCAAAAGGAAATCGCGGCGCACCTGCGGCAAGTCTGCGATGACTTGGACGCCTCTAGAGGCGAACTCGACCGTGCCATCACCCTCCTGCAGGAGCGCCGCACTGCTCTGATCTCCGCCGCTGTCACCGGCCAAATCGACGTGCGCGGTCTTTTCCCCATGGAAGCAGCATGACCACGACAGCCTCCACACCCAAAACCATCCAGATCTTCCTGCCCGGTGGTGACCCCACCGGCATCCGCGTGGCCGAGATCACCACGCGCATCGTCCAGGTCATCGATGTGCCGCGCAAGCTGCTGCCCGAGTTTTTTGCCATGGCCGAGAGCACGCAGGTGGGGGTGTACTACCTGGTGGCTGTGCCTGAGGATGGCGGCGAGCCCCAGGTCTATATCGGCCAGACGGGCGACCTGCGCGGGCGCCTGAAGCAACACGACGCGGACAGCAAGAAGGAGTTCTGGGAGCGTGCGCTGGTGCTAATCTCGCGTACCCAAACGCTGACCCAGACCCATGCGCTGTTTCTGGAGTGGCTGAGCATCCAGGCCACGCGCCAGGCCGGGCGCTACCAGGACGCCAATGCCAACAGCGGCAGCCGACCCTACACGCCCGCGCCCATGGAGGCAGACTGCTACGAGATCTTCGAGACTGGCAAGGCCTTGCTGGCTACCTTGGGGCACCCGCTGTTCAACGCCATGGCACCGGCTGCTGTGGAAGCCACCCAGCCGGCGGAGGTCTTCCATTGCACCGCTGGTGGCACCAACGCCCGGGGGGTCTACACCACCGAGGGCTTTGTGGTGCTGGCAGGCTCCGTGGGGCGTCGGGAGAACGTGCAGTCCATTGTGGACACCAGCGATGCCAACTTCCGCGAAAAGCTCATCAGCGATGGCGTGATGAAAGTCGATGGGGCCACGGTGGTGTTCACCAAGGACCACCAGTTCCGCTCGCCGAGCACGGCGGCTGTGGCAGTGCTGGGACGCACGGCCAATGGTTGGCTGGAATGGAGGGACAAGGACGGCAAGACGCTGGATGCGGTGAAGCGCCAGGCGATTGGGGCTTGATCAACAATTCGCAGATTGGGTACAGAACAAGAGCCCGGCAAAACGGGTGATGCGAGGGGGATACATGATGGAAGAGTCGGTGGATGTGCAGGAGGTTGACGCTCAAGCGGAGATGTTTGCTGCGGCCAGGTCGGTTCTTCAAGCTGGGCGCTGGCTCATGCTCAACGGCTGGGGGAATATGCTCATGCTCCCGTACATCGCGCCCAGCGGGCATTGGCGTTGTGCGTTCCATCCGCTCGGCAAGCCGAGCCGCGAGTTCTTTCGGTACTCCAGCAGCTCCGTGTTTCGCTTCCTGGAGAACCACTGCGGTGGCAGCGTCCGGCGCAATATGAAGGCAGAACAGTTGGCTCGGGCTATCGTCAAATCAGTACCCGATGAGGTGCGCGAGCAATGCCAGGGGCGGTGTTCACCAGAATTGCAGCGGTGGCTTGATGGGCTCAGTGCCCAGCTTGAACGGGGGGCGTTGCCCGCCGCTTTCGATGCAGAGACCGAGGACTACTCGCAATGGCATCTATGGGCGACAGGAGGACAGCTTGGTGAGACACTGCTCCCACCTCCTGGCTATGTGGTGCCTGGTACGGAGCCGCAATGGCACGAGCAGCCGTTCTGGCGGGGAGCGGTGGAGCAGGCCCGGTTGCTGCAGGACGAAGATGAGTTTCTGCTCAGCTTCCGCCATGCCAAGGACTTCGATCAAGTCGCCCATGAGCTGGCCATCGTCATGCGTGAGGGTGACGCGGCCGTTGCGTCCATGGCGCTGCGGGCGGCGATCGCAAAGCTCGCGTGACAAGGGCATGTTGCATGGCAGGTGTTGAGACTGTACGCACCGAGGGTTGACAACGGCGCGCACAAACGATCCCTGCGATAAGCTCTACCACCATGACCCGCGTCCCCGTCCAACCCGCACTGTTCACATGGGCCCGCCAGCGCGCCCGGCTGGATACGGTTGCGTTGGCGGCGCGGTTCCCCCATCTGGCGCAGTGGGAGGCTGGTGAGGTTCAGCCTACCTTGCGGCAACTGGAGCAGTTTGCCCAGGCAACCCATGCCCCTATGGGCTATTTCTTTCTGCCTGCACCACCGCAAGAGGCCGTTCCCATCCCCGATTTTCGGACGATGGGCCAGGGTGTGCCGCGGCTGAGTGCGGACTTGCTTGATGTCATCTACACCTGCCTGAATCGACAGGCCTGGTACCGGGATGAGGCGCTGGTGAACGGCGAAACGCCGCTGCCCTTCATCGGCAGTACAACGCTGGCCACGCCACCCAAAGATGTGGCAGACGCCATTCGCCAGAAGCTCGGCTTCAGTGTAGAGGCGCGGCGGGAGTGCCCGAGCTGGGCGGATGCGCTGCGCATGTTCATCGCGCAGGCGGAGCAGGCGGGCATGATGGTGATGGTCAGCGGGGTGGTGTTGAACAACAACAATCGCCTGCTGGACCCGCAGGAGTTCCGGGGCTTTGCACTGGCCGACGCCATTGCCCCGCTGGTGTTCATCAATGGCGCTGACAGCAAGGCGGCACAGATGTTCACACTCGCGCATGAACTGGCGCACCTCTGGCTGGGGCAGACGGCGCTGTCCGATGCGGCGATGGCCCAGGCATCGGACCACGCAACGGAGGCCTGGTGCAATCAGGTGGCAGCAGAGCTGCTGGTACCGCAGACGGACTTTCGCGCAGCGCTGCGGCGCGACGAAGCGCTGGACGTGGCCCTGCAGCGCCTGGCTCGGCATTTCAAGGTGAGCACGCTGGTGCTGCTGCGGCGCATGCTGGACGTGGGCTGGCTCGACAGGGATGCGTTTTGGAAGGCCTATCGCGCGGAGGAAGCCCGGTTGCAGGCACTGGCCGCGCGCGCCACGGGTGGGGGGGACTTCTACCGCACCACGGTCGCCCGTGTCAGCAAGCGGTTTGCGCAGACGCTGGTGGCCAGCACCCTGGAGGGGCGCACCTTGTACCGTGATGCCTTCCGCATGCTGGGCATTGCCAAGCCTGGCACGTTCAATGAGTTGGGCAGAACGTTGGGGTTCCCTACCTGATGGCCTACCTGCTTGACGCCAATGTGTTTATCCAGGCCAAGAACCTGCAGTACGGGTTCGACTTCTGCCCGGCATTCTGGGATTGGCTTGGCGTGGCTCACGGCGCAGGCAAGCTGCGCAGCATCCGGCAGGTGGGCGACGAGTTGACGTCAGGGGCCGACGAGTTGGCGGCCTGGGCCGATGCGCAAGGCGATGGATTCTTTGTGCCAACCGATGCGGGCGTGCTCGCGGCAGCCCCGGCAGTGAGCGCCTGGGTTCTGCAGCAAGGCTTCGAGCCGGCGGCCATCAATACCTTTCTACAGGTCGCCGATTTCTGGCTTATCGCGGCTGCACTGGCGGGCCATCACACCGTGGTGACCCATGAGGTCGCGTCGCCCACGCTCAAGCGCATCAAGATTCCCAATGTGTGCGTCGGGTTGGGGGTCGAGTTTGTGAACCCCTACCAGATGTTGCGCAAGGAGAGGGCACGATTTGTCTTGCAGGTGTGACTGACAGGCCATCCAATACAAACAAAAGAATTGATCGCATTGAGGGAGGAAGTAAGCGGTGAGTCTGCACAACGAAGTCCAATTCGAGCTCGACATCTGCAACCACCTGGCCGCCCATGGCTGGCTGTATGGCCCCGTGGGCAGCGAAGGTGACGCCAGCGGCTACGACACCCCGCGCGCTCTGTACCCCGCCGACCTGCTGGCCTGGGTGCAGGCCACCCAGCCAGAGGCTTGGGAGGCCCTTGCCAAGAACCACGGCGCCGCTGCCCCGGCCATGCTGCTGGACCGCCTGCGCAAGGCGCTGGACGAGCGCGGCACGCTGGAGGTGCTGCGCGTGGGCATTGACCTGCTGGGGCTCAAGGCGCCGCTCAAGCTGGCGCAGTTCAAGCCCGCTCTGGCCATGAACCCGGACCTGCAGGCCCGCTACGCGGCCAACCGCCTGCGCGTGGTGCGCCAGTGCCGCACCAACCATGACGATGTGATCGACCTGGTGCTGTTCCTCAACGGCATTCCGGTGGCGACGGCGGAGCTCAAGACCGATTTCACGCAGGACATCAACGCAGCGGTGGACCAGTACCGCTTTGACCGCATTCCCAAACCCAAGGGCCGGCCGTTTGCCGAGCCGCTGCTGGATTTTCCGCGTGGCGCGCTGGTGCATTTTGCGGTGAGCAACCGCACGGTGATGATGGCGACCCGGCTGCAGGGGCCGAGCACGTATTTCCTGCCCTTCAACCTGGGCGACCACGGCGGTGCGGGCAACCCGCCCAACCCGGCAGGCCACCGCACGGCCTACCTGTGGGAACAAGTGTGGCAGCGCGACAGCTGGCTGGAGATTCTGGGGCGCTACCTTGTCACGCAGCGCGACAGCAAGAAGAAGGTGACGGGCTTCATCTTCCCGCGCTACCACCAGCTTGATGCCACGCGCAGGCTGCAGGCCGCTGTCCTCAAGGAGGGAGCTGGCCAGAAGTACCTGATACAGCACAGCGCGGGCTCGGGCAAGACCAATTCGATTGCGTGGACGGCGCACTTCCTGGCCGACCTGCACGATGCGCAGAACAACAAGTTGTTCCATACTGTGCTGGTGGTGAGCGACCGCAATGTGCTGGATGCCCAGTTGCAGGAAGCGATCTTTGACTTTGAACGCACCAAGGGCGTGGTGGCCACAATCAAGGGCGAAGGCGGCAGCAAGAGCGGCGAGCTGGCCGAGGCCCTGGGGGGCAGCAAGAAGATCGTGGTCTGCACCATCCAGACCTTTCCATTCGCGCTCAAGGCAGTTCAAGAACTGGCAGCCACGCAGGGCAAACGCTTTGCCGTGATTGCCGACGAGGCGCACAGCAGCCAGACGGGCGAGGCAGCCTCCAAGCTCAAGCAGTTGCTGAGCGCCGAGGAATTGAAGGACCTGGCCGATGGCGGCGAAGTAGGCACCGAAGACCTGCTGGCCGCACAGATGGCGGCGCGCGCCAACGATGTCGGCATCACCTACGTGGCCTTCACCGCCACGCCCAAGGGCAAGACGCTGGAGCTGTTTGGCAGGCGCCCGCAGCCCGAGCAGCCCGCCGGGCCGGGCAACTACCCGGAGCCCTTCCACGTCTATTCCATGCGCCAGGCCATAGAGGAGGGGTTCATCCTCGACGTGCTCAAGAACTACACGCCGTACAAGCTGGCTTTCAAGCTGGCGAACAACGGCAAGGAGTGGGACGAGAAGGCCGTGGAGCGCAGCGAGGCCATGAAGGGCCTGATGCGCTGGGTGCGCCTGCACCCCTACAACATCAGCCAGAAGGTGGCTGTGGTGGTGGAACACTTTCGCGAGAACGTGCAGCCGCTGCTGCAGGGGCATGCCAAGGCCATGGTGGTGGTGGGCAGCCGCCAGGAGGCGGTGCGCTGGCAACTGGCCGTGCAGAAGTACATCGGGGAGAACGGCTACACGCTGGGCTCACTGGTGGCCTTCTCTGGCGAGGTGAAGGACCCAGAGGAAGTGGACGAATCGCTCACGGAGAACAGCGCACGGCTCAATCCCCTGCTCAAGGGGCGCGACATGCGCGAGGCCTTTGCGACCGACGAGTACCAGATCCTGCTGGTGGCCAACAAATTCCAGACCGGGTTTGACCAGCCGCTCTTGTGCGGCATGTACGTGGACAAGCGGCTGGGCGGCATACAGGCGGTGCAGACGCTGAGCCGGCTGAACCGGGCTTACAACGGCTCGTTTGGGTTGAAGGACACCACGTACATCCTCGATTTTGTGAACGAGCCGGACGATGTGCTGGCGGCGTTCAAGACCTACTACGAAACCGCCGAACTGGCCGGCGTGACCGACCCGAACCTGGTGTACGACCTGCGTGCCAAGCTCGATGGTGCAGGTCACTACGACGAGTTCGAGGTAGAGCGCGTGGTGCTGGCCGAGATGAACCTCAAGGCCACGCAAGCCATGTTGGCTGCCGCCATCGAGCCCGTGGCGGACCGGCTGCTCAAGCGCTACAAGGCGGCGCAGCTCGCGCTGGCATCCGCATCGCAGGGGCCGGTAACCCAGGCTGCCAAGGACGAGCTGGAGGCGCTGCTGCTCTTCAAGCGCGATGTGGGCACCTTCGTTCGGGTGTACGCATTCTTGGGGCAGGTGTTCGACTACGGCAACACCGCCATCGAGAAGCGCGCCCTGTTCTTCAAGCGCCTGTTGCCGCTGCTGGACTTTGGGCGCGAGCGCGAGGGGGTGGATCTGTCCAAGGTGGTGCTGACCCACCACCGCCTGAAAGACCAGGGGCTGCGCCACCTGCCGCTGCACGAGGCTGGTGCCGAGTACAAGCTGCAGCCCCTGACAGATACCGGCGGCGGCGCAGTGCAAGAAAAGCAGAAGGTGCTGTTGTCAGAGATCCTAGCGAAGGTGAATGACCTGTTTGACGGCGAGTTGAGCGACGACGACCGGCTGGTCTACGTAAACCACGTCAAGGGCAAGCTGCTGGAGTCCGAAATTCTGGTGCAACAGGCCAGCAGCAACAGCAAGGGGCAGTTCGACAACTCCCCTGACCTGGACAGCGCGCTGACTGACGCCATCATCGATGCGTTCGATGCGTACACGTCGATGAGCAAGCAGGCCTTGGACAGTGATCGCGTGCGCGCGGGGCTCAAGTCCATCCTGCTGGGGCCGGGGCAGCTTTACGAGGCATTGAGGGAGCGCGGAGGCTAAGCGTAGCTATCCAACTGGTCTCCGCGCATTCGAGCTCCTGCCGGCGGCTGCGTCAGCTTAGATCGACGCCTCAAGCCTGGGCTTCTTCCCATGCACCGCCTTCAGCTCCAGCGCGTGCTGGATGGCCTCAAGGCCGTCTTGGACCTTGAATGTTGCAATGGATGGGAGGGGGTAGGAAAGCCCGTTGATGCTATCCGCGAGTACCTTCATCGATGCGCCTTTGTCGTACCGGCTTTCGACCAACGTCTTTGAACGCGAGTGGCCCATTAAGTCCGACTTGAGTGTCGTTCGGAGACCTGATGCGCCGAGTGCAGTGGCGAAATTGTGGCGTAGAGAGTGGAAGGTTCTGCGGCCATCACGGGGGATCTTCAGCTCGGTTCCCAAATAGCGCTCGTTGAACCACTTGCCGGCTGCTTTTCCATAGCCTTTGGTTTCGTCAAAGCTCAATTCCGGGAACAGCCTGGTATGCCCCGCGTCTCGTAGCGCGTTCACGTACTCCATAAATCCACGTTCGAGAAGGTAGGCGTGCACTGGGATCATGCGCTGGGAGTTGATGGTCTTCAGCGATTTGTCGGTGCCGGCAGATTTCTCCATGCCGTCCAGATCCATCTTGCCCTCGCCTTCAAGGTTGAAGTCGAAGTAGGCAATGCCAGATTCGTCCAGTCGGATGTCGTTGAGGTACAACTGCGACAGCTCGTTGAGGCGGCCACCCCCGAAAAGCGAGAGCAACGGTAGCCAGTAGTAGTGGGGTCGGTAGGCGTAAAATTTGCCCTTGGGCGTGCGCTGCCCCACACCGTTCTGAAACCAGGGCACGCTGAAGATCAGGTCCAACTCCGCGGATGAAAATGCATCGCGTTGTTGACTGGCTTTTGCTTTGGGCCCACCTGCCTTCTTCAGCAACTCGCCGCCGAGCCCCGTCGCCGGGTTCTGAATCATCATCGTCTCGCGCACGGCCCAGGCGAAAATCTCTGCCAGGCTGTCCAGCAGTCGTGCCTGGGCCTGAGTGGTCAGGCGAGGCAGATCATGTTGGTCAGCCAATGCAATGAGTTCGGGGAACTTAGCGGCAGGGCTCTTGTACTTTCTCCGGACGTTGTGGCGTTCGTCCGGAATGCGTGCAATCTGGTCGGCGAGCTCCCGCAGCGCAAGACGATCTACTTTGGCCAGCGGGACATCGCCGACAAGCTCGACGAGCAAGTCGCACTGGTCCTTGCGCCGTCGCAATTGGTCTGGCTTCCATGCGCCCTCGTGTCTGCGGAGGTACTCAACCGTCAAGTCTGTCACCGTCCTCTCCTTGCCCATTGGTGGAAGGGGAGCTGACGCCGCCTTCGTCACCGCGCCCAGGGTAGCTGCGGCACGCACCTCGGGGGCCAGCAACGCTGCAAGCGAAGTCCGCAGAGCCTCAACATCCCCTCGACGCACTTCCAGCATGGCTGCTGTGATGCCCGGGCCCGGAACATCGCATACGAAGCCATTCTCGGTAGAGGGCCAGTGAAGAAACTGGCTCACCGGTACGGCCGCATCGGCGCGTGCGATGGCTCCAATCTCCTCGTCAAAGCGAATGCGTAGGCGGCCGGTGTACCGCGTGCGTGCAGCGAGACCTCCCAGCTTGTGTTCGTCGATGACAACCTCGACAAGGCCCTGCACGTCGCGCAAGTGTTCGAGTTGCTGCTCATAGTCGTGTACCTGCCAGCCCAGCCATCCATCTGCATGCACGAAGAATGGCGCGCGGCGCGTGATCAGTCGCTCGGCGAGCAGAACAGGGGTCGTACCCAGGGCGAGCGCGGCTTCGACAAGCGGGAGGTGTCCATCTCCTAGCAGTTGGAGAGACCCGGCGGCAATGGCAGATAAGTCCATGAGATCGACCGTCTCGATGGCCCGGTGCCACTCAGCCGCCAGGTCCGCCGCCACGATCTTGGCGGCGCGCAGGTCTCGACAGCCAGTGCTTCGATGGATCTCGCGTTTCCCGACCGCCTCCTGAAGGCGCCGGGGCACGCACAGACGGATAAAGTACACGCCGCTGTTGCGACGCTGCAAATACAAAGAGCCTGACACGTCGTACCACACTTTCGTAGTGGGTCTGCGTGCCAAGCTCAAGCTTGGGATGCGATTGTAGGTGGATCAACCACTTACAAAACTATGGAGCGGGTGAAGGGAATCGAACCCTCGTATGAAGCTTGGGAAGCTGCCGTTCTACCATTGAACTACACCCGCGTTGCGCAGGATTATAGGGGCAGAGCCGAGGGGTACTATGCCGCCCGTGCCAGCACCGTGCGGCGTCCCTCGGTGGCCAGCACCTGCTGGGCATTGAGGCTGCGGATGGGAATGGACGCATCCTGCGGTATGCCGCCGGACAGTTGCAGGGCCATGTAGCGGCCGCAGCACACGCGCAGGAAGGAGGCGAAGTTTTCCACCTCGCCGCGTTCCGCCACCAGCTCGTCATAGAGTTTGGTGCACAGCTGGGGGACGCCCATGCCGTCGCGCCGGGCGATCTCGCCGAGCACCTGCCAGAACAGGTTTTCGAGCCGGATGCTGGTGGCCACCCCATGCAGTCGCACCGAGCGGGCGCGGCTTTCGTACAGGGTGGGGTCGGCACTGATGAATACCTCGCACATGGTTCTGGCCTTTCGGATGCAGCCCCCATCATCGGGGACCGCCCCGGCCGCGTCAAATTGCCTTACAGGCTGATGCGCGTGCCCAGCAGCGCCAGGAACTGCGCAATCCAGGCCGGGTGCGCCGGCCAGGCGGGGGCCGACACCAGGTTGCCTTCGGTCACCGCGGCGTCCATGGCGATCTCGGCGTACGTGCCGCCCGCCAGCTCCACCTCGGCCCGGCAGGCCGGGTAGGCCGAGCAGGTGCGGCCCTTGAGCACACCGGCACCGGCCAGCAGCTGCGCGCCATGGCACACGGCGGCCACGGGTTTGTGGGTGTCGAAGAAATGCTTCACCGCAGCCACCACGGCCGGGTAGGTGCGCAGGTACTCGGGGCCGCGGCCGCCGGGGATCACCAGGGCGTCGTAGCTGGCCACCTCCAGGTCGGCAAACGTGGCGTTGAGCGTGAAGTTGTGGCCCGGTTTTTCGCTGTAGGTCTGTGCGCCCTCGAAGTCGTGGATCGCCGTCTTGATGTGGTCGCCAGCCTTCTTGTCCGGGCACACCGCATGCACCGTGTGGCCCACGGCCAGCAGCGCCTGGAAGGGCACCATGGTCTCGTAGTCCTCGCAGTAGTCACCGCACAGCATGAGTATCTTTTTTGCCGCCATGTTTGTCTCCTTGGGGGTTGGGAGAGCGCATTGTTGGGCGGTGCTGGCGGCGGTGGGTGTTAGCCGGCTACTACATGCCCCGATGCATCGGCATCGCCAGCGGCCCGGGCCTGCCGCCATTCGCGCGGCGTCACCCCGCACTGGGACTTGAACGCCCGGGACAGTGCCGCCTCGCTGCCATAGCCCACGTCCACCGCGATCATCTTGAGCTGCCGGCCCTGGCGCAGCGCCTGCTGCGTGAGCCGCACGCGCCAGCCCTGCAGGTAGCTGCCCGGCGTGCAGCCCACCACATCGCGGAAGGTGTTGGCGAACACGCTGCGCGACATGCCCGCCAGCTCGCCCAGGGCCTCCAGCGGCCAATCCTGTGCAGGGCGCTCGTGCATGGCCACCAGCGCCCTGCGCAGCCGTGGGTGCGACAGCCCGGCCAGCATGCCGCCCTGCACCTGGTCGTCCACCATCACCTGCCTGAGCAGCTGGATCACCACCACCTCGAACAGCCGGTCGATCAGCGCGTGGCGGCCGCAGTTGCTGCCGAAGGCCTCTTCGAACAGCACCGCCAGCACGCGTTCGGCGCCGTCGATCCGGGCCAGGGGCAGGCAGACGAAGTCGGGCAGTGCCGCCACAAAGGGGTTGTCGGCGCCGCCCTCGAAGCGCACCTCCGCGCACGCCAGGTCGGCGCCCCGCTCGGCGTCGGTGACGAAGCGGCGCGCCATGGGGCGTGGGTAGAACAGCAGGCTCGGCTCCTCCACCCGCAGCGCAGGGCGCCCGGGGTGGATGAGCTCCATCGATCCGGCCCGGACCAGGTGCATCTGGCCGCCCTCGCCAGCGCCCGCAAAGTCCGTGATGCCGCACAGCGCACCGGCCTGGAACATGCGCGCCCGGATCGGGAAATGCTGCAGCAAGGCATCGAGGCGGTCAGGGCAGGAGGCGTTCAATTCAATACTTTCAATCAAGTATTTAAAATTTTAAGTGATAAATAGTTTTTATGCGGGGCCTAAAGTTCGTTCTGCCTCCACGGCAAGTCCACTCCACCCACCTCGTTACCCAGGATCCACACCATGCAGTTCACGCACCGTCTCGCCGCCGCTTCCGCCCTGGCCCTGGCGTCCACCCTGTCCCTGGCCGCCGGCAGCCCCGGGGTCGAGCGCAACACCCAGGCCTTTCTCGAAGCCCTGGCCAAGGGCGGCGGCCAGCCGCTCGAAACCCTGTCGCCGGCCGATGCGCGCCAGGTGCTCGTGGGCGCGCAAAAGGGCGCGCGGCTGCCCGCTGCCGATGTCAGCGAAAAGACCATCACCGTTGACGGCAAGCCCGTCGCCCTGCACATCGTGCGCCCGGCCGGCGCCAAGGGTGTGCTGCCGGCCTTTGTCTTCGTGCACGGCGGCGGCTGGATCCTGGGGGACTTCCCCACGCACGAGCGCTTCGTGCGCGACCTGGTGGCCGACTCCGGCGCTGCCGCCATCTTCGTGAACTACACGCCCTCGCCTGAAGCACGCTACCCCGTGGCCATCAACGAGATCTATGGTGCCACCAAGTGGGTGGCCGAGAACGGCGCGCAGATCCAGGTGGACGGCAAGCGCCTGGCCATCGTGGGCAACAGCGTGGGCGGCAACATGGCCACCGCCGTGGCGCTGATGGCCAAGGCCAAGGGCACGCCCGCGCTGCGCGCACAGGTGCTGTTCTGGCCCGTGACCAACGCCAACTTCGAGAACGCCTCCTACGATGAGTTCGCCAACGACCACTTCCTGACCAAAGGCATGATGAAGTGGTTCTGGGACGCCTATTCCACCGACGCCCAGCAGCGCCAGCAGATCTACGCCTCGCCGCTGCTGGCCACGCCCGAGCAGCTCAAGGGCCTGCCGCCTGCGCTGATCCAGACGGCCGAGAAGGACGTGCTGCGCGATGAGGGCGAAGCCTATGCGCGCAAGCTCGACGCGGCGGGCGTGCACGTGGTCGTGACGCGCTACAACGGCATGATCCACGACTTCGGCCTGCTCAACGCGCTGGCCGACCTGCCCGCCACGCGCGCGGCGCTGCACCAGGCCAGCGAGGAACTCAAGCTGCGCCTGCGCTGATTGGGCGGGGCGCGCGCGGGCCGGCAAATCCCATTCGGTCCATCCGGTCATGCTCGCGCCTTTTTCGCATATCCAAGCGCGTTTTGCTTTGTTCCGCTGGCTCCCGGCTGCCCGTAAATTTCTTCCATCGGTTGCCGCAATGGTTGCAGCACCGGCCACCCGAATGAAAGGATGACCCGCATGAGCCAGCCACAGCACACGACGACGATCCACCCCACCCAGTCCCTGGGCCGCCGCCTCGGCGCATGGGTGCTGGGCGCCGGCATGGCGCTGGGCGCATCTCTGGCCTGGGCCGCCACCCCCATCCCGGCGGGCCCGCTGGTCAGCACCGAGTGGCTGGCGCAGAACCTGGACAACACCCAGGTGCGCATCGTCGAGGTCAGCGTGAACCCGGGCCTGTACGAGCGCAGCCATGTGCCCGGCGCCGTGAATTTCTCCTGGCACCAGGACCTCAACGACAAGGTGCGCCGCGACATCGTCGGCAAGGAAGCCTTCGAGGCCCTGTTGTCCAAGGCCGGCATCGGCCAGGACACCACCGTGGTGCTTTACGGCGACACCAACAACTGGTTTGCCGCCTGGGGCGCCTGGGTGTTTGACATCTACGGCGTGAAGAACGTCAAGCTGCTCGATGGCGGCCGCAAGAAGTGGGAGGCCGAGAACCAGCCGCTGAACAACCGCGTGCCCGAGTTCGCAGCCACCAGCTACAAGGTCGCACAGG
Organism: Acidovorax sp. FW305-C-20-28; assembly: GCF_058783375.1. Lineage (NCBI taxonomy): Bacteria > Pseudomonadati > Pseudomonadota > Betaproteobacteria > Burkholderiales > Comamonadaceae > Acidovorax > Acidovorax sp. FW305-C-20-28. The sequence goes on along the minus strand of NZ_JBYSYM010000023.1, from coordinate 34,014 downwards.
TCAACACCCAGCTGCGTGCCCGCCTCACCGACACCCTGGCCGCGGCCGAGGGCAAGAGCAATGCCAAGCTGGTGGACATCCGCTCGGCCGATGAGTACAGCGGCAAGATCTTTGCGCCGGCCGGTGTGCCCGAGCTGAGCATTCGCGCCGGCCATATCCCCGGCGCCGCCAATGTGCCCTGGGGCCAGGCGGTCAAGGAAGACGGCACCTTCAAGTCGGCCGAAGACCTGAAGAAGCTCTATGCCAATGTGGGCATCGACGGCAGCAAGCCGGTCATCACCTACTGCCGCATCGGCGAGCGTTCCAGCCACACCTGGTTCGCGCTGTCCAAGATCCTGGGCTACAGCGTGAAGAACTACGACGGTTCGTGGACCGAATACGGCAATGCCGTGGGCGTGCCCATCAACAACCCGGCCGGCACCGTCTGGGCCGCCAAGTAGCCGGGCGCGCAGTTTTTTGGTAGGGGGTCTCATTTACAGCCCGCTTCGGCGGGCTTTTTTTCGTTGGGCAGCCCATGGCGACGACACAGCAGCATCCACTTCGCAACTACCTTTCCCCCGCAGCCGCCGTGGCACTGCTGGCCGCACTGGCCCTGTCCACGCGCTGGATCGAAACCCTGGCCGGTGGCCGCACGCTGGTGTTCGCCCTGGTGACCGGCGCCGTGCTGGGCCTGGTCCTGCAGCGCTCGCGCTTTTGCTTCTATTGCCATGCGCGCGACTGGTTCGAGGGCGGCAACCCGCGCGGCCTGCTGGCCATCGTGCTGGCGCTGGCCGTGGGCCTGGTGGGGTATACCGTGGTGCTGGGCGGCTGGCTGCCGGTGCCGCAGCCGGGCAAGCTGCCGCCGGACATGCACATCGGCCCGGTGAGCTGGGTGCTGGTGGCGGCGGGCCTGTCGTTTGGCGCGGGCATGGTGGTCTCGGGCTCGTGCATCAGCGCGCACTGGTACCGGCTGGCCGAAGGTTCGGCCGTGTCGCCCTTCGCATTGCTGGGATCGGCCCTGGGCTTCATTCTGGGGTTCAAGACCTGGAACGGTTTGTACAGCATGAGCGTGGCCGATGCCCCGGTGGTCTGGCTGCCCGCGCACCTGGGCTATGGCGGGGCGCTGCTGGTGCAACTGGCCGCGCTGGCCGTTGTGGCGGCCTGGCTGTGGCGCGGGTTTGCGCGCGACTCCGCCAAGGCGGGGAACCCGGCAACGGGCGTTCCCGGCCTGCATGCCGTGTGGCGCCAGCTGTGGGTAGGTCGTTGGAGCTACTGGATCGGGGGCCTGGCCGTGGGGCTCATCGGTGCGTTAGCCATCGTGCGCATGCGCCCGCTGGGTGTCACGGCCACGCTGGGCAGTGCGGCGCGCCAGTGGGCGCAAGGCCAGGGCTGGATCCCCGAGCGGCTCGACGGGCTCGACGGCTTTGCGGGCTGCGCCACGGTGCCGCAGTCCACCTGGTTCACGCCCAATGCGCTGCTGCTAGCGGGCCTGGTGGCCGGGGCCTTCATTGCCGCACTGGCCAGCCGGCAGTTCGCGCCGCGCTGGCCAACCTGGCGCGACGCCGTGCGCGGCCTCTCGGGCGGCGTGCTGCTGGGCTGGGGTGCGATGACGGGGCTGGGCTGCACCATCGGCACGCTGCTGTCGGGCGGCATGGCCGGGGCGCTGTCGGGCTGGGTGTTCGCGGCGGCTCTCTTCTTTGCGGTGTGGGGCGGCTTGCGGACCAAGGCTTGGTTCACGCCAAAGGCCTGAGCACCGTGGGGCCATGTCAAGGCATTGGCTGACGCCGGTTGCGCGCCGGCTGCGGCACCATGCAGCGATGGTCCCGTCTGCGGGCCTTCATCGCACGAGGGACTGCATGGCATCCAAGGACAAGGAAAAGGACACGAAGAAAGCCGGCAAAAAGGCCGACGCCGCCAAGCCCAGCGCTGCGCGCGAGGACAAGGAGGCCAAGGCCCAGCGCGAGCTGGGCATCGTCGGCCCGCATGGCGACATGCGCCTGGCCTCGGTCGTGATCGAGGGCTACAGCCTGGAGCTGCGCGATGGTGACGGCTTCGTGGGCGACGTGGCCAGCCGCACGGCCTTTCGCCACATGCTCGACGCCTGGCGCAAGCTGTTCACTGCCATGGATGGCAAGGACCCCATGGGCCGCAAATCCACGCGCGAGCTGAGCAAGCACCAGCTCGATGCCATGCTCGAAAAGGACGGCATCGCCGCCCAGGCCATCGAAGCGGCCACCGAGGACTATGCGCTGCAGCTCGCCCATGTGGTGCAGCGCTTTCTCAAGCACAAGACCTGGAAGGGCGTGGAGCGCATCATCATCGGCGGGGGCTTCCACCAGAGCGAAGTCGGCGGCATGGCCATCGCGCGCGCCGGCAAGATCCTCCAAGCCGAGAAGGTGCCCGTGCAGCTGCGCACCCTGCACCACCATGCGGACGAGGGCGGCCTGATCGGCTGGGTGCACCTGGCGCCGCCGGCCCTGCTGCAGAGCTACGACGCCATCCTTGCGGTGGACATCGGCGGCACCAATGTGCGCTGCGGCATCGTGCAGACACACCTGCACAAGGCGCCCGACATGTCACTGGCCGAGGTGCCGCGCCGCGAGAAGTGGGCCCATGCCGACGACGAGCCCAAGCGCGACGAGCTGGTGGAGGGCATCGCCACCATCCTCGAAGACCTGATCGCCCACGCCGAGAAAAAGAAGATCCGCCTGGCGCCCTACATCGGCGTGGCCTGCCCGGGGCTGATCGTGGAGGACGGCTCGCTCGCCGGTGGCACGCAGAACCTGCCGGGCAACTGGGAGAGCACGCGTTTTCATCTGCCGCGCGACCTGTGCGAGCGCCTGCCGCACATCGGCGATGGCCGCACCCAGGTCTGCCTGCACAACGACGCCGTCGTGCAGGGCCTCTCGGAGATGCCCTTCACCAACGACGTGGAGCGCTGGGCCATTCTTACCGTGGGCACGGGGCTGGGCAATGCCAGCTTCACCAACCGGCGCGACGCGCCAGGGCAGGAGTGAAGAACCTTCAGCGCTGGTAGCAACGGCTGGCGTTCTTCACGATCTTGCAGTTGAAGAGGGTGGCGCTGACGCCCATGGGCCCATGGGTGTAGTCTGCAAGCTGGTTGTCGTTGTAGCGAGTGTGGTGGGGCTGGCCCGTGGGCTTGTCCAGGCTGTCGGACCAGACCTTGATGTGGCAGCTGCCCTTGTTCTGGTCGGCGCAGAACTTGTACGCGGCCCGGCCGATGTAGTCGGTGTCCTGTGCCTTGTCGGTCGGCACCATGGCGTAGTGCGTATTGCCGTGGGTCTCGAAGACGTCGAGCGTTTGTGCGTGGGCAACTGCGGTTGCTGCGGTCAGCAGCGCAAGGATCAAGGCTTTCATGGTGGGTTCTCTCCAGTGTGCTCGCGGCCGGCGGGCAAGTTGCCACGTGCCGCGGTGATGGATGCGCGCAACCCCCTGTGGGCTGCGCACGGTGGCCGGCCGGCCTCGGGGATTCTGCATTGATGAAGTGCTGCCCGACTGGACGAATTGTCCACCGGCCACCGGCGGCCGCTCACTGCTGGTAGCAGCGGCTGGCGGTGGTCACGAGCTTGCAATTGAAACGGATGCCATCGGCGATGCCGCTGTAGTTGCGCATGTACTCGGCCAGCTTGTTCTCGTCGTACCGTGTGTGGAAGGGGTTGCCCGTGGGCTTGTCCAGGCTGTCGGACCAGATCATCACCCTGCAACTGCCCTTGTTCTGGTCCTGGCAGAACTTGTAGGCCGCTCTTTCCATGTACTGGGTGTCCCGGGCCTTGTCGGTGGGCACCATGGCGTAGTGCATGTTGCCGTGGGATTCGAAGACCTCCAGTGTTTGGGCGTGCGCGGTAGAAGTCGCTGCGGTCAGCAACGCAAGGATCAAGGCTTTCATGTGAATTGGTTCCCTCTGTGTGCACAGCCGGTGGGCCCGCTCGGAATGCGCGCCTCTGGTTGATTGAAAAGCAAAGCAGCCCCCGTGGGGGCTGCTTGTGCATGTCGGCTGGGAGCAGGGATTTTGCCCTGCCTTCCATGGGTTCAGCTGCTTATTTCTGAACATCTCCGATGCACAGGTATTTGATTTCCACATAATCGTCGATGCCATGGTGCGAGCCCTCGCGGCCCAGGCCCGACTGCTTGACGCCGCCAAACGGCACATGCTCGGTCGCCAGCAGACCCACGTTCGCGCCCACCATGCCGTATTCGAGTGCCTCGCTCACGCGGAAGATGCGGCCCACGTCGCGGGTGTAGAAATAGCTCGCCAGGCCGAATTCGGTGGCGTTGGCCGCGTCGATGGCCTCTTGCTCGGTCTTGAACTTGAAGACCGGGGCGAAGGGGCCGAAGGTTTCCTCGCGTGCACACAGCATGTCGGGCGTGGCGTTGGCCACCACCGTGGGCTCGAAGAACTGGCCCGCCAGGCGCTTGCCGCCGGCCACCACGGTGCCGCCCTTGGCCAGGGCGTCGTCCACATGGCGTTGCACCTTCACGAGTGCTGCTTCCTCGATCAGCGGCCCCTGGTTCACGCCGTCCTCGAAACCGTTGCCCACCTTGGCCGTCTTCACCTTGGCGGCGAACTTGGCGACGAACTCGTCGTACACGCCTTCCTGCACGTAGAAGCGGTTGGTGCACACGCAGGTCTGGCCGGCGTTGCGGTACTTGCTGGCGAAGGCGCCTTCCACGGCGGAGTCGATGTCGGCGTCGTCGAACACCAGGAAGGGCGCATTGCCGCCGAGTTCCAGCGACATCTTCTTGACCGTGGGGGCCGACTGCGCCATCAGGATGCGGCCCACCTCGGTGCTGCCCGTGAAGCTGATGTGGCGCACCACGTCGCTCGCGCACAGCATCTTGCCGATGGCGATCGAGTTGTCGCTGTCGGCCGGCAGGATGTTGAACACGCCCGCAGGGATGCCGGCGCGGATCGCCAGTTCGGCCGCCGCCAGCGCGGTCAGCGGGGTCAGCTCGGCCGGCTTGATGACCACCGGGCAGCCTGCGGCCAGGGCCGGCGCCACCTTGCGCGTGATCATGGCCAGCGGGAAATTCCATGGCGTGATGGCCGCGCACACGCCGATGGACTGGCGCAGCACCAGCAGGCGGCGGTTGTTGTCGAACTGGGGCAGGGTCTCGCCATTGATGCGCTTGGCCTCTTCGGCGAACCATTCCACGAAGCTCGCACCGTAGGCCACCTCGCCCTTGGCCTCGGGCAGGGGCTTGCCCTGCTCGGCGGTCATCAGGCGGCCCAGGTCGTCCTGGTTCGCCATGAGCAGGTCGAACCACTTGCGCAAAATAATGCTGCGCTCCTTGGCCGTCTTGCTGCGCCAGGCGGGCCAGGCGGCGTTGGCGGCGGCGATGGCGGCTTCGGCATCCTGCGGGCCCAGGTTGGCCACGTCGGCGAGCTTCAGGCCCGTGGCCGGGTCGTTCACGTCGAAGCGGCTGCTGCCCGCCACCCACTGGCCATTGATGAGGCCGTCGGTCTTGAGAAGGCTGGGGTCGTTGAGCAGGGAAAGGGGGGAGGTCTTCATGTCCATGGTGCTTGTCTCGTCGGAGTGCCGGTAGTGAGGGGCGGGCCCGCGCTGTGCCGGCGGGACTTGGGATGTCGAAAATGAATATACACGTGGGGTGGCTGCGCTGCACACAGCGCAGTCACCTCCCTGACAGCGTCATCGGTATCGAAGGGTTACTACAGTCACGCAACGGCGGCGAAGCTGTCGGCCAGGAGGGCCAGGCCTTCCTGCAGCAGCTCGTCGGATGCCGTGAGCGGCACCAGGATGCGCACCACATTGCCGTTGGTGCCGCAGGACAGCAGGATCAGGCCGCGGCGTGCGGCCTCGGCCACCACCTTCCTGGTCAGTGCGGCATCGGGGCGCTGCAGGTCGCCGCCCTCGAACAGCTCGATGGCCACCATCGCGCCCAGGCCGCGCACGTCGCCGATGGCGGGCACCTTGGCCGCCATGTCCTTGAGGCCGCGCACCAGCAGGGCGCCTACGTCCTGGCTGCGCGCCAGCAGCTTTTCCTTGTCGAAGGCCTCGAAGACCGCCAGCGCCGCAGCGCAGGCCACGGGGCTGCCGGCATAGGTGCCGCCCAGGCCGCCCGGGGCGGGGGCGTCCATCACCTCGGCGCGGCCCACCACGCCGGCCAATGGGAAGCCGCCGGCCAGCGATTTGGCGGTGGTGATCAGGTCGGGCGCCACAGGCCACTGCTCGCAGGCGAACCAGGTGCCGGTGCGGCCGGCGCCGGTCTGCACTTCGTCGGCGATCAGCAAAATGCCGTAGCGGTCGGCCAGCGCCTTGAGGCCGCTGATGAATTCGGGTGGCGCGATATAGAAGCCGCCTTCGCCCTGCACGGGCTCGACGATGAAGGCTGCCACGCGCTGGGGCTCGATGTCGTTCTTGAAGAGCAGCTCCACCGAGTGCAGGGCCTCTTCCACGCTCACGCCATGCAGTGCGTTCGGGAACTGGGCATGGTAGACCTCGCCCGGGAAGGGGCCGAAGCCGATCTTGTAGGGCGCGACCTTGCCCGTGAGGCCCAGCGTCATGTTCGTGCGGCCGTGGTAGCCACCCGTGAAAGCGATCACGCCTGGGCGGCCGGTGTGGGCGCGCGCGATCTTCACGGCGTTTTCCACCGCCTCGGCGCCCGTGGTGAGCAGCAGCGTCTTCTTGGCAAAGGCGCCCGGTGCCATGGTGTTGAGGCGCTCGGCCACTTCCACGTAAGGCTCGTAGGCCACGACCTGGAAGCAGGTGTGGGTGTACAGGTCGAGCTGGGCCTTGACGGCCTCGACCACGCCGGGATGCAGGTGGCCGGTGTTGAGCACGGCGATGCCGCCAGCGAAATCGATATAGCGGCGGCCTTCCACGTCCCACAGTTCGGCGTTGCGGGCCCGCTGCACGAAGATCTCGTGCGTCTGGCCCACGCCTCGGGCGATGGCGGCATGGCGGCGGGCGAGGAGGGCGGCATTGGTGAAGTGGCGGTCGTTCTGCATGGTGTGGAAATGCAAGCGTGGTGATGGGGAAGAAAAGGATGGCGCCATTCTGGAAGCCGGCCCGCGCAGCGTCCATGTACACCGGCCTGCTGTTTTGGGTGCACTGTGCAGGTCTAGAATCCAGTACACGCCATTCCACCCACCTCCGGGGCGCCTGCTGCGTGCCCCTTTCGCCCACGTGATGCTCACACTCCGCCCCGACCTGGCGACCCCCCTGGTCAGCCAGATCGTCGAAGGCCTGCGGGGCCTCATCGCCAGCCAGGCGCTCAAGCCCGGCAGCAAGCTCCCTTCCATCCGCAGCTTTGCCGCCACGCATGGCGTGAGCGTCTTCACCGTGGTCGAGGCCTACGACCGGCTGGTGGCGCAGGGCTGGCTCGTCTCGCGTGCCAACGCCGGCTTTTTTGTGAAGCGGCGCGACGCGGCCATGCCCGGTGCTTCAGCGCCCGAGAAGCCCGCCCCCACCTTCGACGCAAGCTGGTACCTCAAGCAGATCTTCGAGAATCGCAACCTGCCCATGAAGCCGGGCTGCGGCTGGCTGCCGCAGGACTGGCTGTTCGGCGACGCCCTGCGCCGCAGCATGCGCCACCTGTCCGCCGAGGGGGCGGAGCTCGACGGCTACGGCCTGCCACACGGCTATCTGGAGCTGCGCACCGTGGTGGCCCAGGCCATGGCCGAGCGCGACATCACCGTGGATGCCGAGCGCATCATGCTCACCCAGGGCTCCAGCCAGGGGCTGGACCTGGTCATGCGCCGCCTGGTCAAGCCGGGCGACCTGGTGCTGGTGGACGACCCGGGCTACCCCAATCTGCACTTCATGCTGCGCCTGGCCGGCGCCCATGCGCTGGGCGTGCCGCGCACGGCCACGGGCTACGACCTGGCCGCGCTGGAGGCGCTGCTGGCGCAGCACCGGCCCACGGTGTTCTTCACCCAGCCGCGCCTGCAAAGCCCCACCTGCTCGGTGGCGTCCATGGCGCAACTGCACCGCCTGCTGCAGCTGGCCGGGCAGCATGGCTTCATGCTGGTGGAAAACGACATCTACGCCGACATGGAGGCCGGCGCGCGCCCCTCGCTGGCCAGCCTGGACCAGCTCGACCGCGTGGTCTACCTGGGCAGCTTCTCCAAGACCATCTCGCCCAACCTGCGCACCGGCTACCTGGCGGCGCGGCGCGACCTGCTCGACGAGCTGGTACAACTCAAGATGGTCTCGGGCCTGACCTCCTCGGACATCACCGAGCGCATCACCTTCGGCGTGGTGACCGACGGCCGCTGGCGCAAGCACCTCAAGTCGCTGCGCGAGCGCCTGGCCGAGGCGCACCGCACGGTGGGCCGGCGTCTGCAGGCCCTGGGCTTCGAACTGTTCCACGAGCCCGAGGCCGGCATGTACCTGTGGGCCCGGCATCCCGACCTGCCCGACAGTGCCGAGCTGTCCCGGGAGGCCACGGGCGAGGGCATCATGCTCGGCCCGGGCGCCCTGTTCCTGGTGGAGCCGCGGCCCACGGGCTGGCTGCGTTTCAACGTGGCATTCTGCGGCGATGAGCGCCTGTGGCGCTTCCTGGAGCAGCGCATCGCGCTGGGCAGCCCGTAGACGTTTACTTACGCAGCGCCGTGCGCCTCCAGGTGCGCCACCATGGCCGGGCTCATGAACTGCGTCGGAATCTCCGCTGCCAGCATCTGCGGATCGTCCAGTGCGAGAAAGCAGGCTTCGTACTCGCGCTGCAGGTCGAACTTCGGCGGCAGCATCAACAGGCTCTTGGGCGCCAGCGCAAAGGCCGCCTGGCGCACGGCAGGCGTCAGCTCCTTGGCAGGGATCTTGGCAAACAGCTCGTGCACCTCGGGGCGCGGCAGGGGGCAGCCGGGCGCCAGCAGGGCCAGGTACATGGCCTCGGTGCGCAGCTCCTTGGGGATCTTGGCGATGCGGGAATAGTCGTTCCAGACCACGTCGCGCCACTCCTGCACCGTCTGCGGCGTGGCCATGGACGCCAGACTGTGCCCCTGGCGCAGGCCGGCACGCACCGATTCCAGCGACAGGGGCGACTTCTTGAGCAGCTTTTTCAGCGCAGCGGGCAGGGTCTCCGGGTCGTCGGGGTCCCGGCCTTCGGACAGGTCGATGCGCATCAGCTTGCCGCCCTTGGCCGGCTGGCCCCGCACGTCGATGCCATGGTCATCGTTGACCAGCGCCTGGGCGATGACCTGCCCGCCCACGACCAGCTGGCCATGGTTGTAGTGGCCGTAGACGACTTCCTGCACGCACAGATCGCCGCCCACGTGGATGTAGGCGCCGCCGCAACTGGTCTGGCGCGCATGCAGCGCGCCGGTCACCAGCAGCAGGGCGCCGGAGTCACCATCGGCATTCACCAGCGCGCCGGCAAGGTGCAGGTCGCCCTGCACGCACAGGCCGCAGAGGGCCTGGCCTGGCAGGCCTGCAAGGGCAGCTGCCATGCTGCCGCTTTCCCAACCGGCGCTCCAGTCCAGCGGCAGGTCGCCCTCCATCGCCAGGTCGCCCGTGTGCAGGAGCACCGGGTCTGTGGGCCGCAGCCAGGATGGTGCGGTGAAGGCGCCGGGAAGCTGCGCGATGGTGGTGAGGGTGAACATGGCCGCGCTCACCGGTCGATGATGCGCCGCGCAAACTGCTCCAGGTAGTCCATGAGCTGGTTGGCACCGGCCACGGCATGGTCCTCGTCGCCACTGGCGATGCCCTGGGCCAGGTGCATGTGGGCGCGTGCGCCTTCGCTCACATCGCCCTCGTGCTGGTAGGCGTACCAGAAGCGGCGGCACTGCACGATCAGCGGTGCCACGGATTTCACGGCCGACTGGTTCTGGCTGGCCAGGTGCACGATCTTGTCGAGTTCGTGGTCGGCCAGCATGTAGCCGTCCAGGTGGCCGCGCTCGGCGGCGCGCACCATCTCCTCGGCGCAGCGCACGATGGCCTGGCGCTGCGGCGCCGTGGCGCGCCGCGCGGCGCAGGATGCGATAAGGCGCTCCAGCACGCGGCGCGTCTGGATCACGTCCAGGTGGTCCGCCAGGTCAATGTTGGAGACCTGCAGCCCGCGGCGCGGCTGCTGCACGATGAGGCCGATGGACACCATGCGCAGCAGGGCCTCGCGCACGGGCGTGCGGCCCAGGCCCGTGCTCTCGGCGATCTCGGCCTCCACCACCGGGCTGCCGGGTTGCAGCTGCAGGGTGGCGATCATGGCCTCGATGGCTTCGTAGGCCACGTCCGCCGCGCGCCGCTTGGGGCCGGTGTCTTTGCGGGAGGAGGGGCTGCTGCTCAAGGTCATCGGGGGCGTTCAGGTGGGAGGCGGTCCCATGGCAGGGCGCCCTGTGCCGATCTTAATTCACAGCGTGGCCCCGGCCTTGCGCAACTCGGCGATCTGCGGGGCCTTGGGCAGCCACAGCTTGTCGAACTCCTGGATGCTGGCATCGGGGTTGAAGGACGAGGCGGTCTTGAACGCGATGGAGGTGCCCTTGAACTTGTCGATCAGGCCGGCCTCGGTGGTCACGATGTCGTTGATCTGCGCATCGAGCGACTGGGCCACGAGCTTGCGGATCAGCTCCTTGTCCTTGGCGTCCAGCCCCTGCCAGATGCGGCCCGAGACCAGCGGCGCGAAGGGCATGAACAGCGCGTTCATCTGCAGCAGGGTCTTGGCGACCTTGTCGAAGCGCTGGTTCCACGAGAACTCGATGTCGGCCTCTAGCCCATCCACCTGGCCGTTGCTCATGGCGTCGAACACCTGGGGCGTGGGGATGGGCGTGGGCGCGGCGCCCAGCATCTGGTAGAAGTCGCGGTACACCGGCGTGGGGTTGATGCGCAGCTTCATGCCCTTGAGGTCGGTGGGGCTGGCGATGTCCTTGGTGGAGAACACCGCGCGCATGCCGGTAATGCCCCAGCCCAGGCCGATGGTGCCGGTCTCGCGCGGCAGCACCTCCAGCAGCTTGGTGGCCGCCGGGTGCTTGACCAGCTTGGCCACGCTGGGGGTGGAGCGCACCAGGTAGGGCGCGTTGATGGCCGCGACGCTGGCCACGCGCGAGCCCAGTTCGGCCGCCTGGATCCAGCCCATGTCCAGCGCGCCCGACTGCAGCTGCTGCATCATGGCCGCCTCGTTGCCGAGCTGGCCCGAGTGGAACACGGTCACGCTCAGGCGGCCTTCGCTTTCTTTCTTGAGCGCCTCGCCGAACTGCAGCGCGGCGCGGTTCCATGAGTGGCCGGCCGGGGTGATCAGGCCCAGGCGGAATTCCTTGGCGCCCGCACCCTGTGCGAACACGAGCGGGGCGGCGACGGTGGCGGCAGCGGCCACGGCATGGCGCTGGATGAACTGGCGGCGGGTGGTGGTCATGGTGGACTCTCCTTGGTCGGGGAAGGGACAGGCGGGAACGGGATGGGGGAAGGGCGGCGCTACTCGAGCAACGCCAGCGACAGGCTGGGGAACAGCGACAGCAGCACCAGCGCCACGCAGCTGATGAGGAAGAAGGGCAGCGTGACGATGAACATCTTTCCGGGCTTGGCCCCGGTCACGGCCGAGGCGACGAAGAAGCTCAGGCCCACGGGTGGCGTCATCAGGCCCAGCACCAGGTTGACCACCACCACCACGCCGAAGTGGCGCGGGTCGATGTGGTAGACCTCGGTGGCGATCGGCAGCAGGATGGGCACGGTCATGATGAGACCCGGAATGCCGTCGATCACCGTGCCGATGATGAGCAGGATCACATTGGCCAGCAGCAGGAAGGTGACGGGGTCGTGCGCCACGGTCTGTATCCACGCCGCCACCATCTGCGGTACCTTGCCGTAGATCAGCAGCCACGAGAACACGGCTGCCGCCGCCACCAGGAACAGCACGATGGCCGAGTAGATGGCCGAGCGCAGCAGGATGGCCGGGATGGCGTTGAAGCGGAATTCCTTGGTCACATAGCGGCCCACCAGCGCCGACGCCAGGGCGCCCACGGCCGCAGCCTCGGTGGGGTTGGCGATGCCACCGAGGATGGAGCCCACGATCACGATGGGGATCAGCAGCGTGGGGCTGGCCTGCACGATGGTGCGTGCGCGCTGGGCCAGCGTGCGCTTTTCGCTGCGCGGGTAGTCGTAGATGAAGCCCATGAGGGCGATCACGATGAAGAACAGCAGCGTGAGCAGCACGCCGGGCAGGATGCCGGCGATCAGCATGTCGCCCACGGCCACCTGGGCCAGCACGCTGAACACCACGAACATCACCGAGGGCGGGATGATGGGCCCGAGCATGCCGCCGTAGACCGTGAGGCCGGCCGCGAAGGTCTTGTCGTAGCCCTGCTTTTCCATCTCGGGCACCATGACCTGCGACATGATGGCCACCTGCGCCGTGGCCGAGCCGATGATGGACGAGACCAGCATGTTGGCCAGGATGTTCACGTAGGCCAGGCCGCCCTTGACCGAGCCGATGAAGGCCATGGACAGGTCCACCAGCCGGCGCGTGATGCCGCCGCTGTTCATGATCTCGCCGATCAGGATGAACAGCGGGATGGCGATCAGCCCATAGCTGTCCACCCCCGCGAACATCTGCATGGGAAACGACTGGAACAGCACCGTGCCGCCGGTGGCGACGATGTAGACGATGCCCGAGAGGCACAGGCACACGCCGATGGGCACGCCCACCAGGAGCGCGATGGTGAAGAAGAGGGTGGTGATCATGGGGCGCTTCCGGGGTCAGTTCACGGCGTCGGCGTTGACCACGTCGAAGCCGGGGTGCGTGCGCCGCTCGGCCGCACCCAGGTCTTCGAGCAGGTTGGCCAGCGCATGCACGCTGAAGGTGGCCGAGAAGACCGGCAGGATCAGCTGCAGCACCCAGGTGGGCCAGTTGAGCGTCTGCGTGCGCTCGGTGTAGAGGAAATTGAAGCTCTCGGCCGCGTACTCCTTGGCATCGAAACCGTAGCGTGCGATGCCGATGGGGTCCATCCACAGCCAGCACATCCACAGCATGGCCGCGCCGAAGGCCGTCACGCCCAGGGTGGCCACCGACTTGGCGACCCGTGCGCCGCGCGCGCCCAACTGGTCGGTGAGCATGGTCACGGCGAAGTCCATGCGCAGCCGCGTCATGACCGAGGCACCCACAAAGGTCAGCCACACCACCGTGTACACCGCCGCCTCGTCGACCCAGTAGATGGGCATGCCGGTGTAGCGCGTCACCACATTGAGCAGGATCAGCAGGATCAACAGCGCCATCAGGGCCGTCAGCGCATGGCGTTCCATGCGCAGCAGCCAGCCGGAGAAATCCAGCAGCCAGCGCACGGGCGCGCGCGGGGAGGCGGGGAGGGTGAAATCAGTGGCCATGGCGTCGGTTTGTTGTGGATGCTTGTGAACGGGAGACCGGAACGGGTGCGATAAATATGCTGCTGATATATGTAGAAGCAAAATGGATGCCGGGCCTGGGGGCGTAAGCGCCCACCAAGGGCGTGCGTCAGCCCGGCGGGTCGCCGCCAGGGGCCGCGGCGAGCGTGGCGATGCGTGCTGGTGCGAGCAGGTGGCGCGCTGGCGCCGGTGTCCAGCCGAAGAGTTGCTGCGTGGCGGCCCCGCAGATGCGGCCCTGGCAGGCGCCCATGCCGCAGCGCGTGTGCAGCTTGGCGTCGATCCAGCCGCCGCAGCCGGCCAGCGCTGCATGGGGTACGTCTTCGCAGCGGCACACCAGCGTGTCTGGGCGTGCCAGGGTTTTCAGGGACTCGTCCAGTGCGAAGGAATGCTGCAGCGCCCGGGCAAAGCCTTCCCAGCGGCGCAGCGTGGCCTGCAGCGCGTGCACCGGCGTGGTGTCAGCCGCAGCGGCATGGCCGGCGAGGGCGCCCTGCGCCAGTGCACGCTCGCTGCCGCCAAAGCCCGTGCATTCGCCGGCTGCGTAGACATTGGCCACGCTGGTGCGCATCTGGGCATCGACCTGCAGGCCCAGGCCATGGCTCAGTGGCCCGCCCAAAGCGCAGCCCAGCATCTGCGCGAGGTGGGTGTTGGGCACCAGGCCGAAGCCGCAGGCCAGGCGCTCGCAGGCGATGCTTTCCTCGCCCGAGGGCATGCGCAGGCGCACGGCTTGCACCTGGCCATCGCCCTGGGCTTCGAGCACATGGCTGCCTGCGCGCAGTTGCGGCTGCAGCAGCGTGAGCGCCTGCACGGCCTTGGCGGGCCAGCGCGGCAGTTGCGCAGCAAAGCCCGCGAGTGCGCGCCAGCCCGCCTGCTCGGCCACGCGCACCACCTGGGCGCCCGCCTTGGCGGCGGTGGCGGCCGCCGCCAGCAGCAGCGGGCCGGTGCCTGCGACCACGATGCGCTGGCCCTTCACCGGCAGACCGGCTTTGACCAGGGCCTGCAGGCCGCCCGCGCCGGTCACGCCCGGCAGCGTCCAGCCCGGAAAAGGCAGCAGCAGCTCGCGCGCGCCGGTGCACAGGATGAGGCTGTGGCTGTGCTGGGCCCAGCCACGCTCGGCATCTTCGAGCAGCAGGGTGGGGGCCTCGCCATGGGCTGGCGCATCGCCCAGGCTTACCACGCGCGTGCCGAGCAGCAGGGTGATGTTGGCGTGCCGGGCCAGCGCCTCGCGGTGCGCGCGGGCCAGCGGGGGCAGGCTGGCGCCCGGGCCATCGCGCCAGATCTGACCACCGGCCTCGGGGTTGTCGTCCACGAGGGTGATGGCTGCGCCGCTGGGGGCGGCGGCCAGCGCCGCCGCCATGCCCGCAGGGCCGGCGCCGATGATGAGGATGTCGCAGCGCGTGGGCGCCTGGAGTGGAGTGCAAGCGGTCATGGCCTGGGGGCTCCGGTATCGGTATGGACCTGCATGCCCTCGGTGCACAGGGTCTGGCAGGCCAGGCGCACGTGGCCGTCGATGCGCACGCGGCACTCATGGCACACGCCCATGCCGCACAGCGGTGCGCGCGGCTGGCCGGTGACGGAGGTGCGTGTGCGCCCGGGCGGCACCTGGGCCAGCGCGGCCGCCACGCTGGTGCCGCTGGCGACCTGCAGGCGCACGCCATCGGCATGGATCTGGAGGGTGGGGGCGGTGCTCATGCCGGGGTACCCAGGTCGAAGCGGTCGGGGGAATAGGGCGCCGGGTCCAGTGGCGGCGTGGCGCCCGTGATCTGCGCGGCCAGCAGCTGGGCCGTGGCCGGCGCCGTGGTCACGCCCAGGCCTTCGTGGCCCACGGCCAGCCACAGGTCGCTGTGGTGGGGGTGGCGGCCGATGAGGGGCAGACCATCGGGCGTGGCCGCGCGAAAGCCGGTCCAGGTGCGGAGGGCGTTGAGCTCGGCCAGGCCCGGCACATACGCCAGCGCGCGCTGCAGCATGCGTGCCAGCACCGCGTTGTCGATGGCCGGGTCGGTGGTGTCGAACTGGCGCGAGGAGCCAATGAGCAACTGCCCCGTGGGCCGCGGCTGCAGGTTGAAGGCGACCGAGGTGCCATCGCTCTGGTGCGCGTTGATGATGTAGCCCAGCTCCACCAACTGGTGGCGCACGGTGCCGGGGTAGCGGTCGGTGATGGCCAGGTGCCCCTTCTTGGGGCGTATCGGCAGGCCGGGGCACAGGTCGGTGGCGTGGATGCCCGCGGCCAGCAGCACGGTGCCGCCCTCGCGCACGCTGCCATCGACCAGGTGCACACGCCGGCCCTCGATGCGCTCCACCTGGGCATGTTCGACGGTGATGGGCCGGGCCGCGTGCGCGAGCAACCATTGCGCGGCATTGGGCGCATAGACCACGCTGTCGCCACCCACCTTGAGCGCGCCGTGCAGGCCGGGGCGCAGTGCCGGCTCCAGCCGGGCCAGTGTGGCGGCGTCCAGCAGTTCGCAGGCAATGCCGTGCGCACGCAGGCCCGCGGCCTTGGCTTCTGCGCCAGCCATTTCCTCGGCGTTGGCAGCGATCCAGAGCGTGCCGCAGTTGGAATACGCGCAGCCCGGCAGGTCGGCATTCATGCGCGGGCCCCAGATGTGCCATTGTTCCAATGAGGCCTGGCTCAGCGCCAGCTCGGCGGCGTTGTCGTCCATCACCACCAGGTGGCCCATGCCGGCCTGCGTGGCGCCGCCGCGGCGCGCATCGAGCACCAGAACCGACAGGCCGGCGTTGGCCAGCAGGTGGGCGCAGGCCGCGCCCACCATGCCGGCACCGACGACGATCACATCCGCAGCTTGTAGCATGGCCTTAGAGACGGATGCCCCAGGCAAACGGGTCGTCCTGTGCAATCAGCAACGTGGCCTCGGCGCTCATGTGGGCACTGCCGCGCAGGGTGGGGATGATGCGGCCCGGCGTGGCATCGGGCTGGTAGCTGGCCTCGAAGCTGCTGCCGATGATGCTGGCCTGGCGCCACACCTGGCCGGGCTGAAGCTTGCCGTCTGCCGCCAGGCAGGCCAGCTTGGCACTGGTGCCCGTGCCGCAGGGCGAGCGGTCGTAGGCGCGGCCCGGGCAGAGTACGAAGTTGCGGCTGTCGGCCACCTCGTCATCGGCAAACAGTTCGATGTGGTCGATCTCGCCACCGTTGTCGCCGCGGATGCCCTGGTCCTTCAGGGCCTGCTGGATGGCACAGGTGTAGTCGGTCAGGGCCTGCAGGTTGTCGCTGGCCACGCGCTGGCCATGCTCGCTCATCAAAAAGAACCAGTTGCCGCCCCAGGCCACGTCGCCCGTGACGGTGCCGATGCCCGGCACCGTGAGCGACAGGCCCTGGTGCAGCCGGTAGGCCGGCACATTGCGCACGCTGACCGAACCATCTTCGTGCAGCGTGGTCGTCACCGTGCCCACGGGCGTCTCGATGCCATGCTCGCCCGGTTGGATGCGGCCCAGGTAGGCCAGCGAGGCCACCAGGCCGATGGTGCCGTGGCCGCACATGCCCAGGTACCCGGTGTTGTTGAAGAAGATCACGCCCGCCGCGTTGGCCGGGTCCTGTGGAGTGCACAGCAAGGCCCCCACGATCACGTCGTTGCCGCGCGGCTCCAGCACCGTGGCGGCGCGCCAGGCATCGTGCTGGCTGGCCAGCAGCGCGCGGCGCTCGGCCATGCTGCCTGCACCCAGGTCGGGAAAGCCGCCGACCACAAGGCGCGTGGGTTCCCCCCCGGTGTGGGAGTCGAGGATCTGGATGCGTTGCATGGCGCGGTTGGGGGTCATGGTCAGTCGCTGAGGGTTGGATGCGGGGATCGTAGCGATCCCCGCGCGGTGTCAATAGCTGGCGAGGGGGACGGGGGCCGTGTTCTTGAAGGTCAGCACCGTGATCGGCGCCTGTTTGAGGTTGCCCTTGTCGTCGTAGGCGTAGGTGCCGGCCACGCCCTGGTGGCTCAGCTGGCCCATCTGTGCGCCGACCTTGGCGGGGTCGGTGGACTGAGCCTTCTGCATGGCCTCTGCCATGAACATCACCTGGTCGTAGTACGAGGCCGCATAGGCATCGGCGTCCTGCTTGAAGCGTGCCTTGTATTTGGCCTTGAAGGCCGGGCCCGCGGCCACCTTGTCGAGCATGGTGCCGCCCTGGGCGCAGACCACGGTGTCGTTGACGGCCTCGCCGCCGAGCTTGCCGACCTCGGGGCTGCACAGGGTGTCGCCACCCAGCAGCTTGGCCGTCAGTCCCAGCTGCTTCATCTGCCGCGCCATGGGCGCGGCCTGCGGGGCGTAGCCGCCGAAGAAGATGGCCTCGGGCTGCTTGCCCTTGAGGCTGGTGAGGATGGACAGGAAGTCCGTGGACTTGTCGGTGGTGAATTCCTGGCCCACCACCGTGAGGCCCTGCTTCTTCGCCTCCTTGCTGAACTGCTCGGCCACGCCCTGGCCGAAGGCGGTGCGGTCGTCGATCACGGCGACCTGCCTGACCTTGAGTTCCTTGGCCGCATACACGGCCATGTTCGAGCCGATCTGGGTGTCGCTGGCGATGATGCGAAACAGGTTCTTGTAGCCGTTCTCGGTCACCTTGGGGTTGGTGCCCACGGTGGACACCATGGCCCCGCCCTCGTTGTAGACGCGCGAGGCCGGAATGGCCACGCCCGAGCAGTACGGGCCCATGACGAACTTCACGCCGCTGTCCACGAGCTTTTGCGCCACGCTCACGCCGGTGCGGGCGTCGCACTGGTCGTCTTCCGAGACCAACTCGAACTTGAGGGTCTTGCCCCCCACCACGATCTTCTTGGCGTTGAGCTCCTCCACGGCCAGGCGCACGCCGTTCTCGTTGTCCTTGCCCGCGAACGCGTTGGGGCCGGACAGCGGGCCGCTGTGGCCGATCTTGACCACCTGCTCCTGCGCGGATGCCGGGGCCGACAGCAGCGCCAATGCGGCTGCGAGCGCCACGGGGGTCATGAATCCAGTCGATGTACCTGTCATGGGAAGCCTTTTCGATGAAGGGGAGGGGGGTGAGGGGACAGCCGGCGCTCAGGCGACCGACTGGTACTCGGTGGGGCGCGTCTCCAGCGCCTTTTTCACGATGCGCTCGACGAAGGCACGCTCCTCGCCGATCAGCGGCAGGCGCGGGCGGCGCATGTGTTCGGTGCCTACGCCCACCAGCAGGTCGATGAGCTTGAGGTTCTGCACCAGCTTGGTCGACACATCGAGGTGCAGCATGGGCGTCATCCACTGGTAGAGCTTGAGTGCCTCGGCAAAGCGGCCGGCCTTCATCAGGTCGTACAGCGCCACGGTCTCGCGCGGGAAGGCGCAGCCCACACCGGCCAGCAGGCCATCGCAGCCCAGGGCCAGGCCTTCGTAGGCCAGGTCGTCCACGCCCAGGAAGAGCTGGTAGCGGTCGCCCACGGTGTTGCGCAGGTCGGTGATGCGGCGGATGTTGTCCGTGCTCTCCTTGATGGCGGCGATCCACTCGCAGTCGGCCAGCTCCAGCATGTGTTCGGGCTTGAGGTCCACGCGGTAGGCCACCGGGTTGTTGTAGACCATGAGCGGCTTTTGCGCCGCCTTGGCCATGGCGCGCACATTGGCCATGGCCTCGCGCGCATCGGCCACGTAGATCACCGAGGGCATCACCATGTAGCCGGCCACGCCCAGCTTGTTGCCGCCATCGATGTAGCGCAGCGCCTCGCGGGTGCTGGTTTCCGACACGTTGGCCAGCACGGGGATGCGGCCGTCGGCGGCTTCCAGCGCGATCTTGGCGACCTGCAGCTTTTCTTCCAGCGTGAGGGTGCTGGCCTCGCCCAGCGAGCCGCAGGTCACCAGGCCGTGGATGCCGTTGCGGATCTGGAAGTCGATGTGGCGCGCCGTGCCTTCGGCATCGATGCTCTCATCGGCGTGGAACTTGGTGGTGATGGCGGGGAAGATGCCTTGCCAGCGGGGATTGCTCATGGATGGACTCCTGGGAAAAAAGAGGAAGGACAAAGAACGGGAAGAAAGCTGATGCGAGAGGGTTAATAAATATATTAAGAAAATATTTGAAATATCTTGTCAGGGTATTTAGCAGCTTGCGTGCCAGCCAGGTTTGCGCTTGGAGGTGCAAAAAGCCCTCAAAAGACGGGATTCCCGGGAGCGTTCGCCCCATTGCGGGGCAACCGGCACCATGCTGAAGCGCTGCAGGAGGGGCAGGGCATGCCGTTGCAGGCGCGGCTGGTGCAGGCCCGAATGCCGGGGGCGAAATGCCGCCGCAAGCTCCGCTGGCGCGCCCGCGCGACAGTGGCGTGCGGTGTCTCTGGGCCTGGCAGGCCGTTTCACCCCGCGGTCTCGATAGAATCGTGGGTTCTCCCCATAAACCGGGTGGCTGCGCCGCGTGCGCGAGGCCCCTCACTGATCCAGGCCTGTTGCCCCTTTTCGCACATGACCAACAACACCACGCCATCGTTCTCGGTTGCCGACATCCGCAAGTCCTTCCTGGACTTCTTTGCCTCCAAGGGCCACACCATCGTGGCCTCGAGCTCGCTGGTGCCCGGCAACGACCCCACGCTGATGTTCACCAACTCGGGCATGGTGCAGTTCAAGGACGTGTTCCTGGGCACGGACAAGCGCCCCTACAACCGCGCGGTGTCGGTGCAGGCCTGCCTGCGTGCCGGCGGCAAACACAACGACCTGGAGAACGTGGGCTACACCGCACGCCACCACACCTTCTTCGAGATGCTGGGCAACTGGAGCTTTGGCGACTACTTCAAGCGCGAGTCGCTCAAGTGGGCCTGGGAGTTGCTGACCACCGTGTACAAGCTGCCGGCCGAGCGCCTGCTGGCTACCGTGTACGAAGAGGACGACGAGGCCTACGACATCTGGACCAAGGAAATCGGCCTGCCGCCCGAGCGCGTGATCCGCATTGGCGACAACAAGGGCGGCCGCTACAAGTCCGACAACTTCTGGATGATGGCCGACACCGGCCCCTGCGGCCCCTGCAGCGAGATCTTCTACGACCACGGCGACCACATCCCCGGCGGCCCTCCAGGCAGCCCCGATGAAGACGGCGACCGCTTCATCGAGATCTGGAACAACGTGTTCATGCAGTTCGACATGGCCGAGGACGGCTCGGTCACGCCGCTGCCTGCGCCCTGTGTGGATACCGGCATGGGCCTGGAGCGCCTGGCCGCCATCCTGCAGCACGTGCACAGCAACTACGAGATCGACCTGTTCGACGCGCTGATCAAGGCCGCCGGCCGCGAAACCGGCGTGGCCGACCTGAACAACAAGAGCCTGCGCGTGATCGCCGACCACATCCGCGCCACCGCCTTCCTGGTGAGCGACGGCGTGATCCCGAGCAACGAAGGGCGCGGCTACGTGCAGCGCCGCATCGTGCGCCGCGCCATCCGCCATGGCTACAAGCTGGGCAAGAAGACCCCGTTCTTTCACAAATTGGTGGCCGAACTGGTGCGCCTGATGGGTGACGCCTATCCCAAGCTGCGCGAGCAGGAGCAGCGCATCACCGAAGTGCTCAAGGCCGAGGAAGAACGCTTCTTCGAGACCCTGGCCAACGGCATGGAAATCCTCGACGCCGCCCTGGCCGGCGGTGCCAAGGTGCTGCCTGGCGACGTGGCCTTCAAGCTGCACGACACCTATGGCTTCCCGCTGGACCTGACCAACGACGTCTGCCGTGAGCGCGATGTCGAAGTGGACGAAGCCGGCTTCAAGGTCGCCATGGAAAAGCAGAAGGCCCAGGCCCGTGCTGCCGGCAAGTTCAAGATGGACAAGGCCCTGGAGTACACGGGCGAGGTGAACCGCTTCACCGGCTACGAGCAACTGACCGAAAGCGCCAAGATCACCGCCATCTACGTGGACGGCACCAGCACCGCGGCCCTCAAGGCCGGCCAGAATGGCGTGGTGGTGCTCGACACCACCCCCTTCTATGCCGAAAGCGGCGGCCAGGTGGGTGACGAAGGCGTCATCACCAGCGGCTCGGCGCGCTTTGCGGTGGGCGATACGCTCAAGATCAAGGCCGACGTGTACGGCCACCACGGCACGCTCGAAGAGGGCACGCTGAATGTGGGCGACACGGTGCAGGCCGAGGTCAACACGGCCCTGCGCGCCGCCACGGTGCGCAACCACTCGGCCACCCACCTGATGCACAAGGCCCTGCGCGAAGTGCTGGGCAGCCATGTGCAGCAAAAGGGCAGCCTGGTGAACGCCGAGCGCACGCGCTTCGACTTTGCCCACAACGCGCCCGTGACCGATGCCCAGGTGCGCGAGATCGAGCGCCTGGTGAACGAGGAAGTGCTGGCCAACGTGCCCACCCAGGCGCGCGTGATGGACATCGAATCGGCCCAGAAGACCGGCGCCATGATGCTCTTCGGCGAGAAGTACGGCGAGACCGTGCGCGTGCTCGACATCGGCACCAGCCGCGAGCTGTGCGGTGGCACGCACGTGCAGCGCACGGGCGACATCGGCCTGTTCAAGGTGGTGGCCGAAGGTGGCGTGGCCGCTGGCGTGCGCCGCATCGAGGCCGTAACCGGCACGAATGCGCTGGCCTACCTGCAGCAGCTCGAAGACACCGTGACCCAGGCGGCCGGCAGCTTCAAGACCCCCGTGGCCGAGCTCAACAGCCGCATTGGCCAGACCCTGGACAGCATCAAGGCGCTGGAAAAGGAAATCGCCGCGCTCAAGGGCAAGCTGGCATCGAGCCAGGGCGACGAACTGGTGAACCAGGCGGTGGACGTGAACGGCATCAAGGTGCTGGCCGCGGCCCTGCCCGGTGCCGACGCCAAGGCCCTGCGCGACACCATGGACAAGCTCAAGGACAAGCTCAAGACCGCGGCCATCGTGCTGGCCGCCATCGACGGCGACAAGGTACAGATCGCTGCGGGCGTGACGGCCGACAGCGTGGGCAAGGTCAAGGCCGGCGAACTGGTCAACTTCGTGGCCCAGCAGGTCGGCGGCAAGGGCGGCGGCAAGCCCGACATGGCCATGGCCGGCGGCACCAACGCTGCGGGCGTGCCGGCCGCGCTGGCCAGCGTCGAGGCCTGGGTGCGCGAACGCGCCTGAGGCCACGGACCGGGCCAGGGCACGGACAGCAGGCACATCGAATGGGCCGCCCCGTGCCAACCCCTTTCATCGCGGCCTGGCGTGCGGGTGCACTGGGGCTGATCGGCCTGCTGGGGCTGGTATCGCCGGCCCGGGCGCAGCTTTCCCTGGAGGCGGTCGAGCGGGTGCAGTTTCCGGCGCCCGCCGGTGATTCCGGCGGCACCGTGAGCTTGCAGGCCTGGTGGTACCGCCCGCCGGCGGCGCTGGCCCCGGTGGGCGGCAAGGACGTCCTCAAGCCCCAGCCGGCCGTGCTGCTGCTGCACGGCTGTGGTGGCATGCTCAACCGGCGCGGCCAGCCGGCCGAGCGCATGCGCGAGTATGCGGCCCTGCTCAACGAGCAGGGCTGGCATGCGCTGGCCGTGGATTCCCTGACGCCGCGCGGCGAAAAAGAGCTGTGCACCCAGCGCGTGGGCACGCGCAAGATCAACCAAAACGACCGGCGGCGCGATGCCCTGGCCGCCCTGCAGTGGCTGGCGGCCCAGCCGGGCGTGGACGGCCAGCGCCTGGCGCTGCTGGGCTGGTCGCACGGCGGCAGTGCCGTGCTGGCCGCCAGCAACCTGCGCCATGCCGACGTGGCGGCCACCAAGGTGCTGCCGCGCCTGTCGGTGGCCTTCTACCCGGGCTGCGGCTCCGACCTGCGCGGCGGCTACCGGCCGGCGACCGACACGCTGATGCTGGTGGGCAAGGCGGACGACTGGACCCCCGCCGCCCCTTGCCAGGCCCTGGCCGCACCGCGCAGCGATGCCTCGGGCGGCCGCGAGGTGCGGGTCGTGGCCTACGACGGGGCCTACCACGGCTTCGACAGCACCGTGCCCTTGCGCCTGCGCACCGATGTGCCCAATGGGGTGTATCCGGGGCAGGGCGTGCATGTGGGCGGCCACCCGGTAGCGCGCGAGCAGTCGCGCAAGGAGTTGCTGGCGGCGTTGAACAAGGCGTTCAGCCGTTGATGCGTGCACCGGTCGCCTGTAGTGGGCCGGGCGGGTCGGTCAGAACAATTCGACGTCGTCGTTGGCGACTTTGGCGGTCAGGTGCCCGCCTGCCACCAGGTCTTCGTAGAAGCAGACCTGGTTGCGGCCATGCTCCTTGGCGTAGTAGAGCGCCTGGTCGGCTTGGCCCAGGATCTCGACCGGCGAGCCGCGCGAGGTGCCCACGAAGCCCAGGCTGACCGTTACCCGGCCCACCTGCGGAAAGTCGTACTCCTGCACGGTCTCGCGGAAGCGGTTGAACACCTTGTGCGCGCGTGCCAGCGTGATGTTGCGCAGCAGCACCACGAACTCCTCGCCACCGAAGCGGAAGATGCGGTCGTGCGAGCGGAACGAGCTGCGCAGGATGTTGGCGATCAGGATCAGCACCTCGTCGCCGTAGAGGTGGCCGAAGCGGTCGTTGACCAGCTTGAAATGGTCGATGTCCACCACGGCCAGCCAGTTCTGTGCGGGCTCGCTGTCGGTCGTCACTTCCTCGTTGACCAGCGCTTCGGCGCCCTGCGGGCGGCTGCTGCTCAGGCCGCTGGCGGCATTGCGCGAGAACTGCTCGTCGAAGGTCTTGCGGTTGAACAGGCCCGTGAGCGCGTCGCGCTCGCTGTAGTCCAGCAGGTTCTGGTAGTTCTGGTAGACCAGGAACACGCCCTTGATCACCTCGAGCTTGTGCGCCGAGAAGGGGCGCGACTGGGTGACTTCCAGGCAGGTGCTGACCTTCTCGTGCATCCACACCGGCAGCCAGAGCGTGTGGCGCCCGGGGCGGTGCGCCAGCGCGCTGTCGCCCTGGTTTTTCACACATTCGCACAGCTCGGAGTACTGCTCCAGCAGTTCGCGCCGCGGGTCGGCCGCGGCCTCGGAATCGGTGGAGACCAGTTGCCCCTCTTCGACCCAGGTGCGAGGCCGCACATGGGCCACGCCCTTGTCGGTGAACAGCTCCAGCGCCCGGACCGCCTTGATGCCGCTGAGCTTTTGCAAGGTGGAGAGCACCGACACCTCCAGCCGCAAGTGGTCGCGGTGGCCGGTCATTTCAACCAGGTGTTGCAGAATGGGCTTCATAGGCGGGGTGGTGGCGGTCCGGTAAAGGGGGCGCAGCTAGTTGCGCCGTACGAACACGATGTCCCAGACGCCATGCCCGAGGCGCAGGCCGCGGTTCTCGAACTTGGTCAGCGGGCGGTAGTCGGGCTGCGGTGCAAAGCCTTCGGCGGTATTGGCCAGCAGCGGCTCGGCACCCAGCACCTCCAGCATCTGCTGGGCGTAGGGTTCCCAGTCGGTGGCGCAGTGCAGGTAGCCGCCGGGCTTGAGCCGGGCGGCCAGCTTGGCCACCAGCGGCGGCTGGATCAGCCGGCGCTTGTTGTGCTTGGTCTTGTGCCAGGGGTCGGGAAAGAAGACATGCACGCCATCGAGGCTGGCCGGTGCCAGCATGTGGTCGATGACTTCCACGGCATCGTGCTGCAGGATGCGGATATTGCCGATCTCCTGTTCGCCGATGCGCTTGAGCAGGGCCCCCACGCCGGGCTCGTGCACTTCGCAGCACAGGAAATTGTCGTCCGGGCGCACGCGCGCGATATGCGCCGTGGCCTCGCCCATGCCGAAGCCGATCTCCAGGATCAGCGGGGCCGTGCGGCCGAAGGCGGCAGCGGCGTCGAGCGGGGCGGCGGCATAGGGCAGCAGGAAGCGCGGGCCCAGGTCTTCGAAGGCCTTGGCCTGGCCTGTGGTGGTGCGCCCAGCGCGGCGCACGAAGCTCTTGATGGTCTTGGGGTGGGTCACACCGGCGGGCACAGCGCCATCGCCGGGTTGCCGTGGCGCCTTGGCCGCGGGGGCCGCCTTGTCAGCGGCGGGAGAAAGGGGTTGCAGTTCGGTCACGATGGGCCATTGTAGTTTCTGGACCACGCTCTGACCCATTGCGCCAGCGCATCGCCACTGCAAGTGTTGTGTGGATGTGCCAGCGCAGGCAGGCCCAGGGCCCGTGCAGCCTGCTCCAGCGCCCGCACGGGCTGGCCCAGGTCCAGGGCCTGGGCGCCGTTCTGCTTGGACAGCTTTTCGCCATTGTCACCGCAGACCAAAGGGGTATGCAGGTACTGCGGCGTGGCCACGCCGAGCGCACGCTGCAGCAGGATCTGGCGCGGCGTGTTGTCGGCCAGGTCCTCCCCGCGCACGATGTGGGTGATGCCCTGGGCCGCGTCATCGACGACCACGGCCAGCTGGTACGCCCACAGGCCATCAGCGCGGCGCAGCACGAAGTCGCCGATGTCCGAGGCCACATCCTGCCGCTGGGCGCCCAGGCGCCGGTCGGTCCATTCCGTCGGGGGCAGCCCCGCCGGGACGCGAAAGCGCCAGGAGCGGCCTGCCCGCCCGTTCAGGCCATGGCGGCAGGTGCCGGGATAGGGCAGGGCCGCATGGCGCTCGCGCGCATGGCCGAGCGCGAGCTGGGCCTCCTCGATGTCCTTGCGCGAACAGGCGCAGGGGTAGGCAGCGCCCTCGGCCACCAGGTGGTCCAGGGCCTGCTGATAGATGGTGCCGCGTGCAGATTGCCACAGCGGCGGAGCGTCGGGCACCAGGCCGCAGGTGGCCAGTTGCTGCAGGATGAACTCGCCCGCGCCCGGGATGCAGCGCGGCGTGTCCACGTCCTCGATGCGCACCAGCCAGCGGCCTCCCGCAGCACGGGCATCGAGCCAGCTGGCCAGGGCGGCCACCAGCGAGCCCGCATGCAGCGGGCCCGTCGGCGAGGGGGCGAAACGACCGACATAGGTCCCCGCCGGGGCGCCACCTCCCGTCATGCCACGGCCAGGGCCAGCTCCAGTCCGGACACGAAGGCATCTTCGAGGCGGTGGCCCAGGCACCAGTCGCCGCAGGCGCCCAGTCCGGCCTGGGCATCCCACAGATGGCTGCGGCCCAGGGGGTGCGTGGTCTGCGCATAGCGCCAGCGCTGGGTCTGAGCGTGTGCAGGCTGGGCGCGGATGCCGGTCACCTCGGCAAAGGCCTTGATCAGCTTGGCCTGCACACGCTCGGCATCGTCTTCCAGGTGTTCGGCCGACCAAGCGGGGCTGGCCTGCACGGTCCAGCGCTCCACGCTGGGGCGGCCGGGCTTGGAGGATTCGCGCGCCAGCCAGGCAATGCGGTGGTGTGTGCTGCGTGCGGCATTCCACTGCGGTCCCAGCGTGGTCAGGCCGGGGCGCACGGCCTGCGGGTAGGCCAGCATCAGCGTCCAGCAGGGGGCGATGGCCACACTGGAGAGGGCCGGCGACAGACTGCTGTCGATCCCCGAGGTGGACAGCAAGGCCTGCGCGGGCGTGGCGGGCTGGGCCAGCAGTACGGCGTCGAAGCCGGCGTACACATGCTGGCCGCCATCGGGGTCTTCGGTGCGCAGCTGCCAGCCGGTGGCATTCAGGGCGTCGTGCTCGATGCGCGTGACGCGGGTGTGGGTGAGCAGCCGGCCGGCCTGGGCCAGCGGCTCGGCCCAGGCGGTGACCAGCGATTGCATGCCGGGGCTGGCGACCCAGTGGGCCTCGCGCGTGGGCAGGCCGGCGGCGGTCACGCGGCCGGCCGCGTCGAGCACACGCACGGAATTGGCGCTCCAGCGCTTGCACAGGCCGGGCACGGTGTCGATGGCGCGCGCAAAGCGGGCGTCGCGCACGGTGAAATACTGCACGCCGGCATCGAAGCCGCCGAAGGGCGAGTCGATGGTGGTCGTGCGCCCGCCGGCGGCGGCGGATTTTTCGAAGACGGTGACCTGGTGCCCTGCCTGTACCAGGGTGCGGGCACAGGCGATGCCGGCCATGCCGGCGCCGATGATGGCGAAATGCCGGGGAGATGGGGCGCCGGCAGCGGGTGAGGAGGAGGGGGTGGCTGCCTTGGCCGGGGCGGCTGCGGGGCGTCGGGGCCGTTTGGCGGGGCGGGAGATGGGTTTGCTCATGGGAGGCCTTTCGGGAACGGTTGGCTGAAAAACTCCGGCATGGACCACTCTACACGCCCGGCACAGGGCTGCGCATCAGAAATGATGGTGGTTTTCCAGCAGTGCGCGCCGCGTGGCAGGGCTTTGCAGCTGGTTGAGCCACCACTGCAGCGCGCGGCCGGGCGCGGTGAAGCCCGGGCCGCCCCAGGCATAGTTCACGCGCACCAGGCGTTCGGGCCGGGCCACCTTGCGCGCCACCAGGCGCCCGGCCTCCAGGTAGGGCCGGACCATGGGCTCGGGCAGGAAGCCGCCGCCCAGGCCACGCAGCTGGGCGCGCACCTTGGCCTGCATGGTGTCCACGGTGAGCACGTCCTGCCCGCCCAGCAGGCCCATGGTGGCGCCTCCGCGCAGGGCGGAGTCGGCCACGGCCACGGCGCGGTGCTGCAGCAGGGTCGCGTCGGTGATCGGCTCTGGTTCGTTGGCCAGGGGGTGGTGGGGCGCCACGACATAGATGAACAGCACGTCGCCCAGCGGCGCCTGCTGCAGGCCTGCCACGCTGGAGCCGGCAATGGTCACGCCGATGGCCAGGTCCGCCCGGCCCGAGGTCAGGGCCTCCAGCGTGCCGGTCATGATGCCGTCGCGCAGCTTCAGGCGCGTGGGCGGGGCCATGGCGTAGAAGGCGTCCACCAGCTCCATCATGGTGTGCGGCGAGATCGCGCCATCGACCGACAGCGTGAGCTGCGGCTCCCAGCCCGTGGCCACGCGGCGCACGCGGTGGGCCACGGCATCGATCTCCTGCAGCACGCGCGTGCCCTCGCGCAGCAGTTCCGCGCCTGCTTCGGTGGGGCGGGCCTGGCGCGCGCTGCGGTCAAAGAGCAGCACATCGAGCGCGTCTTCGATCTGGCGCACGCGGTAGGTCAGGGCGCTGGGTACCAGGCCGAGCTGCCGCGCCGCGGCGGCAAAGCTGCCGGCCTCGGCGATCACCTGCAGCATGGTCAGGCTGTCCGGGGTCAGCACATCGCGTGGGTTTTGCATGGTGTTGCCATGTTAATTCAATTTTTTTGAATCATGCCATCAATACGCCAGCCCCCGGTGCCCGGGGCAGAGGCCTACAGTCGAGTCTTGAAAGGGGCACACACCATGCTGACTGTTCGCAAATCCCAAGACCGCGGCTATGCCGACCATGGCTGGCTGCATTCGTACCACAGCTTCTCGTTCGCGGGCTACTACGATCCCGAGCACATGGGCTTTGGCAACCTGCGCGTGATCAACGAAGACCGCATCGCTGCGGGCATGGGCTTCGGCACCCATGGCCACCGCGACATGGAGATCATCAGCTACGTGCTGTCGGGCGAGCTGGCCCACAAGGACAGCATGGGCAACGTCAAGGGCATTCCGCCCGGCGACGTGCAGCGCATGAGCGCAGGCACGGGCGTGCAGCACAGCGAGTTCAACCACGCCGAGGGCCAGACCACGCATTTCCTGCAGATCTGGCTGCTGCCCGACGTGCAGGGCGTGGCGCCCGGCTACGAGCAAAAGACCTTTGCCGATGCCGAAAAGCGCGGCCGGTTGCGGCGCGTGGCATCGCCCGATGGCGCCGAGGGCTCCGTCCGGGTGAATGCCGACGCCACGCTCTATGCCGGCCTGATCGACGGCAGCGAGTCGGCGAGCCTGGTGCTCGACCCGGCGCGCAAGGCCTATGTGCACCTGGTGCGCGGCAGCCTGAAGGCCAATGGCCAGGCCCTGTCGGCAGGCGACGCTGCGCTGATCGAGCAGGAAACAGCCCTGGCACTGACTGAGGGCCAGGATGCCGAGGTGCTGGTATTCGATCTCGCACCCTGACCCGCTTTCTCCCATCCATCCATCCACCGCTTTTTACCTGTCACCTGAAGGAGTCCACCATGTTCAATTCCCTGCAAAACCCCCTGGCCCTGGCTTCGCGCCTGCTGCTGGCCGCTCTGTTCCTGCCCGCCGGTATCGGCAAGCTCACCGGCTTTGCCGGCACCGTGGGCTACATCAGCTCGGTCGGCCTGCCCATGCCCACCGTGGCCGCTGCGATTGCCGCTGCCGTGGAAGTGCTGGGCAGCCTGGCCCTGATCTTCGGCGTCGGTACCCGCTTTGCGGCCCTGGCCCTGGCGTTCTTCACGCTGGTGGCGAGCTTCTTCTTCCATGCCTACTGGGCCCTGCCGGCCGACAAGCAGATGATGCAGCAGCTGATGTTCTTCAAGAATGTGGGCGTCGTCGGCGGCCTGCTGGCCCTGGCCGCCTTCGGAGCCGGCGGCTGGAGCGTGGACGCGCGCCGTTCTTCGCGCTGAGGCCACCATCCTGCGGCATGATGGCGCTTTGAACTCTCAAGGAAACGCCGCATGCCGCACGTCGCTGTCGTCTACCACTCGGGCTATGGCCACACCCAGCGCATGGCCCAGGCCGTGGCCGATGGTGCGGGTGCCGAGCTGATCGCCATCGATGCGGACGGCAGCCTGCCCGAGGGCGGCTGGGAAACCCTGGCCGCCGCCAGCGCCATCATCTTCGGCTCGCCCACCTACATGGCCGGGCCGAGCTGGCAGTTCAAGCGCTTTGCCGACGCTTCGTCCAAGCCCTGGTTCAGCCAGGCCTGGAAGGACAAGCTGTTCGCCGGCTTTACCAACAGCGCCGCCACCAATGGCGACAAGCAGATCACGCTCGACTACCTGTTCCACCTGGCCATGCAGCATGGCGGCCTGTGGGTGGGGGCGGGCGTGCTGCCGTCCAACTCCAAGACCGCCACGCGCAACGACGTGAACTGGCTCGGTGCCTACAGCGGCGCCATGGCTCAGTCGCCGTCGGACGCTTCCGCGGGCGAGATGGCACGGGGCGATCTGGACACGGCCCGCGTGCTGGGACAGCGGGTGGCCGAACTGGCTGCCCGGTTCCAACCCAACTGACACCAACCCCACGATCACAGGAGTCCACCATGCAACGATGCCAACGCCTTTGCGCCTCCAGCGCTGGAGCACGCCCATGAGCGCCGTCCTGCGCCTGTCCGGCCATGCCAAGGACCTGGGGGGCGGCTTCACCGTGCGGCGCCTGCTGCCGGCCGTGCAGTGCCGCTCGGTCGGGCCGTTCATCTTCTTCGACCATTTCGGTCCGGTGACGGTGGAGCCTGGTGCCGCGCACGATGTGCGGCCCCATCCGCACATCGGCCTGGCCACGGTGACCTACCTGTTCTCGGGCGCCATCATGCACCGCGACAGCCTGGGCTATGTGCAGCAGATCGAGCCCGGCGCCATCAACTGGATGACGGCCGGCAACGGCATCGTGCACTCCGAGCGCCGGCCCGAGTCGCTGGCGGACCAGCCCTATGTGAACCATGGCATCCAGCTGTGGGCGGCCCTGCCGGTGGCGGCCGAGGAGGTTGACGCATCCTTCGTGCACACCCCGGCCGCGGCGATTCCCGAAGTGCGGGTGGGCGATGCCGTGGTGCGCGTGCTGATCGGCACGGCCTTTGGCCAGACCTCGCCCGTGGCGACCTATGCGCCCACGCTTTACCTGGACGTGCAACTGCCTGCGGGTGGTGTGCTGGAGCTGCCGCCGGCCCTGGCGCAGGAGATGGCGCTCTACCCGGTGGATGCTGCGCTGCTGCTCGATGGTGAGCCGCTGCCCGACCACACCCTGGCGGTGCTGCCCGCCGGTGCCGCTGCGCCTGTGCGGCTTCAGGCGGGCGAGCAGGCCGTGCGCCTGATGCTCATTGGCGGCGATGCGCTCGATGGCCCGCGCCACATGTGGTGGAACTTCGTCTCCAGCCGCAAGGAACGCATCGTGCAGGCCGCCGCGGACTGGGAGGCCGGCCGCATGACCTCCGTGCCCGGCGAGACCGAATTCATCCCGCTGCCGGAGCACCGCTTCCGCGCGGATTGAGTCAGGCCTTGGGTGGCGTATCGGTCGATAGGTCGGACGCCAGCACCCGGCGCTCGTCGAAGACGAAGCAGCCACCGTGGTAGTGCGCGCCATCGGTCTCCTCGAAATACTTGAGGATGCCGCCTTCGAGCTGGTAGACGTGGTCGAGGCCTTCCTCGCGCATGAGGATGGCCGCCTTCTCGCAGCGGATACCGCCGGTGCAGAAGCTCACCACGGTCTTGTCCGCGAGTTCGGCCTTGTGGGCGCGCAGGGCGGGGGGGAACTCGGTGAACTTGTCGATGCGCCAGTCGATGGCATGGTCGAACGTGCCCTCGTCCACCTCGAAGGCGTTGCGGGTATCGAGCGTCACCACTTCGCGGCCCTCATCGTCACGGCCCTGGGCCAGCCAGCGGTGCAGCGTGGCTGGCGTCACGGCCGGGGCGCGGCCGGTGGAGGGCTGGATGGTGGGGTGGTCCATGCGGATGATCTCGCGCTTGACCTTGACCAGCATCTTGCGAAACGGCACCGTGTCCGACCAGCTCTCCTTGGGCGCGAGGTCGGCAAAGCGTGCATCGCTGCGCATCGCATCGACGAAACCGCGCACGGCATCGGCCGGACCCGCCAGGAAGAAGTTGATGCCTTCCTCGGCCAGCAGGATGGTGCCCTTGAGCTGCGCGGCCACGGCACGCTCGTGCAGCAGGTCGCGCAGCGCCTGGGCATCGGGCAGGGGCACGAACTTGTAGCAGGAGATATTGAGGACGTCGTTCACGGGGATAGGCGCTGTTGCGCTCGCAAGGGCTGGGCAGAAAAGAAATGGCCCGCCCGGAGGCGGGCTCCGGGCGGGCATGATTGTCGCGCAAACCGGGCTGGTGGGCCGCTCGTATCAGCTATTCATTGCGCTGCGCGCCGCCCGCGACGCATGAAACTGGCGCGCCCAAGGCCAGTGCCCCCGCGCAAGGGCCGCCCCGCCGCGCTGGGGGCGTCCCCCTCCCAGATTGCGAAGCAATATGAGAGAGGGGTGAAGGCGCGAAGCGACTCAGGGGGTGTTTTACTTCAGGCTGCAGGGGCGAGCAGCGTGGTCTCGATCTTGTTGGCCAGCTGGGCGATGGCCAGTGCCGCCGGGCAGCCCGGTGTCTGCAGCAGCAGCAACTGGCGGCGCATCACCGCGTCGCGCACCGACGGGTCGGCCGGGATGTCGCCCATGTGGATCAGGCGCACGCCACGGCCGGTCTCGGTGCTCACGAAGCGGTCCAGCACCTGCTGCAGCTGCCCGGTGATGGCCCGGCCGTCGCCCGGGCGGGCCGCCTGGTTGATCACCATGCGCACATGCTGGCGCTTTTGCTGCATGGCCAGCACCTTGATGGCGGCATAGGCATCGGTCAGCGAGGTCGGCTCGGGCGTGGCCACGATCAGCACCTCGGAGGCCAGCGAAATCGAGAACAGCACCACGTCGGAGATGCCGGCACCGGTGTCCAGCAGGATCACGTCGTAGTTGGGCGCGATCGCCTGGATCACGTTGAGGAACTGGTTGCGCACCTCGGGCGTGAGGCGCGAGTACTCCACCATGCCCGAACCGGCGAGCAGCACGGAAAAGCCGCCGGGCGCCTGGATGACGGCATCCTCCAGCAGGGCCTTGCCGGTGAACACGTCGTGCAGCGTGATCTTGGGGTGCAGGTTGAGCACCACGTCCAGGTTGGCCAGGCCCAGGTCGGCGTCAAGCACCAGCACGCGCTGGCCACGGCGCGTGAGGGCTGCCGCGAGGTTGGCCGACACGAAGGTCTTGCCCACGCCGCCCTTGCCGCTGGTGATGGCAATGATGCGCGCACCGGTGGCCGCCGCGCCGGGTGGCAGCGCGGGCGAGGGTGGGGCGTCGGAGGATGTGGGTGGGGGGGACAGCGCGTCGCTCATCTTCTAACTTTCAGTTGGCGCTGCCTGTTGTGTCCAGCGGGGGCAGGTCACCCCAGCCCGAGGGGGTGTACAAGGGGCCGAACAACAGGCTCTTTTCTTCGGCACTGACGGTGCTGTCGGGCTGCTCTTCGATGCTCACCCGGTTGCGACCCGACGATTTGGCCTGGTAGAGCTGGTGGTCGGCACGGTCGGTCCACAGCAGGGTGGTCGAGCGGATCCACTGCAGGGCGAAGGCCCCGCCGATGCTGACCGTGACGTTCAGCTCCACGGAGGGCGAGATCCTGACGGGGGTGTTGGCCACGGCGCGGCGGATGCGCTCGGCCACCACCTTGCCAAAGGCGGCCTGGCAGGCGGGCAGCACCACGGCGAACTCCTCGCCGCCGTAGCGCGCCAGGGTGTCCATGGGGCGCACGCAGGCGCTCAGGGTGCGCGCCACCGACTGCAGCACCACGTCGCCCGCCAGGTGGCCATGGGTGTCGTTGACGGCCTTGAAATGGTCGATGTCCAGCATCAGCAGCAGGGCGGCCTCGCCAGACCGGGTCACGCGGTCGATTTCGCGCTCGAGCACGGCGCGGAAATGCCGGCGGTTGGCCAGCCCGGTCAGGGGGTCCTTGAGGGAGAGCTCGCACAGGCCGTCGATCAGGCCTTGGAGGTAGCGGGACGGCGCTTCGCGTTGCAGGGACGCTTCGCTGCCGATTGCCTGCGCCACGAGCGCGTGTGCAATGTCCAGGCGCAGATCGCGCAGGTCTACGAGATGGGAGGCCGCAGAGTCAGACACAAATGGATTAGGCAGAGTTCATTGAGTGTAGCAGCGGATAGGGATTGCAGATGGTTATGGATAGCTGCAAGAACGTGTTTACGGCTTTTTCAGGGCCGCGCAAGAGCCTTGCCGGGATGGGATGCAAGGCGCGGTGCGCAGTTGATAGCCCGGCTACCAACAAGCGCCGCAACGCCGCAGACCGCCCGGCAAGGCACTTGCCCGAAGGGTTGGGGCGAAATCGGGCGATTGGACGCC